>NZ_JBHYGX010000001.1:268951-374591 GCF_042739975.1 Streptomyces sp. NPDC059080
GCGCTCACCCCCCCGGGGGGGGGGGGGGGGGGGGGTGGGGGCGGGGGGGGGGGGGGGGGGGGGGGGGGGGGGGGGGGGGGCACCGGCCCCCCCCCCCCCGCCCGGCCACGGGCCTACGGCAGCGGTCGGTAGCCGTCCGCGAAGTAGTCCTCGGCGGTGCCCTCCCGGTTGACGTCCCAGGTGGCGCAGTGCAGGGACCCGCCGTATTCGAAGACGTCACGGAACGGCAGGGGGAAGACCTCGAAGCCGAGCTTGTCGAGCAGTTCCTGGAGCGGCTTCTCCCGCTCCTCGCAGACCACCTTCGTCGGCGAGATGCTCAGCACGTTCATCGACAGCCACTTGGAGGACTGGCAGTGGACCGGCATCTCGTCGTTGGTGGACGTCGGCTGCGGCGCGTCGATCAGCTCCCAGTCGTTGCGCAGGAACAGCTGCTCCTCGCCCTCGCGCAGTGGCCGTTCCGGGTTCGTCAGGACGAGCCCGGGACGCAGCGGGACGAAGGTGCAGTCGATGTGGGAGGGGAAGAAGTCGAGCGGGAAGTGCACGGGGTGCACCCGGAAGCCGCGCGGCTCCAGATGGCGCTTGAGCCAGTGGATGCCGAGCCGGTTGGTGGTCATCGACTCCTGTACGACAAGGTCCCGCCCGAACCGGCTGATGTCGGCGGCGTCGAAGACCACCTCGTCCTGGGTGACGCAGAACTCCGACGCGTGCATCTCCCGGTGCCGCTGCTCCAGCGGCCAGTCCCAGAACCCCTCGCGGTACATGGAGTCCGCCATCGACGGCTTCGGCGCCACCGTCCACACCGCGTCGGGGTCGCCGTGCCAGTACCCGTAGACCAGCTTGCGGTACGCCTGGTACTCGAAGTACCGGGCCCGGCGCGACATCGTGGCCTCGATGATCTCGTTGCCCACCGTGATCATCACGTCCCGGGGGCACACCACGCAGTACGGGTTCGCCACCTCGAAGTCCGGGGTGCGCAGCGGGCCGGGCGTGCCCGGTGGCTCGGGCCTGCGCACCGTCACCCCCTGCGAGGCGAGCAGCGCCGCCAGACCGTCCAGCTGCGCGTTGGCGCGGTCGATCATCTCGGCGGGTTTGGGGCCGGTGGGGAAGGGGGCGGGCCGGCCGTCCGCGGCCCGCAGTTGCGGCCGGTATCCGGGTTCGGTGGGCTCGAAGCAGGCATGGTCGGCGATGCCGACGACGATCTCCCGCAGCGGGTCCCATTCGTTCCAGGAATTGACCGGGCTCACCGGTCGGCTCATGGTGACACTCCCTCTCTGTCGTCCGTCAGTACGCGGTCGGTGTGCGGTGCCCGGAGCCCGGTGCGGCCCGGGCGTCCAGGGGGAAGGAACGCAGCCCCGGGTCGCCCAGGTGGGCGGCGAGGGCGGCGCAGGCGGGCCCGGCGCGGTGGTCCGCCGCCGGGGGAGTCAGGGCCGACAACGCCGTGACGCCGTGTGCGGTGTGGTGGTCGATGACCTGTCCGTCGTGGTGCAGTTGCCCACGTCCGTCCGGATGCCCGGCGTCCGTCACCGGCACCGTCAGCGCGTACGACGGCGCCGCCGCCACGGCGCGGCGCACAAACCGTTCGAGCGCGGCGTGGCCGACTCCCTCCAGACCGGGCAGCTCCTCCTGGACCGCGCGGTTGAACAGGTAGACGGGGAAGTCGGGATGGGCGGCGCGCAGACCGAGGCCGGAGGCGTGGCGCGGGTTGAGTTCGGTGGCGGTGAAGCCGTCCGGGGTGAGGATCCCGTCCACGCTGAAGATCCCGCGGTAGCCGGTGGCGCGGACCAGCTCCGCGCCCGCGCGCCGGGCGGCGCCGCGGATGTCCTCCACCGCCGCGTCCCCCGGCCGCCAGTGCGTGGACGAGCCGCAGAACAGCAGCCGCCCGGTGGCCGGATCGCCCAGCGTGACGATCTCGATCGGGTCGAACACGGCGATCCCGTCGGGCAGCGCCGCCCCGAGCACGCTGCACGGCACCCCGTCAGTGAACCGGGCGACCCGGACCCGCTCGCTCCGTCCGGCGAGGTCGCGCACGGCGCCGTCGAACTCCTCGGGGCGCGGCACCCACCGCAGGCCCCGCGCGTCCCCGACATGGCCGCGGGTCGAGTCGGCGGCGACCACGACCCCGGCCGGCCCGCCGAGCGCGGTGGCTGCCCCGGAACGGCGCAGCACCTCGGCGCTGTCGCCGACGAGGTGGGGCGGCGATGCCACACCGGCGGCGGACCACAGCGCGTCGATGGTCGTCTTGTCCTCGACGGCGGCCCACTCCGGACGCCGCCACCCGTGCACCGGCCGTCCCCAGAACGCGGCCACCCCGGTCCGCGGCGTCCCGAGCGCCTGCCACGCCCGCTCCGGGTCCCGCGCGTCCAGCCAGCGCCGGACCTCGTCGGACGGGTCGCGCAGCCACGCCTCGAACTCGGGGCGGGAGCGCCGCGGTCCGGCGTCGGAGCAGTGCCAGCTCGCCGGGACCTCGGGCGCGCCGGGCCCCGGTCCGGTGCGGGCGACGACCGCCTCCACCCGGGCGCCGCACGCCCGCAGTTCACCGGCGAGGGAGCGGGCGCGGTGGTCGAAGTCGTCGAGCAGCAGGACGGCGCCGCGCCCGGCCCAGTGGCGCCGAAGCGCCCCGGTCACGGTGGCGATGAGGGCGGCCGCGGATTCCCCGGCGTCCTCGGGACGCGGGGCGTTCTCGGGACGCGGGGCGTTCTCCCGGCGGGTGGTGCGGGTCATGTCTGTTCCTTCCGGCCGACCGGGGCACCGTCGTCCGGTGCCGGTACGGCGTCGCGGGGTGAGGTGGCGGCGAGCCTGAGGTAGACGGCGGCGCCCGCGAGCAGCGCGCACGCCATCACGGCCCAGGGCGCGCTGCCCGACACGGAGAACAACAGCGTGTGCACACCGGGTCCCAGCGCGCCCGACAGGCCCCAGGCGAGCTGGTAGAGGGCGCTGTAGCGGCCGGTGTCCCGCGCGGTGGCGAACGACAGCACAAGGGTCATCGCGACCGCCCCGAAGACTGCCTCGCCCAGGCTGAACACCAAGACCAGCAGGACGAGCAGCACCGTTCCGGCGGCGCCCGGCACGCTCCCCAGCAACACCAGCGCCCCGAGGGCGAGCGCGACCAGAACGGCGGCCAGTGCCATCAGCCGCATCGGCGGATACCGGCGGCCCAGCGCCAGCGCCGGCGCCTGGCACGCGGGGATCGCCACGCAGGACAGCACGTACGCCACCGGCGGCAGCCACAACGGCATGCCCAGCGACCGGAGATAGACCGGCAGCACCGAGTCGAACGCCACGCTGGAGAGGGTCAGGGAGAGCGTCGCGCCGGTGAAGACGAGGAACCGGCGGTCGGCGAGCACCCCGCGGTACGACGCGCCCGACCGGCGGTCCGGTGCGGGCCCCGCCGCTGGGCCCGCACCGCGGCCCACCCGGAGGAACAGCACACCGGCGACGGCGAAACTTGCCGCGTTGGCCAGCGGGATGGCGTGCCACAGCGCGGCGCCCCCGGTCTCTTCCGACGCCGCCACCAGCGCCACCGCCAGCGCGCCCACCCCGAGCCCCACGTTGCGCAGACTGTTCATCAGGGCGAACAGGCGGCGCCGCGCGTGCTCCTCGGAGGTGACGCCGCCGACCAGCCCCGCATGGGCGGCCCAGTACAGACGGTCGCCGAAACTGACGGCGAAGGCGGTGACGGCGACCGTGACGGGGCGGTCGGCCAGCAGGTAGCAGGGGAAGGCCACCGCCCGGATCGCGCAGCTGAGCACCGCGGCGGGGAACGGCCCCATCCGGTCGGTGAGCACCCCGACGGCCAGCCCCCCTGTCAGCAGCGCGGTCAGCGATCCCGCGCTGAGCGCCCCGCCGGCGGCGGTCAGCGCCATGCCCTGGCCGTAGGTGAAGTACAGCAGCGAGAACGTGATCCACACGCCGCTGCCCACCGCGTCCACGACCATCGCCGTCATGAAGGCCGCGGCGTGCCGCCTCGTGCCGGTCACGGCGCCCATCGCGCCTCCCGCGACCACCAGGCGTCGACCTCCTGCAGTTGGGCGGTGAGCGGTTCGCCGCCGTCGATGCGGAAGAGGAGTTCGGCGACGCTGTCCGTGCTGGACCGCGGGCCCTCGTACCGGGTGCCGGGCGCGCCGGAGGCGGCGTAGCTGCGGGCGCGCGGCAGCGGACAGCGGTCCGGCAGCCGCGCCAGGGTGCCGCGCCGGGGCGGGAACCAGCCCCAGCCGTGGCGCGGATAGCGCCGCCCGGGATCGGGCACCTCGGTGGCGAGCCCGGCCTGGCCCCGCACATGCGCCTCGTAGAGGCCGGTCCCCGTCGAGCGGGCGTACGCCTCGGCGATGCCGCAGCCGCCGGGGCGGCAGGCGATCTCGCACAGGACCAGCGCGTCCAGGGGCGTGTGGAAGAACTCCGCGTGGAAGGCGGTCACCTCCTCGACGGCGGGCAACGCCGCGACCACCCGCGCCGTCGCGGCCAGCAGCCGGTCGCCGAGCGGGTCGCCCGCACCGAACATGCCGCTGACGCTGGGGGCGCCCCGGGTCGCCGTGTCGAGGTTGGTGTGCAGATAGCGGGAGGCGAGGGCGTGCAGGACCGTGCCCTTCGCCATCAGCCCGTCGACATGGCAGAGGTAGCCGTCGACGTACCGCTCGGCAAGCCAGACGTGGTCGGCGGGCAGTGCACAGGCGTCCACCTCCCGGGCGTCGCGCAGCACCCGCACCCCGATCGACCCGGCGCCGTCCGCCGGTTTCACCACCACGGGAAGGCCGTGTCCGGCCACGAAGGACCGCAGGCCCTCGGTGTCCTGGACCGGCGCCATCGGGGCGACCGCGATGCCGTGCCGCGCCGCCAGCACCTTCATCCGGTGCTTGTCCCGATAGGCAAGGGCGCTCGCCGTCGACTGGCCGGGCAGGCCGTGGCGCTCCCTGGCCCGCGCCGCGCGGAGCACGTCGATCTCCGCGCAGGTGACCACCCGCTCGATGCCGCCGCCCGCACAGATCCGGTCGATCACCTCGTCGACCTCGGGCGACGCGTAGTCGTCCACGGTCTCCAGGCGGACGAACCGCTCCCGCGGCACCGGACGGGACGGCGGCGCCACGGCCGACCGCGCCGTCACGACGATCAGCTCTGCGCCCGGCAGCCACTCCGGGTAGAACGGCAGCAGGGGCCTGCGGTTGAGCAGCAGCAACGCCATGGACAGCCTTTCGTGACGCACTCCTCGAAGCGACGGCGCGGGGCGCGGCGCGACAGAACATCGGACGGTGGGTCAGCGCCGCAGGAACCACTGCCGCAGTGCGGCCGTGGCGTAGCACCCCGAGGGCAGCAGGAAGGAGACCTCCACCGCGCGGCGCCCGGGGAACGCGCCGTCCGGACCGTCCGCGCCGACGGTCAGCGCCGTCTGGATCACCGTGGGCCGGACCGTCGGCCGCTCCACGGGCCCGTCCCGGTACGCGTAGCGCAGATACGGAAGTTCCTGGCAGGACGCGAGCAGCGCGGCCACCCCGTCCGCCGTGGCGGGGAAGCGGTAGGGCAGCCCGTCCACGGCGCTCTCGGGGGCGTCGTCCGGGCAGACCGCCGCGATCAGGTCGCGGACCTGCGCGTTCCACGCGTACGAGGAGTGCGCGGCAAGGTAGAACGCCACGGTGCGCGGGTCCAGCGCGCGGAAGAGGTCCCGGTCCTGGCCCGTCCACCGGGCGGCCTCGCCGCTCTCCGGCGCGCCGAGCCCGGCCAGCTCCCGCCGGGCGAGGGCCCAGTCCTCCTCCAGCAGCGCCTCGCCGACCAGATGGGTGCGTTTGGGACCGCCGGGTACGCCGAAGCGCTGGGTGTCGTAGTAGTTGACGAACAGCAGGTTGACCCGCCGCCGTTCCGTCAGCCGTGCCGCGGCCGCCTCGTCGAGGTTGCGCAGCACCACCCGGAAGCCGTTGCCGTTGAGCTGCCCGACGGCCAGCGGCTCTTGGCCGTAGCCGTAGTGGCTCAGCCGCAGCTCCCGCTCCGGCCCCGACCGCTCCGTGAACTCCCCGGGCGGCGGGCCGTCGCCGGGCGGGGACGTCAGCGGCACGGACAGCAGCTGCTCCGTGATCCCGTCCTCGTCCTTCAGGCCCGCGTAGCCGACGTCCGCGCGGGCCACGCCGAGCCGCTCCGCCACGGTCCCCACCGCCTCCATCGTGGTGTGGCCGCGCTTGTGCAGCAGGAGGTAGCGGTGGGTGGCGTGCGCCGGGGCGGTCAGCGCGACGACGAGGTTCTCCCGTACCCGGAAGTCCTCCTGACGGTGCTTGAGCACCAGGGCGTCGGTCATATGCGGTCCCTCCCCGCGGTCCGGGTGGCGGTGGCCGTCGCCGGGACGGCCGGCGGCTCCTGACGTGACCAGGCGGCGACGCGGGCGCCGATCACGAGCGAGACGAGATGGGTGTTGGCGCGCACCGGAACCGGGATGACCGAGGCGTCGGCCACCTGAAGCCCTTCGGTGCCGTGCACCCGGCAGCGCGCGTCGACCACCGCGTCCGGGTCGTCCGCCCGGCCGATCCGCGCGGTGCCCATGGGGTGGTGGGCCGTCCGCGCCGCCCGGCGGACGAATGCGCCGAGCCGGGCGGGCGAGCGCACCGTCTCCGCGTCCATGTCGATGACCTCGCCGGTCAGCGCGGTGAACGCGGGCCCCCGCAACATCTCCCAACACCGCCCGACGCCGTCCCGCAGGCGCCGCAGATCCTCCGGGTCCGCGGCGTAATCGATGGCGATACGGGGCGGTTCGGCGGGGGAGCGGGAGACGGTGGTGACCGTCCCGCGGCCCCGGGGCGCCATCAGGTTGGCGGTCACCATGAAGGCCCGGCCACCGGGCACCCGGTCCGCCAGGTGCGGGGCGTAGACGTCAAGTTCGACGTGGTTGAGCGCGTACAGCTGCATGTCGTTGGCGACGTCCGAGTCCGGCGCGGTGTACCGCAGGACGGCCTGGGCACACGGCACGGACGGGTCACACAGCTCCGCGGCGGCCGGGATGACACCGAGGGGGACCTGGGAGTGGTCCGCGAGTCCGGCGCCGACGCCCGGCAGATCGGCAACGACGTCCACCCCGAGCGCGCGCAGCGTTGCGGCGGGCCCGATGCCGGACCGGTGCAGCAGGCCGGGGGTCCCGTAGGCGCCCGCGCACAGCGTCACGCGCGCGCCGTACACCTCGGTGGCGGTGGAGCCCGCGACGGTCACCACGCCCCGCGCCCGCGCTCCGTCGAACAGCACCCGGTCCACGAGGGTGTCGGCCCACACCGTCAGGTTCGGCCGCCCGCGCACCGGGTCCAGGTACGCGGCCACGGCCGACACCCGGCGTCCGCCGTCGGCGAGGTTCAGCGGCAGCGGCCCGACGCCGGTCGCCCCGGGCGCGTTGTGGTCGGCGGCGTAGGGGTGGCCGTACGCGGTCGCGGTCGCCACGAGGGCCACCGACAGCGGCGACAGCGCGGACCGGGGAGGCCGTCGCAGCGGCAGCGGGCCGTGGGTACCGTGGTGGGCTCCCCCGAAGTCCGCGTCGGACTCCAGCGCGGTGAAGAACGGCAGGATGCGCGGCCACGACCACGCGTCGTCGCCCGCCAGCCGCGCCCAGTCGGCGAAGTCGTCCGGCTCGGGGCGCAGCGCGATGCAGCTGTTCACCGCCGACGAGCCGCCGACGACCCGGCCGCGCGGCAACGGCAACAGCGCGCCGTCCGCCCGCTCGCCCACCAGCGACCAGTCGTGCTCCACCATCGACGGGGTGCAGCCGTTGCGCAGGTCGGCCGGGAGCCGGGCCGGGTCCGGATCGGGCCCCGCCTCGATCAGCAGGACCCGCCGTTGCGGATCGGCCGACAGCTCGGCGGCGAGCACCGCCCCCGCGGCTCCCGCGCCGACCACGACGTCATCGAAGTCCTGACGCATCGCTTCTCCTCTCCGTGACGGTGCCCGCGGACGGCGCCGGCCCCTGTGACGTATCGGTGAGCCGCAACAGCCACCGGGACAGCTCCGCGGGGCGGGTGAACCGCAGGACGTCCAGCGTGAGCCGGGGGGACTGCCGGGCCAGGGCCCGCAGCTCCTCGCGGGCCGCGTGCCGGGTCGACCAGCCGTACCGCAGGATGTGCTCCGGGTCGGTGAACACGGCCCGCAGCCGCGGTTCCCGGTTACCGCTCCACAGGACCTCCTGGTGCAGCGACCGCAGCAGCGTCCGCAGCACCAGGCTGGTCATCGTGGTGCGGGCCGGATAGTCGAGCCAGACGAGCAGATCGGCGCGGTCCGCGAGCAGCTGGGCGACTTCCGGGTAGTGCCACTCCGTGATCCACCGCGGCGCCCCGCAGGCCCGTCCGACGTCCTCCACGAACTCCTCGCGCGGCTCCCAGCCGGCCCGGTAGTACAGCGCGTCGAGTTCGATACGGGGCAGCGCCAGCAGCGTGGCGAGCTTCCCGGCGAGCGCCGTCTTGCCCGCGCCGCTACCGCCCGCGACAAGTACCCTGTCCGGCCGGCGTGGCAGGTCAGCCGCCGGATCGAGCGCGTGCAGTGTCACCGTCGGATCCTCCCGGTCCGTTCGCCGGCCGCCTGTGCCCGCCGGCGCCTCAATGATCAGCACAACGGCCTCCGCTGACGCCCTGACAGATGTGAGGGTGTGCGCGGCCCGGACGGCCTGCATGATCGGCGGCATGTCGCATACCAACGGTGAGAACGCCGGCGTGGACGAGGAACGGACCCGTGAGCGCGACCGGCGCCATGTGTGGCACCCGTGGTCCCCGGTGCGGAAGAGCGGCGCGGACGGCCCGGTCCTGGTGTCCGGCGAGGGGTATCGCGTACGGGATACGACGGGCCGCGGATATCTCGACGCGATGGCGTCGGCGATGAACTCCAGCTGCGGCTACGCCCATCCGGCGCTGCTCGCGGCGGCCGGGAAGCAGTTGGCGCTGCTGCCCCACTTCGACCTGAGCGTCGGCTCGCATCTGCCGGTCGGCCGCGTCGCCGAGCGCCTGGCCGGTCTGTTGCCGAAGGGCCTGGAGCGGACCCTGTTCGTCAACAGCGGTTCGGAGGCCACCGAGGCCGCGGTGCGGATCGCCCACGACCACTGGACGAACAGGGGCGAGCCGCGCGAGCGCATCGTCACCTTCGCCGCCGGCTACCACGGCACCACCTATGTCGCCCAGCACCTGTCCGGGCTGCCGACCAACGCCCTCTACGGCGGCGAGCCGTTCCCGGTGACCCGGGTGGGCTCACCGCTGCCCCCGCGCGAGCTGCGCACCCCCGCCGGGCTCGCCGCGCTGACCGGGGCGTTCGAGAGCGCGGTGCTCGACGGCCCGCCGCCCGCCGCGGTCTTCGTCGAACCGCTCCTGAACGTCGGCGGCGGCGTGGTGCTCCCCGCCGGTCTGCTCCGCGTCCTGCGCGACCTGTGCGACCGGACCGGCGCCCTGCTCATCCTGGACGAGGTGTTCTGCGGCTTCGGCCGCACCGGCCGGATGTTCGGCTTCGACCACGACGGTGTCACCCCTGACCTTGTCACCATGAGCAAGGGCATCAGCGGCGGCTACCTCCCCTTCGCGGCGCTGACCACCACGGAGGAGGTCTACGCGTCCTTCGCCGCCGACCCGCTCATTGGAGGGCTGCGCTACGGCCACACGACCGGCGGGCACGCGGTGGCCTGCGCGGTCGCCCTCGCCGTCTTCGACGTCCTGGAGGAGCAGAAGCTGACCGAGTCGGCCGCCGCGCTCGGCGGGCACCTCCTCGACGGGCTGCTCCCGATGCTCGACCATCCGCAGATCAGCGATGTACGCGGGCTCGGGCTCGTCGCGACGGTCGAATGCCACCGCCCCGAGACCGCGGCCGCGCTGGTGGCCGGGGCTGCCGCGCGCGGGGTGCTGCTGCGCCGTCAGGGCCCCTGCGTGATGGCGATCCCGCCGCTGATCATCGACCGGGACGGGATCGCGGAGCTGGTGCACGTGATGGGACAGGCTCTTGCGGACCTGTGACCCGACGGCGGGGGAGCAGCCCCAGATGTGCCTCCTCCACCAGACCGGACCGCAGGGCCATCGCCACGATCGCCTCCCGCTTCCAGTAGGAGCGCTTTCCGTCGGAGACACCGGCCCATTCGCCGATCCGCAATTTGTGCGTCGCCAGATAGCCGATGTGATGGTTGACGGCGGCGCGGCTCAGCCGCTGTGGGAGGCGTCCGCCGAGTCGGGCGATGACGTCCATGACGGTCGGCACGGCACCGGGCGGACCGCCCCGCAACTGCGGTTCGCACAGGGCGACAAGAACACGGAAATAGACGCACCGTTCATCGAGCCGAGGCCAGTTGGTGGTGCGGCCCGCGACGGAGGAAACGGCAAGAAACCGGGGCTCGGGACCGAATACGTTGACGACGCCCGTACCGCGCTGCACCGGAATTACCAGCCGGGCGAGTTCGAAGGGAATGGGAATATCCGCGCGGCGGGGTGCCACCTTGATGAATTCCCCGCCGGTCTCCATGTTTTCGACGAAGTAGGTGTCCTCGGCGTGCAGATTGGTCAGGCACCAGTGCCCGCCGCGGGCGGTGACCACGGCGACACCGTCCGGTCCGGGGCGGGTGGCGGGCGAGAAGGCGAGGGCGTCGCTCTCCGGGTCGTAGCGGATGACCATCCGTGCGTTCTCGGTGAGTTCGTGGCGCCGGGGCGTGCCCGGGGGAACCACACCCCCGGATAACCATCCGGCGAATTGAAGAGAGACATTCCACACAGAGAAGAATCCTTTTCCGAACGCTGTTGTCGGGAACGTGAATTCACTGTTCTGCAGGCGTGATCCACACTAGCCGGGGCGCTGAGCCCACGGCAGACAGCCGCAGCCGTTCGTCCGAAACCTGTCGGTCGGCCGGGCGCGGCGAGGCATGGTTTTCCGCCGCAGGTATTGACTAAAAGACGCCGGTTGTCGATAAGCGTGGAGGCTTCATCATGTCGATTTCCCTGACGTTGAACTCGGAGATGCAGCCGGCGACGGCCAGCGGCGAGCAGGCGGTCTCGGCGGTCACGAAACTCCAGGACCTGCTCGCCGAACAGGCGGAGGCCACCGACCGGGAGGGGCGCTTCGCTCGCGAAAGCGTCGAAGCGCTCGCGGACGCCGGGGTCTTCGCCGCCGCTGCCCCCGCCGACCTGGGCGGACTCGGCGTCGAGCGGCTCCACGACCTGACGGTCCTCACCTCCCGCATCGCCCGCGCCGACGCCTCGGTCGCCGTCGCCTTCTACATGCACACCGCCCTGGCGTGGTACTTCGCCCGCGTCGTCCGCTTCGCGGCCGACGGCGAGCCCGGCTATCTGCCCCGCGCGCAGTGGCTGGAAGCCATTGGCGCACGACGGATGCTGCTCTGCTCGGCAGTGGCCGAACGCGGCGCCGACTACTGGAACCTGGCCACCACGGCGACCGCCTCGTACAACGGCTGGGTGGTCAACGGCCGCAAGATCCTTGCCTCGCTCTCGCCCTCCGCGACGCATTTCTACTGCCGTCTCAAGGCCGTCCGCGGAGGAGGCGACCACCTGGCGAGCGCCCTGATCCCCGCCACCACGCCCGGGCTGCACGTCGAGGACGACTGGCAGGGGCTGGGGCTGCGCGGCTCCGGCAGCGGCTCCGTCCTGTTCGACGAGTGCGTCGTGCCCGACGACGCGCTGCTGGTCCGGGGCCCCTGGGGCAAGCGGGATCCCGGCATGCTGGAGGGGCGAGCGGTCAGCGGCATGGGGCTCAACGGCGTTTACCTGGGGCTCGCCGAGGCGGCCCGTGACCACGCGCTGCGGGCCCTGACCGCCCGGGGGGCGGGCCGCGACCGGACGAGCGCGGCATCCGTCAAGTACGCCGTCGCCGAGATGGAGACCGCGCTGACCGCGGCCCGCGGCACGCTCACCACCGCCCTCCAGGATTTCGACGCCCACCTGATGCTGAACAAGCCACAGGTGATCACCGACGACATGAGCCGGGCCATGATGAAGGAGTGCCAGCTGGTCAGTGCGGTGGTGGAACGCGCCGCCACCCAGGTCGTGGACCACGCCATGCGCCTGACCGGCGGCGCCAGCTACCAGGCCCGCCACCCCCTCGCCCGCGCCCACCGCGATGTGCGGGCGGCCGCCTTCATGCCGCCGTACTCGCCGCCGGAGGACGCTGTCGACTTCGTCGCCGACACCACGCTGGGCCTCCCGGGCGGCCGGGACGGAGCCGGGTGAGCGGGTGACCCCGAGTTTCCGTGGCAGATGCCGCCACGGACACCCCTAGACGACCGCCGACCCGACGACATCCGATGTCGCCAACGGTCCCGACAAGGGGTGAGGCAGCGGAGTGCGAGCTTCGCTGCGGCAGTGGGGGGGGGGGGCGCCCCCCGGCCCGGGCCCCCCCCCCCCCCGGGGCGCCGCGCCCCGCCCCCCCCCCCCCCCGGGGGGGGGGGGGGCGGGCGGTCGCGAGGCGGGCGGGCGGGGGGCCCCGCCCCCCCCCCGCCCCCCCGGCCCCCCAGCCGCGTCCGGTGCCGCGGCGCGCCTGACCGCCGCCGAACGGGGAGGGGAGGCGCAGGCCGGACGGTGAGGATGCTTGGATGGGCCGGTCGAACACGGGATCTGGCGGTGGCCCTTGCGGGAACGGCCGCCGGGGACCGCGACGGGCACGGACCGTTCCGACCGGCGAGAGGGCGCACCCACATGAAGATCCTCATCAGCGCGGACATGGAGGGCGCCACCGGCGTCACCTGGCCCGCCGATGTGCTGCCGGGCACGCCCCAATGGGAGCGCTGCCGCCATATGTTCACCTCCGACGTCAGTGCCGCGGCCGCCGGGTTCTTCGCCGGGGGCGCCGACGAGGTGCTGATCAACGAGGCGCACTGGTCGATGCGGAACCTCCTGCTGGAGCAGCTCGACGAACGCGTCCAGATGCTCACCGGCCGTCACAAGTCCCTGAGCATGGTCGAGGGCGTCCAGCACGGCGACGTCGACGGCATCGCCTTCATCGGCTACCACACCGGCGCCGGAACCGAGGGCGTCCTCGCCCACACCTACCTCGCCAACTCCCTCACCGGCGTCTGGGTCAACGGCACCCGCGCCAGCGAGGGCTACCTCAACGCCCTCGTCGTCGCCGAGTACGGCGTCCCCGTCGTCCTCGTCACCGGCGACGACCGCACCTGCGTGGACGCCTGCGGCTACGCCCCCCAGGCCCGTACCGTCGCCGTCAAGGACTACGTCTCCCGCTACGCCGCCGTCTGCCGGCCCCCGGCCCGTACCGCTGCCGACATCCGCGAGGCCGCCCGCGCCGCCACCGCCCTGGCGGTCCGCCACGAACCGGCGCGCGGCGGGCCGTTCCGCGTGGAGATGGAGTTCGACGCCGAGCACCTCGTCGGCGCCGCCTCCTGCGTCCCCGGCGTCGAACGCTGCGGGGAACGCCGCGTCGCCTACACCAGCGACGACATGTACGAAGGGATCCGCTGCTTCAAGGCGGTCACCACCCTCGCCTCGTCCGCGGTGGAGGAGCAGTATGGCTGAGCAGCAGCACGGACCCGTCGACGACAGGGCCCTCGACGAGGTCGTCCGGTTCACCTCGGATCTGATCCGCATCGACACCACCAACCACGGCGACGGCGCCTGCCGGGAACGCCCGGCCGCCGAGTACGTCGCCGAAGCCCTCGCCGAGGCCGGGCTCGAACCGACGCTGCTGGAGCGGACCGAGGGCCGCACCAATGTCGTCGCCCGCATCGAGGGCACCGACCCGTCGGCCGATGCCCTCCTCGTCCACGGTCACCTCGACGTCGTCCCCGCCGAGCCCGCCGACTGGACCGTCCACCCCTTCTCCGGCGAGGTCCGCGACGGCGTCGTCTGGGGCCGTGGCGCCATCGACATGAAGAACATGGACGCGATGGTGCTCGCCACCGTCCGCCGCTGGGCCCGCGACGGCGTCCTCCCCCGCCGCGACATCGTCCTCGCCTTCACCGCCGACGAGGAGGCCAGCGCCGAGGACGGCTCCGGCTTCCTCGCCGACCGGCACGCCGCGCTCTTCGAGGGCTGCACCGAGGGCATCAGCGAATCCGGCGCCTTCTCCTTCCACACCGACACCGGGCTCCACCTCTACCCCGTCGCCGCGGGGGAACGCGGCACCGCCTGGCTCAGGCTGACCGCCCACGGCCGCGCCGGACACGGTTCGAAGGTCAACCGCGCCAACGCCGTCACCCGCCTCGCCGCCGCCGTCACCCGCATCGGCGAGCACCGCTGGCCGGTCCGCCTCACCCCCACCGTCCGCGCCGCCCTGCGCGAACTCGCCGCCCTGCACGGCATCACCGACGCCGACCCCGGCGCGCCGGACTTCGACGTCGACGCCCTCCTCGCCCGCCTCGGCACCGCCGCCGCGCTCGTCGAGCCGACCGTCCGCAACAGCGCCAACCCGACGATGCTGGACGCCGGTTACAAGGTCAACGTCATCCCCGGCAGCGCCGGAGCCCAGGTGGACGGCCGGGTCGTGCCCGGCGGCGAGGACGAGTTCCGCGCCACCCTGGACCGCCTCACCGGACCCGACGTCAGCTGGGAGACCACCCACGGCGAGGTCGCCCTCCAGGCACCCGTCGACTCGCCCGCCTTCGCGGGCATGCGCGCCGCTCTGGAGCACTTCGACCCGGACGCCCATGTCGTGCCGTACTGCATGTCCGGCGGCACCGACGCCAAGCAGTTCTCCCGGCTGGGCATCACCGGCTACGGCTTCTCCCCGCTCAAGCTCCCGCAGGGCTTCGACTACCAGGCGCTCTTCCACGGCGTCGACGAACGCGTCCCCGTCGACGCCCTGCACTTCGGCGTCCGCGTCCTGGACCACTTCCTGCTCCGCGCCTGACCGCTGCCGCGCGGCCGGCGCCCCGCCCGGGACCGGCCGCGCGTCCGGGCGGTCCCGTCGTCCGCGCACCCCACGCCCCGGCTCCGCCGGTGAACAAGGAGGAAGACCCGCATGGTGACCACGGCCCCCTACGGCGCCTGGACGTCCCCGGTGGACGCCCGGACCGTCGCTGCCCACGACGGACGCCCCGCCTTCGTCGGGGTGATCGGCGACGAGGTCTGGTGGACCGCGCCGCGCCCCGCCGAGGGCGGCCGCCGGGCGCTCGTCCGCCGCCGCGCCGACGGTACGGAGGAGTCCGTGCTCCCCGCGCCCTGGAACGTCCGCAGCCGCGTCCACGAGTACGGCGGCCAGCCCTGGGCCGGGACCGTCACCGACCGCGGACCGCTCGTCGTCTTCAGCGACTTCGCCGACCAGCGCCTCTACGCCTACGCCCCCGACCACGACGCGGCGCCCCGCCCGCTCACCCCGCTCTCGCCCGTCGGCGACGGACTGCGCTGGGCCGACCCCGTCCTCGTCGGCGACGAGGTGTGGTGCGTCCTGGAGGAGTTCACCGGCGACGGGCCCACCGATGTCCGCCGCCTCGTCGCCGCGGTGCCCCTCGACGGCTCCGCCGCCGCCGACCGCGCCGCCGTCCGCGAACTGGGCGACGACCGCCACCGCTTCGTCACCGGCCCCCGCCTCTCGCCCGACGGCCGCCACGCCGCCTGGCTCGCCTGGGACCACCCCCGGATGCCCTGGGACGGCACCCTCGTGATGCTCGCGGACACCACCGCCGACGGGGAGTTCACCGCCGTCCGCCCGATACTCGGCGACCTCGGGCCCGACGCGCCCGCGCCCGGGCAGCGCGGCGAGTCCGTCGCCCAGATCGAATGGGCCCCGGACGGCGCCCTGCTCTTCGTCTCGGACCGCGAGGGCTGGTGGGAGCTGTACCGCACCGAGCTCGCCGACGGCCACGCCGCGGAGCCCCGGCGGCTGTGCGCCGCCCGCCGGGAAGAGTTCGGCGGCCCGCTGTGGAACGTCGGCTCGCGGTGGTTCCTGCCCCTGGAGAGCGGCACCCTCGCCACCCTCCACGGTCACGGCACCACCGCCCTCGGCATCCTCGACCCGGTCAGCGGCGATCTCGTCGACACCGCCGGACCCTGGACCGAGTGGGCGCCGGCCCTCGCCGTCCACGGCAGCCGCGTCATCGGTGTCGCCGCCGGGCCGCACACCGGATACGAGATCGTCGAACTGGACACCTGCACCGGCCGCGCCCGCGTCCTCGCCCACCACCACACCGACGCCGTCGCCCCGGCCTACTACCCGCGCCCCGAGGCCCGCACCTTCACCGGCCCCGGCGGACGCGACGTCCACGCCCACCTCTATCCGCCGCACAACCCGGACCACACCGCGCCCGACGGGGAGCTGCCGCCGTACGTCGTCTGGGCCCACGGCGGTCCCACCGGCCACTCCCCGCTCGTCCTCGACCTGGAGATCGCCTACTTCACCTCCCGCGGCATCGGCGTCGCCGAGGTCAACTACGGCGGCTCCACGGGCTACGGCCGCGCCTACCGCGAACGGCTGCGCGGCCGGTGGGGCGTGGTCGACGTCGAGGACTGCGCGGCCGTCGCCGAGGCGCTGGCCGACGAGGGCACCGCCGACCGCGCCCGGCTCGCCATCCGCGGCGGCAGCGCCGGCGGCTGGACCACCGCCGCGTCCCTCACCTCCACCGGCCTGTACGCGTGCGGCACCATCAGCTACCCGATCCTGGATCTCGCGGGCTGGGCGACCGGCGAGACGCACGACTTCGAATCGCAGTACCTGGAATCCCTCGTCGGCCCCCTCGCGGAGGTCCCCGACCGCTACCGCGAGCGCTCGCCGCTGCACCGCGCCGACCGCATCCGGGCGCCGTTCCTGCTGCTCCAGGGCCTGGACGACGTCATCTGCCCGCCCGCGCAGTGCGACCGTTTCCTCGCCGAGGTCGCCGGGCGCGGCATCCCGCACGCCTACCTCGCCTTCGAGGGGGAGGGCCACGGCTTCCGCCGCGCCGACACCATGATCCGGGCCCTGGAGTCCGAACTCGCCCTCTACGCCCATGCGTTCGGCGTGGAACGCCCGGATCTGACGCCGCTCGCCCTGCGGCACTGAATCCGGCGGGGGGGGGGGCCCCCCCCGCGGGGGCGGCCCCCCCCCCCCCGCCGGCCGCGCCCCCGCGGGCCCCCCTCCCCCTCCCCGGCCGCGCGCCCCCCCCGCGGGCCGCGCCCCCCCCCCTCCCCGGCCCGGCGGGCCGCGGGGCGGGGGGGGGCGGGGGGCCCCCCGCCCACGCCCAGGTTTTCCGTGTTCCCGCCGTTGACATGCGAGTTGGGCATCCCTGAGCATGAGCGCGCCGTTACCGACTGGTGGGTACGGCACGTCCCTGTGGAGGTCCCCGTGCCCAGCGTCTTCCGCCCCACGCATCGCCGCACCACCCGCCCCGTGCACCGCGCCGCCCTGACCGTGCTGACCGCCACGGCGCTCACCGCCCCGCTCGCCCTCGCCGCCCCGGCCACCGCCGCGTCCGCCGACCCGTACACCGCCACCGCGCTCAAGCTCACCGTCCGCGCGGGCGGCCGCGACTGCACCGTGGACGCCGACCTCTACCGCCCGGCGGGCGTCGACGCGGCGCATCCGGCGCCCGCCGTGCTGACCACCAACGGCTTCGGCGGCAGCAAGTCCGACGGCTCGACCGCCACGACGGCCAAGGCGTTCGCGTCCCGCGGCTATGTCGCCCTCGCCTACTCCGGACTGGGCTTCGGTACGTCCGGCTGCCCGATCTCGCTGGACGACCCCGGGATCGACGGCAAGGCCGCGAGCCAGCTCATCGACTTCCTCGCCGGGGCCCGCACCGCCGACGACGGCACCCGCGTCGACTACGTCACCAAGGACCGCACCGCGAAGGGCGCCGCCCCCGACCCGCGCGTCGGCATGATCGGCGGCTCCTACGGCGGCGCGATCCAGATGGCCACCGCCGCCGTCGACCACCGCGTCGACGCGCTCGTCCCCCTCATCACCTGGAACGACCTCGCGTACTCCCAAGACCCCAACAACGCGGGCCGCACCGACGGCGTGACCGGGCCGGTCCCCGGCGCGTACAAGAAGGAGTGGACCAGCGGGTTCTTCCTGATAGGCGAGGCGCAGGGGCTGCTCCACCCGAGCCTGGACCCGTCCCGGCTCGGCGGCGCGGGCTGTCTGCACTTCGTCGCCGACGCCTGCCGCACCAAACGGCTGCTGGACTCCGGCCGTTACCCCGCCGACCGCACCGCGCAGATGCTGGCGTACGCGCGCAGTGTCTCCCCGGTCTCGTATCTGAAGTCGGTCAAGGCGCCGACCCTGCTCGTCCAGGGGGAGGCCGACACCCTCTTCAACCTCAACGAGGCGACCGCCACCTACCGGACGCTGAAGGACCAGGGCACCGACGCCAAGATGATCTGGCAGTCCTGGGGCCACAGCGGCGGCATGGACAAGCCCGCGCCCGGCGAACTCGACCTGGGCAAGGGCAACCTGGAGACCAGCTACGTCGGCCGCCGCATCCTGGCGTGGTTCGACCGCTACCTGAACCACCGCACCGGTACGGACACCGGCCCCGCGTTCGCCTACTACCGCGACTGGGCCGCCGACGGCGACACCTACGGCACCGCGGACACTTTCCCGACGGGCAGTGCGCGCACGCTCTACCTTTCGGGCGACGGCACGCTCGTCGACAGCCGCGCGAAGGTGGTCCGCGGCAGCCGCGAGTACCGCAACTGGCTGGTGCCCACCAGCCATTCGGAGAACTCCCTCGCCGGGATACTGGGCCTGCCCGACCCCGCGCCGTACGACACCCGGGGCACCGCCCTGGACTGGACGTCCGAGCCGGTCACCGGCGGTCCGCTGGACGTCGCAGGCATCCCCCGGGCGACACTGAAGGTCGTCTCGCCCCGGACCGAGCGGACGCAGGGCAGCTCCGACGCCGCCGACCGGCTGGTGCTCTTCGCCAAGCTCTACGACGTCGCACCGGACGGCTCCCAGACGCTGGTGCACCGCCTGGTGGCGCCGGTGCGGGTACCGGACGTCACCCGGAAGTTCACCGTCCAGCTGCCGGGCATCGTCCACCGCTACGCCCCGGGTCACCGGCTGCGCTTCACGCTCGCGGCGAGCGACAGCGCGTACAAGGGCAACCGCGGCATCAAGCCGGTGACGGTCACCAGCGCGCCCGGCGACACCGGAGCCCTCGAACTCCCCGTCGTCCAGGGGAGCGTGCGGTAGCGGAGAGGGCGCATCCGAGGACATCGCGCGCCGCCCTCCGCCGCCGACCGGTGGCGCGGGGCGGCGCGCCCCCGGGGGCCCCGGGGGGGGGGGCGCCCCCCCCCCCCCCCCCCCCGCGCGCCCCCCCGCCCCCCGCCCCCCCCCCGCGCGCCGGGGGGCCGGAGGGGGCCTCTGGCGGCCATACGGCCCCCCCCCCCCCGCCGCCGCCGGGGGGGGGGGGGGGCCCCGCCCCGCGGAGCCGGGCGGGCGTGCGCTCCCCGGCACGGCCACGGCGGAGCGCCGCCCGGCCCGGCCCCGCACGGCAGCGGACCGGGACCGTCCCCCTCCGCCACGCGCCGCCCCTGCCGCCCCACCCGCCCCACCACGGCTCCGGCACTCCGGATGCGGTCCGCCCCCGGCTACCCCTGGCCCGGCGCGCGGCGCCAGACTGCGCCCATGGGGCAACGACTCGGCGGGGAAACCGCGCAGGCATGGGCGGCGCTCGGCGGCGCCCCGGAGCTGACGGACCGTATCCGGTACACCGGACCACCGGGGCTGCTGCCCGCCCGGCTGCCGGTGCGGGAACTGGCCCGCGCCACGGTCGCCGGCTGCGCCCTCGCCGCCGCCGAACTCACCGCACGCCGCACCGGGCGCCCCGTCCCCGCCGTCCGCGTCGACGACGGCGCGGTGGCGACCGCCTTCGTCAGCGAACGCCATCTGCGCATCGACGGCCGGGCCCCGTCCACCTTCGCCCCGCTCTCCCGCTTCTGGCGCACCGCCGACGGCTGGGTCCGCACCCACACCAACTACCCGCACCACCGCGAGCGGTTGCTGCACGCCCTCGGCCTGCCCGCGACCGCCGACGCCGCCGATGTCGCCGCCGAGCTGGCCGGACGGCGCGCCGAGGAGGTCCAGGAGACGGTGTACGCGGCGGGCGGGCTGGCGGTCGCCGCCCGCACGCCCAGGGAGTGGGCCGTCCACGGCCAGGGCGCGGCCGTCGCCACCCACCCGCTCGTCACCCGTCAGCGCCTCGGCGCGAGCGCCCCGCCGCGCCGCCTGCCGCCGCTGGCGGGCGACCCGCTGCTGCCCGCCCGGGGGCTGCGCGTCCTCGACCTGACCCGGGTGATCGCGGGCCCGGTCGCCACCCGGACGCTCGCGCTGCTCGGCGCCGACGTGCTGCGCATCGACGCGCCGCAGCTGCCGGAGAGCCAGGACGCGCACCACGACACCGGGTTCGGTAAACGCTCCACCGCCCTCGACCTGGGCGCCCGCTCCGGCCGGGCCGCCTTCGAGGAGCTGCTGGCCGACGCGGACGTGGTGGTGACCGGCTACCGCCCCGGCTCCCTCGACCGCTTCGGCCTCGCCCCCGAGGCGCTGGCCGAACGCCGTCCGGGCCTGGTCCTCGCCCGCCTCTCCGCCTGGGGTGAGGACGGCCCCTGGGGCGGCCGCCGGGGTTTCGACAGCCTGGTCCAGGTGGCCACCGGCGTCGCCGTCGTCGAGGCGGCCGCCGACGGCACGCCCGGCGCCCTGCCCGCCCAGGCGCTCGACCACGGCACCGGCTATCTGCTGGCCGCGGCGGTGCTGCGCTCCCTCACCGAACAGGCGGAGACCGGCGGTGCGCAGCTCACCACGCTCTCCCTGGCCCGCACCGCGCACTGGCTGGTGCACGGCATGGCCCAGGACATCCCGCTGGGGCCCGCGGCCGACGGCACGTACGCCCCCGACCGTCATCTGCGGAGCACTGACAGCCCGGTCGGACGGCTGCGGTACGCGGCCTCGCCGGTCGCGTTCGACGGCGGGCCCACGGACTGGGCGGCCCCGCCCGGCCGGTGTGGCGCGGACGCGCCCCGGTGGCGCCACGACGGCTGACCCGCCGCCACGGTACGGACGGACCTGGCCGGACGCGCCCGCCGCTCCGTACGATCGGCCGATGACCGCTGATCACTACCTCGCGACGGGTCCCCGGGTGGGCATCCGCCACTTCACCCCGGACGACCGCGCCGAGTTCACCGCCCGGGCACGGGAGAGCGCCACACTGCACCGGCCGTGGCTCTACCCGCCGTCCGACGCCGACGCGTACGCCGGGTACGTCGCCAACCTCCGTGAACCGGCGCGCGAGGGCTTCCTGATCTGCGAACGCGACGGCGGTTCGATCGCCGGATATCTGACGATCAACAACATCGTGCACGGCGCCTTCCGCTGCGGGGCGATCGGCTACGGCGGCTTCGCGCACGCCGCCGGACGCGGCCTGATGAGTGAGGGCCTGCGGCTTGTCCTGCGGTACGCCTTCCACGTCCTCGGGTTGCACCGCCTGGAGGCCAACATCCAGCCCGGCAACGAACGTTCCCTCGCCCTGGTGAGCCGCGCGGGCTTCCGGCTGGAGGGCTTTTCGCCGGACTTCCTCCTCATCGACGGCGCCTGGCGCGATCACGAGCGCTGGGCGATCACCAGCGAGATGGTGCCCGAGGACGAGGCGGCCTGACGGGGCGGGGGCCACAGGGGCAGGCCGGGGGCCAGGGCGGGCTGAGGTCGGTAACTGAACGACACCAGGGCGGCGCCGTAGACCAGCGATCCCTCGGGCGTGAAGCGCCGGAGGCATGGGACGCGCGGGCGCCGGGCGCGGGCCGGAGCGGGTCCGGCCGTCCGTTGCGCGCCCGGCCGGAAATTCCCCCGGAGAGATCAGCGGGACGCGGAATCATCCTCGATCGTTACGCGTTGTGACGGACATGAAGGCAATCATCACGAACAGCTACGGCGGGCCCGAGGCCCTCACGCTCGCCGACCGTCCCGACCCCAAGGTCGGCCCCGACTCCGTCCTCGTCCGCGTGCGCGCCGCCGGGGTCAATCCCGTCGACTGGAAGGTCGTCGCCGGTGCGCTCGATCCGATGATGGACGCGTACTTCCCGCTGACCCCCGGCTGGGACGTGGCCGGTGTCGTGGCGGCTGTCGGCGTCGACGCCACCGAATTCGCCGTCGGCGACGAGGTCATCGGCTATGTCCGCAAGGACGCCATCCAGCACGGCACCTACGCCGAACTGGTCGCCGCGCCGGTGCGCACCCTCGCCCGGCGTCCGGCGGCGCTGAGCTGGCAGCAGGCGGCGGGGCTGCCGCTCGCCGGGCTGACCGCGTATCAGTCGATCCGGCGGGTCGGGCTGCGCCACGGCGAGACGGTGCTGGTGCACGCGGCGTCCGGCGGCGTCGGCTCGCTCGCCGTGCAGATCGCCGTGGCGGAGGGCGCCCGCGTCATCGGCACCGCGGGCGAGCGCAACCACGCCTTCCTCCACTCCCTGGGCGCCGAACCGGTGGTTTACGGTCCCGGGCTCGCCGAGCGGGTGAGGGAGTTGGCGCCCGACGGCGTGGACGCGGCGCTGGACTTCGTCGGCGGTGGTGTGGTGGCCGTCTCCCAGGAAGTCCTCAAGGACAGATCGCGGGTGGCGTCGATCGCCGACGGCGAGGTCACCGCCCGCGGCGGCCACATGGTGTGGGTACGGCCCGACAGCGCCGATCTCACGGCCCTCGCCGCGCTGGCGGACGCCGGGCAGCTGACGGTCCCGGTTGAGGCCACCTTCCCGCTCTCCGGGGCTGCCGACGCCTTCCGCCTCAGCCAGGGCGGCCATGTCCGCGGAAAGATCGTTCTGGAGGTGTCGTGACGGGGTGAGCGGGGGCAGACCGACGGCGTGGGGGCCCGGCTTCGTACGGGCGGCTTTGCACGGACCGCCTTGTACGGGCGGCTTCGTACGGGCGGCTTCGTGGGGGCGGTGCGGCCGTCGGCACGGGTGCCCGGGGCCGCACCGCCCGTCGGTCGGTGCTGCGGGCGCGTCAGCCGCCCTGCCGGTCGACGTATTCGAAGATCGAACCGTCCGGGTGGCGGGCGATGAGGTTGCGGCCGATCGGTGTCGGCAGCGGACCGGCGATGATTTCCGCGCCGACCGCCCGCAGATCCGTCACCGCCTCGTCCACATCCTTGACGGCCAGCGTCGCGGTCACCTTCGACAGCACCGAAAGCTCCGCCTCCGGCCCGCTCATGAGGAAGAAACAGCCCACCGCCGCGACCGCGACCGGACCGTGCTGGAAGCGCACGGCCTCGGTCCCGGTCAGCCGCTCGTAAACACCGACGGCGGCGTCCAGATCGCCGACGCACACCCGCAAGGAGGTCCCCAGAATGTCCATACGGCGAAGGGTAGTTGAGCAGGGGCACGGTGCGCGATCAGCAGATCCGGGACAGGGGTCGGGGCGGGCGCGGTCGTCCGCGCCGACGTGCCCCGCGGCGTCACACCCGGCAGAGGATCTCGCCGTGCAGCACCGCGAACCAGGCGTCCTCCTCGGCGCCCCACGTCCGCCATGTCGCCGCGATCTCCGTCAGCTCCCGCGGGGTGGCGTGCCCGCCGTCCACCGCCAGCTTCGCGTACCCCGAGGAGACCGTGCGGTCCGCCCACAGCCCGCTCCACCAGGCGCGCTCCTCGGGGGTGCGGTAGCACCAGGTGCCGGCGGTCGCGGTGACCGCCTCCGGGGCGAAGCCCGCCTGTCGTGCCCAGGCATGCAGGCGACGGCCGGCGTCCGGCTCACCTCCGTTGGCGCGCGTCACCCGCTCGTAGAGATCCAGCCATGCGTCCATGCCGGGGACCTCCGGATGCCACGTCATCGCCGCGTAGTCCGCGTCGCGCACGGCGACGATGCCGCCGGGCCTGGTCACCCGGCGCATCTCCCGCAGCGCCTGGACGGGATCGCCGACGTGCTGGAGCACCTGATGGGCGTGGGTCACACAGAAGGTGTCGTCCGGGTAGTCCAGTGCGTGGACGTCACCGACCGCGAAGCGGACGTTGGCCAGGCCCCGGTCCTCGACGGTGGCGCGGGCCTTCTCCAGGATCCCGGGCGCGTGGTCGAGGGCGGTGACCCGCCCGTCCGGCACCAGCTCGGCCAGATCGGCCGTGATGGTGCCGGGACCGCAGCCGATGTCCAGCACCTCCATGTGCGGACGGAGCGAACCCAGCAGGTAAGCGGCCGAGTTGGCGGCGGTGCGCCAGGTGTGCGAGCGGAGGACGGACTCGTGGTGGCCATGGGTGTAGACGGCGGTCTCCTGCGGCATGCGGTCTCCTTCGCGGCGTCGGGCGGCGGCCCCGCGCTCCGGCGGCCCGGCCCGGGTGTCCCTGGGGCGCCCGCGCCGCAGCAGCGCGGACGCCCTCGCGGCGTGGTGGATTCACCGTACGCCGCCGTCTCGCATCACGAGAGAGGTATCTCAGTATTCGGGCAGCAGGCGGTAGACCGTCAGCGCCTCGTTCTCCTTCGTCAGCGTCAACGGGCCCGGACCGGAGGTGACTTCACCGTCGTACGCCAGGTCCGTGCCGTCCGGCAGCCCGCCGATCCGCAGGCGGCGCAGCCGCGCCTCCTTGAGCACGGGGGAGGAGCGCGGGGTGCCGGTCAGCGCCGCCGCCAGCAGCCGGGTGCGGGCCAGTCGCCCGGCCCGCACCACCCGTACGTCGAGGACTCCGTCGGCCGGATCGTGGCGGCGCGCGGGCGTCAGCCCCAAGCCGCGGTAGGAGCAGTTGCCGACGAACAGCATCCACAGCTGCATCCGGCGGCCGTTGATCTCGGCGGACACCGGCTGCGCGGTGCGCAGCACGTGCCAGGCGGCGAGCACCCCCGCGGGCCAGGCGCCGATCGTGCCCGCCCAGCGTTCCCGCAGCCGGACCAGCTCCGGATAGGCGCCGATCGAGAAGGTGTTGAGGAAGTACCACCCCTCGCGGTGCGGCGCGGCGCGGAAGCGCACCAGGTCGACGGCGACCGCCTCACCGTCCTCCACGGCGCGCGCGGCCTCACCGACCGTCTCGATGCCCAGGTCGTACGCGAAGTGGTTGTGGGTGCCGCCGGGCAGCACCGCCAGCGGCAGCCCGTGCCGGACCGCGACGGCGGCCGCCGCGTTGACGGTGCCGTCGCCGCCGAGCACGCCCAGCGCGCCGCCGCACCGCTTGGCGTTCTCCGCGGCCTCCTTCAGCGCCTTGTCCAGAGCGGGGGCATCCGGTCCGCCGCAGGTCACGACCGTGGCGCGGGGCAGCGCCCCGTGCACCTCCGGCGCCCGGTCCGGCCGGGTCTCGCCGCGCTGCCCCGATCCCTGGTTCGCCACCACGAACAGCCCGCGGCCGCCGGGCAGCGCGGGCGCGTCGGCGCGCGGCCGGGCCGGGGGCGCCAGTTGGGCCCGGGTCGGGGCGAGGCCGCGGACCGCGAGGGCGGCCCCGGCGCCGAGCGCGGCGCCCGCCAGCACATCGCTGGGATAGTGCACCCCCGTGTAGACACGGGAGAACGCCACGGACGCGGCGAGCGGCGCCAGCGCCAGCCCCCACCATGTGTTCTCGAAGGCGACCCCGGTGGCGAAGGCGACCGCGGACGCCGCATGCCCCGACGGGAACGACGAGGTGAAGGGCTGGCGCCGCAGACGGCGTATGACGGGCACCGGGTCCAGGAGCGGCCGTTTGCGCCGTACGGAGCGTTTGCCCAGGGTGTTGACGGTCGCGGACGCCACGGCGAGGGAGGCGACCCCGCGCACGGCCGCCCGGCGCGCCGGGCGGCCCCCGAGCGCCGCGGCCCCGGCGGCGAGCCCCAGCCAGAGCAGCCCGTGATCCGCACCGCGGCCCAGCCGCGGCAGCACCTGCTGCGCACCGGGCCACTCGCGCGTGGCAATGGTGGCGAAGAGCTGTCGGTCGACACGGGAGAGGAGTGAGCGCATGCGGCCTCTTGTACCCCAAGTGGGAGGTGCGATACGGGAACGTTGCCGGGGTGGGTGTCGCCGTGGCGGGGCCCGGGCCGCCGTTGCCCCGGGCCCGAGGGGCCAGGGCGTTCTGGGGTGGCTCGGCGTTCCTGGGCGGTGGTGGGGTGTGCTGTGAGGTCGGTTGTTCCTGGGCGGTGGTGGGGTGTGCTGTGAGGTCGGTTGTTCCTGCGCGGTGGCCGGGCGTGCTGCGAGGCTGGGTATTCCTGGCCGGTGGCCGGTGGCCGGTGGCCGGTGGCCGGTGTGCCGGTTGGGCCGGTGGCCGGTGGGCGCGGGAAAACCACCTGCCCGCCGTGCCCCGGTGTGCTTTCCTCCCGGGATGATCAGGAACCGTGACGCCGCCGACCTCGACGCCTGCGCGGCGGTGCTGGCCGAGGTGCACCGCCACAACGGCTACCCGCACCACTGGCCCGCCGACCCGGCACGCTGGCTCACCCCCGACGGCCTCACCGCCGCCTGGGTGGCCGAGGAGTCCGGCGTGATCGTCGGTCATGCCGCCCTGTGCGGCCCGGAGATCAGCCGCCTCTACGTCCACCCCACCGCCCGCGGCAGCGGCGTCGGCGGCAGCCTGCTGCGCACCGCCCACGACACGGCACTCGCGCACGGCCGCGCCCCGGTCCTGGAGGTCAAGGCCACCGACCACACGGCCGTCGCCCTGTACGAACGTCACGGCTGGACGCGCACCGCCACCGAGGAACAGGAGTGGCGGCCGGGGGAGCGGGTGGTGATCCACCGTTACCGGGCGGGGCGGGGCGACTGAGCGGAGGCTCGGCAAGGCTCCGGCTCGGACGGCCGCCCGCCCCGAAGCGCCCGCCCCACCCCAGCCCCACCGGGCCGGCATCCCCACCTCGTACACACGCCCACCCCTGCCCCATTCGTCACGCCCACCCCTGCCCCATTCGTATGGCACCGGGGTCGTCAGATCCGGCCGGGTGGGCGTGGCACGGGGTCCGCTGACGTGTCGGGGGTGTTCGGGGCGTGGGATCTGCCAAGGTGGGCCGGGCGTGATTCATGTGATGGGCCCACGAACGACCCGCGCGGCCGACATCCGGTCGGCGCACCGGCGGTGCCGCGACCGGCGGCCGTCGGCGGCCCACCGTCCCGTCGTGTGCACTGTGGAGGTACGGATGCAGCGGACCGCCCCGGATCCGCGGCCGGAGCCCGCCCCGGAACCGCCCGGCCTCCCGGTGCTCCCCGAACTCGCCGACCGGCTCGCCGCCGCGGCCGGGCGCGCCGAGCCGGAACCGCTCGGCGGCTCCGGGGAGCTGCGTACCGCCGCCGCCGGATACGCCGGGCGCCGCGGCCCGGCCGCCGCCCCCGACCGTCTGCTCGTCGGCCCCGGCGCGCCCGCCCTGCTCCTCGCGCTGTACGCGGCGGTGGGCGGCGCCGTGGTGCTGCCCCGGCCCTGTGCTGCCTGGTACGCGCCGCCCGCCCGGCTGCTCGGCCGGGCCGTGCACCTCGCGCCCGTACCGGCCGAATCGGGCGGCGCGCCGGATCCGTTCGCCTTTCTGGAGACCGTGCGGCGGGCCCGGATGGAGGGCGCGGAGCCCGGGGTGCTGGTGCTGTCCGTCGCCGACGATCCGACCGGTACCTGTCCGCCGCCCGAGTTGCTGCACGAGGTCTGTGAGGCGGCCGTGGGGGAGGGGATGTGGGTGGTCAGCGACGAGACGCGCCGCGATCTGCTGCACGATCCGCACGACACGGTGGTGCTCAGCCCGGCCGAGATGCTGCCCGCGGACGTCGTGGTGCTGACCGATCTGCGTGCCACCCTGCTGCCCGCGTCCTGGCCGGTCGGGGTCGCCCGGTTCCCCGCGGGGGAGCGCGGCGCCGCGCTGCACGCCGCCGCCCTGGGCGCGCTGACCGCCGCGTCCACCCCGCTGCCCGGGCCGCTCGCCGACGCCGCCGGGTACGCACTCGGCGAACCCGCCGCGGTCCGCGCCCGCACCGCGGCCGCCGCCCGGCTGCACGGCACCCTCGCCGCCGCCCTCTACCGCACCCTCACCGCCGCCGGTGCGCTCTGCCGCCCGCCGCACTCCGGCAGCCACCTCTACGCCGACCTCGAACCGCTCCGCCGCCGCCTGTCCGCCGTCGGGGTCACCGGAGCGGCGGCGCTGGAGCGGGAGTTGGCGCCCTGGGCGGCGCGCGGCGGGCACCGCTTCGGCGACGACCCCGGCGCGCTCCGCGTCCGCCTGAGCACCGACGCGCCCCTGGGACGCGACGCGGACGCCCGCCGCGCCGTCCTGGACGCCCCCGACCCGCTGCGCACCGCCCCGGTCGCCGCGGCACTGACCGGACTCGACCGTGCGCTGACCGCCCTGACCACCGGCGGCTGACCGCCCTGACCACCGGCGGCTGACCGCCCTGACCACCGGCGGCTGACCGCCCTGACCACCGGCGGCTGACCGCCCGCCCGCACCGCTGTCCGACACGGACCGCCGCCCGCCCCCGTCCGTATCCGCCCCGGCCCGCCGTCCGCACGAACCCCCGCCACCCCCGCCCGGCCTACCGGCCCTGCCGCACCGTCCCCCCGGCCGCGTCGTTCCACCTCCGAAAGGGAGCCCCGCGATGACCGAACAGACCGAGCGCTCCGTCCCCGCGTCCCCGCACACCGGGCCGGCCGTGCCCCCGGGGCCGTCTGTCGTGGCCCGATCCGCAGTAGGGCGTCCCGGCGCGCCCGTCCGACCGGCTGCGCCGCCGCTCACCGCACCGCGGCCACTGGCCGAACCCCGCACCTGGCCGCGGGACTTCACCGACCGGCTGACCGCGCCGCTGCCCGGCGTCCGGGCGCTGGCCCGTATCGCGCGGGAGGGCAAGCTGCGGCCCGCGCCGGAGACGATGGCGCAGATCCAGGACCTGCCGTTCGCGCCCGGCCCGCTCCCGGCCGCCGGGCTCGCCACCACCGCCGTCACCTGGGCCGGTCACGCCAGCTGGATCGTCCGCATCGGCGGGCTGACCGTCCTGACCGACCCGGTCTGGTCCCGAAAGATCCTCGGCACCCCCGCCCGGGTCACGCCCGTCGGTGTCCGCTGGGAGGATCTGCCACCGGTCGACGCGGTGGTCATCAGCCACAACCACTACGACCACCTCGACGCCCCCACCCTCAAGCGGCTGCCCCGCACCACCCCGCTGCTGCTCCCGGCGGGCCTCGCGCCCTGGGCCCGGCGGCGCGGCTTCACCGCCGTCACCGAACTGGACTGGTGGGAGGCGGTCGAACTGCCCGCGCCCGGCGGGCCCGTACGCGTCGACTTCGTCCCCGCCCACCACTGGAGCAAACGCACCCTCCTCGACACCTGCCGCACCCTGTGGGGCGGCTGGGTGCTCACCGCGCCCGACGGCCGCCGGGTGTACTTCGCCGGGGACACCGGCTACGGCCACTGGTTCGAGGAGATCGGCCGCCGCCACCCGGGCATCGATGTGGCGCTGCTGCCGATCGGCGCGTACGACCCGCGGTGGATGCTGCGGCCGGTGCACACCGACCCCGAGGAGGCGGTCCGCGCCTGCCAGGATCTCGGCGCGCGGGTGCTGGCCCCCATGCACTGGTCGACGTTCCTGCTCTCCGGTGAGCCGCCGATGGAGCCGCTGCACCGGGTCCGCGCCGCCTGGCAGGCCACCGGACGGCCCCGCGAGGACCTCTGGGACCTGCCGGTCGGCTCCTCCCGCGTCCTGCCCGAGACCTGACGCCGTCTCACATCCCGCCGTGCGGCTCCCGGGCCCGCACCCGCCGCCACAGCGCCGGGACCGCGCCGACCAGCACTGTCAGCGCCACCGCCGCCGCCACGCCCTGCCACGGGCTGCCGAACAGCGAACCGCCCGCCACCCCGATGAGCTGGTACGTCGCCGTCCAGGCCAGGCAGGCGGGCGCGTCGCCGCGGGCGAAGGTGCGCAGCGGCATCCGCGACAGCAGGCACGCCAGCATCACCGGGATCCGCCCGGCCGGAACCAGCCGCGACACCACCAGCACCAGCACCCCGTGCGTCCGCAACTGCTCCTGCGCCTGCGCCAGCCGCTCGGGCGCCGCCCGGTCGCGCAGCCGCTCCGGCCACCGCGAACCGCTCCCGGCGCGCAGCCCGCGGGCGCCCAGCCAGTACAGGCCCATATCGCCGAGGAACGCCGCGACCGACGCCACCACGAAGACGCCGAGCAGCGCGAACGGCGACGCATGGTGGAACGCGACCACCGCCGCCGAGCTGACCACCGCGCCCGTCGGCACCACCGGCACCAGCGACCCCAGCACCACCAGCAGGAAGAGCGACGGATAGCCCACCGCCTGCTGCGCCGACTCCGGCGGTACCCCGGTCGCCAGCACCGCGCCGAGCGTCATCGCGCGACCACCGGCCGGACCCGCTCGCCGTGCGCGGGCCGGTACACCCGCACTCCGGGCGCCAGCGCCGCGGCCTGCCGCTCGAACTCCTGGCCCGGCGCGTGGAACTCGTGCGGCCGCACCGCGTCAAGCCCGATCGGCCAGTACGTGCCGTAGTGCACCGGCACGGCACACACCGGCCGGAGCAGCGCCGCCGCCCGGGCCGCGCGCCGCGCGTCGAGATGCCCGCTCCCCAGGAACGGCCCCCAGCCGCCGACCGGCAGCAACGCCACCTCGCACTCCCCGACCGCCTCCGCCATCGCGTCATACAGCCCGGTGTCGCCCGCGAAGTACGTCCGCGCGGCGCCCCGCACGACATAGCCCAGGGCGGGCACGCGGTGCGGCCCGTACGGCAGCCGCCGTCCGTCGTGGGCCGCCGGGACCGCGGTGACCGTGACCGTGCCCGCCGGGTCCGCCGCCACCGTCTCGCCGGGCGCCACCTCCGTCAGCCGCAGCCCGCGCGCGACCCGCCGCAGGGCGGGCACCGCGGCGGCCGCGCCCCGGGGCACCACGACCCGGGTGCCGGGCGCGAGCCGGGCGAGGGAGGCGGGGTGCAGATGGTCGGCGTGCAGATGGGAGACGACGACGAGATCGGCGCGGGCGGCCTCGGGCGGCGGCAGGGCACCGCGCCGCCGCCGCAGATGGGCCAGGCGGCGGGCGAACAGCGGATCGGTGAGCACCCGCACCCCGGAGTCCTCGATCGTCGCGGTGGCATGCCCCCACCAGGTGATCTCCACCGGCACCGCGGACCTCCCGACTCCCGGCGCCGGGCCGACTCCCGCGCGCCGCCACCGATCCTGCCTCATCCGCGCCCCGCCCCCGGCCCCGGGGCCAACGGGACGTCCCTTTCCTTACCTTTCCGTCCATCACGGGGCCAAGGCCGGGGACCGGCGCGTATATGACACGCTGGGGCGGATGCCCGCGCCGCCGGCCCGGGGCCGGAGCGGAAGAGAGGAAGGCCGTGACCGGGCGGTGGAGAAACCTCGGCGGCGCCGTGCTGCGCGTACTCGCCGTCTGGGCCGTGTCCAGCCTCACCCTGCTGCTCCTCGCCATGGTGCTGCCGGACTTCCGCCTCCAGTCGCCCGGCGGCGACAGCCTCACCCGCACCGCGCTGACCGCCGTCCTCGGCGCCGGCGCCTTCGGTCTCCTCGGCGCGCTGGTCTGGCCGCTGCTGGTCCGCGCGTTCCTGCTGGTTCCCGCCCTCGTCCTGGGCCTGCTGGTCTTCTTCCTCAACGGCTCGCTGCTGCTCGTCGCCCTCGCCCTGCTCCCCGAGGGCCGCGGCCAGGCCGCCCCCGAGACCGCCGTGATCGTCGCCGCCGTGATGTCCGCGACCTCCTCGGCCACCTCCGCCTTCCTCGCCGTCCGCAACGACGAGGCGTACCGCAGACGGCTGGTGCGGCTCGCCGGACGCCGCGCCCGCCGCGCCGGGGCCGCCGAGGCCCGCACCCCCGGCACCCTCTTCGTCCAGCTCGACGGCGTCGGCCACGACGTGCTCCGCGACGCGACCGAGGGCGAGCGGCCGCTGATGCCGACCGTGGCCCGCTGGCGCGCCGACGGCCACCACCTGACGCCCTGGCACACCGACTGGTCCAGCCAGACCGGCGCCAGCCAGCTCGGCATCCTGCACGGCACCAACCACGACCTGCCCGCCTTCCGCTGGTACGAGAAGGAGAGCGGCCACACCCTCGTCAGCAACCGCCCCACCAGCGCCGCGGAACTCCAGCGCCGCGCGGTGTCCCGCACCGGCGACCCCGGGCTGCTCGCCGACGACGGTGCCAGCCGCGGCAACCTCTTCAGCGGCGGCGCCGACCAGGTCGCCCTCGTCATGTCGGTCGCCGCCCGCCGAGGCCGCGCCACCCGCTCCCGCGCCGGATACTTCGCCTACTTCTCCGACCCGGCCAACGCCACCCGCACCGCCGTCTCCTTCGCCGCCGAACTCCTCCGCGAGACCGCCCAGGCGCTCCGCAGCCGCCTGCGCCGCGAGGCACCCCGCGTGGGACGCGGCGGCCTCTACCCCGTCCTCCGCGCCTTCGCCACCGTCGTCGAACGCGATGTGGTGGTCGCCGCGATCGTCGGTGACCTCCTCGCCGGACGCACCGTCGTCTACGCCGACCTCGTCGCCTACGACGAGGTCGCCCACCACTCCGGGCCGCGCCACCGCGACACCCACCAGGTGCTCCGCAGCCTCGACCGGGCCCTCGCGCTCCTCGCCCAGGCCGCCCGGCACGCCCCGCGCCCGTACCGCATCGTGCTCCTCTCCGACCACGGGCAGAGCCCCGGGGCGACCTTCCTGGACCGCTACGGACTGAGCCTGGGCGACCTCGTACGCGCCGGGTGCGGGCTGCCGGTGCCGCGCCGGGTGCGGCGTACCCACAGCGGCGCCGAGGCGCGGGAGGCGGCGCGCGCCGCGCTGGGCAGGCCCGAGGACACCGACGGCCACAGCGCCGCCTCCCAGCCGGTGGTGCTGGCCTCCGGCAACCTCGGCCTGGTGTCGTTCCCGGACATGCCCGGCCGCGTCACCCGCGAGGAGCTGGACCGCCGCAACCCGGCGCTCCTCGGCACCCTCGCCCACCACCCCGGCATCGGCTTCCTGCTGGTCCGCTCGGCGGAGCACGGCGCGGTGGTGCTCGGCCCGGCCGGCGCCGAACACCACCTCGACACCGGCCGGATCGTCGGCGCCGACCCGCTCGCCCCGTTCGGCCCGGGCGCGGCCGACGCGGTGCGCCGCACCGACGGCTTCCCGCACGTCGCCGACATCATGGTCAACTCCGCCTACGACCCGGCCACCGGCGAGGTGCACGCCTTCGAGGAGCAGATCGGCTCGCACGGCGGCCTCGGCGGCGACCAGGGCCGCCCGTTCCTGCTGGCCCCCGCCGACCTCTCACCCCCGGTCCCCGACAGCGCCCCGCCCCTGACCGGCGCCGCGCAGGTCCACCACGTCCTGCGCCGCTGGCTGCGCGAGGCGGCGGAAAACCGCCCGGCCGCCGCCCCGGCCGACGGGGGAGTCCGGGTCGCCGACGAGGCGTGAGCGCACCCCGCACCGGCGAGTCGCACGCCTCGGACCAGGGAAGACACCCGTTCGGCGGGCCGCCCGGGATTTCCGTCCGCCACCCGCCGGGCCGTAGATCCTCCGTCCCGGCGAACGCTTGACGAGAGCATTCGCGGCGATTTTGTACCCCGCCCCGAACCGGTGACCATGTGCATCAGTCCGGCACACCGGACACCCGGCACGACGAGAGACACCCACTCCATGCACCCCAGCCCCGACGAGCGGCACCCCGGGACGGGTGCGGCCACCGACGCACCCGAGCCGACCCGCCGCTTCGGTCTCGCCACCGCCACCTGCCTGGTGATGGGCAACATCATCGGCGGCGGCATCTTCCTGCTCCCCGCGTCCGTCGCCCCGTTCGGCACGGTCAGCCTCGTCGCCTTCGGCGTCCTCACCCTCGGCGCCGTGGCCCTCGCGCTGGTCTTCGGCAAGCTGGCCCGGCGCCACCCGGACACCGGCGGGCCCTACGTCTACGCCCGGGAGGCGTTCGGCGACTTCGCCGGGTTCCTGTCGGCCTGGTCGTACTGGACCCTCACCTGGGTCAGCAACGCGGCCCTCGCGGTCGCCGCCGTCGGGTACGTCCACGTCCTGCTGCCGGGCCACGCGGGGCGCGGCACCGACCTCGTCGTCGCGCTGGCCGCGTTGTGGCTCCCGGCGCTCTCCAACCTCGCCGGGACCCGCTACGTCGGCGCCGTGCAGATGGTCTCCACGGTCCTGAAGTTCGTCCCGCTGCTGTTCATCGCCGTCGTCGGCCTGTTCTTCTTCGACCCGGCCAACCTCGGCTCGTTCACCGAGGGCGGCACCGGCGCCCTCGGCGGACTGTCGGCCGCCGCCGCGATCCTGCTCTACAGCTACGTCGGCGTGGAGTCCGCGGCGATGAGCGCGGGTGAGGTCCGCGACCCGGGGCGCAACGTCGGCCGCGCCACGGTCCTGGGCACCCTCGGCGCCGCGCTGGTCTACCTCCTGGGCACCCTCGCCGTCTTCGGCACCGTCTCCCACGACAAGCTGATCCACTCCAAGGCGCCGTTCTCGGAAGCGGTCAACGCGATGTTCGGCGGCCACTGGGGCGGCACCCTCATCGCCGCCGCCGCCGTCATCTCGATCGTCGGCGCCCTCAACGGCTGGACGCTGATGAGCGCGCAGTCCCCGTACGCCGCCGCGCAGGACGGCCTCTTCCCCGCCGCCTTCCTCACCAAGCGGCGCGGCGTGCCGACCTTCGGCGTGATCGCCGCCGCGGTGCTGGCCAGCGGCCTGACGGTGATCAACTACCTGTTGGGCTCCGCCGGCGTCTTCGAGATCCTGGTGCTCATCACCACCTTCTCGGCCACCGTCCCGTACCTCCTCGCGGCCGGGGCACAGATCTACTTCCTGCTCACCGGCGAGCGCGACCGGGTCCGCCCGGGCCGCTTCGTCCGCGACCTGACCCTGGCGCTCGCCGCGTTCGGCTTCACCTTCTGGCTCGTCGCCGGGGCCGGGTACGCCGCGATCTACCAGGGCGTGCTGTTCCTCTTCGCCGGGATCCTCGTCTACGCCTGGATGGCGGCGCGCCGCACGGGACGCGGGCAGCGTGCCACGGGCGCCGAACCGGTGCACCCCGGGGACGCTCCCACGCCGTAACCCGGCGGCCCGGCCCCGCCGCCGGGCGCCCACCCGGGCCCGCATGCCACGCTGGTAGCGGTACGGGCCCGACTCCCGTACCGGCCCGCCGGGTGCGGAGCGACCGCGCCGGGAGACGACGAGGGAGGCGACCGGGATGCCCCAGCCGGAACCGCTCAGTGACCAGGACATCGCCGCACGGCTCGGGCAGCTGCCGGGCTGGTCGGTCTCCGAGGGCCTGCTGCGCCGCGGCTACCACTTCGCGGGCCACTTCCCGGCCGCCGCGATGGTCCTCCACATCGCGCAGATCCAGGAGGAACTGGGCCACCACGCCGATCTGACCCTCGGCTACAACCGGCTCGCCGTCGCGGTGAACACCCACAGCGTGGGCGGCCGGATCACCGCCCTCGACTTCGGTCTGGCCCACCGGATCGAGGCCATCGCCTCGGGGCACGGGGCCGACTGAGCCGGTACGCACGCGGGGCGGGGGCCGGGCCGGGCGGTGTGCCGTCGGCCCGGCCGTGGCGCGTCAGCCCGAGGAGCGGGTGACACCGGGGCCGGGGCGCGGGACCGCGCCGGTTGGCCGTACGGGGGGCTCCGAGGCCGGGCCGGGGGCGGGCTCCGGTACGGGCGCGGGGGAGGCGTCCCCCGCGCCGCCGTCGCCATCCGCCCCGTCCCACCCCGCCCGCCGCAGCTCCACGTTGAACTGGGCGCCCGAGAGCAGCGACAGGTGGGAGAACCACAGCCAGATCAGGAAGACCACCGGACCGGCCAGCGACCCGTAGAGCCGGTTGAACGTGCCGACGTACGACGCGTAGAACGTGAACGCCGCCGACGAGACCAGCCACATCAGCACCGCGACCACCCCGCCCGGCACGGCGCGGGGCACCTCGCGCGCGGGCGGCGGGCCGGAGCGGTACAGCACCATCACCAGCACCACGGCCAGCAGCAACAGCAGCGGCCACTGGAGGAGGTTCCAGGTCTGCTCACCGGCCTCGCCCAGGCCCAGCGTCCGGCCCAGCGCCGTCGCGATCGGCCCGCTGACCAGCAGCGCCACGGCCGAGCTGATGAGCAGCGCGATCAGCAGCAGCGCGGTGGCGAGGATGCGCGGCGCCTTGCGCCACGGCGGCCGGTCGTCCTTCGTACGGTTCATGGCGTGCAGCGCCCGCCGGAACACCGCCAGATAGCTGCACGACGACCAGACCGCGCTGACCAGCGCACCGCCGACCAGCATCCAGGCGGCGGTGCGCTGATGCGCCATGCCCACCAGCGCCCGCCGCAGCGTGGGGCCGGAGTCGGCCGGTGCCAGCGACGTCAGATGGTTGATCAACTGCTCGGTGGCCGAGGGATCGGCGAGCCCGATCAGCGACACCGTCACGATCGTCGAGGGCAGCAGCGCCAGCACCGAGTAGTACGTCAGGCTGGCCGCCCAGTCCGTCACATCGTCGTGCCACACCGAGAGCGGCGTACGGCGCAGCGCGGTACGGCACTGGCGCGCCGTCGGCAGCGCGCGCCGCATCCGGCCGCGGCGCGGGGCGGTCCCGGCGCTCACCCGGACCTCCTGCTGAGACGCGGCGGTGTGCGGTGCGGCCCGCGGCGGATACCACTCCCGGCCATGTCGTGTCCGTCCTTTACGCGAGCAGGGTGTACGTCGAGGGGGCGCGCCGACGGGGCGGGTGGCGCCGGGCGCCGGAAGACCTCCTACGCGGGGGCGATACGGATCACCAGGCGCGGTGGCCGGACGAGGCCCAGCCGGTCGCGCAGGGCGCGCAGCTCCGCGGTGAGCGCGGCCCGCGCCTCGGCCGGATCGCCGAACACCAGCACCGCCCGGACCACGGCACGACGGCCCCGCACCCGCACCCGGGCCCGCGCGATGCCCGGCACCCGCAGGGCGGTGTCCCGCAGCAGCGTGCCGAGCCCACGCCGGTCCAGGGCGGCGTCCGCGCCGGGCAGCAGCCGCGCCCCGGCGCCCTCCCGGAGCCCGCCCGGTACGAGAGCCAGTACCACCATCGCCACGCCCAGCAGCGCGACCACCGCGCCGCCCGCGATCAGCCGCCCGTCGGTGAGCCGCAGGGCGGCCACCGCCCCGTCGAGCAGCCCGCCCAGGATCCCCATCGGGCCGGACGGACCGGGGAGCGGCCGCCCGCCCCACGCCACCGCCAGCGCGGCACAGCAGGGCACCACGGCACCTGCCGTCAGTACCACGCTCCACCGGCGTCCCACGCGCTCCATCGCCGTCCTCCTCATTCCTGGTTCCGCTCCGTGAGGCGCGTGCCGTGCCGCGCCCCTCTCGCCTGCCCACTGTTCTGATGAAGTCAACCTCATCCACCGGCCCCCTTGCGCCCGAACCCCGTGGAGTAGGGGGTCAGCCCGCGGGCGCCGCGCCGTCAGCAGTGCCGGTACACGTAACCGTGCTCCCCTTCGGGCCGTACGTCGCGATCGCGCAGGGTGAGGGAGAGGCGGTCGCCCCAGTGGCGGCAGCCGGTGGTGAAGTCCCGGGTGCGGTACTCGATGTCGAGGACCCGGCCGTCGTAGGCGGTCAGATAGCGGTCGCACTCCCGGTAGCGGGCGCACTCCTCGGTCACCGCGAAGTCGAAGCCGATCCGGTCCCGCTCCCCGAGCAGTCCGGCGGTGTTCTTCTGCGCGAAGGCCAGCCCCCGTGCGTGGGCCCGCTGCGCCAGCAGCCGGGCGAACGCCGCCGCGTCGTCCGCGTCGAGCCGCCCGCCGGAGCGTTCGTACGAGTCGAGGTTGTCGGCCTCCACAGCGTCGAAGCCCGCCGTGGCGCAGCCGTCGATCCAGCGCCCCACGACCTCGGCGGCGGCCGCGCGCCGGGCGGACGTGGACACGTCCAGCAGCGGTTCGTCCCAGTCCTCGTCGATCACCAACGGGCCGTCGTCGCCGTCCTCGTGCAGCAGCAGTTCGGGGTGGTGGTGCCGCCACCAGCCGACCGCCGCACCGGGCTGCGTCTGGAACGCGTTGACGTAGCAGACGCTGTAGCGGCCCTCCGCCGGTTGCGCGGTGCGGTCGCGGGAGACCACCCGTACGTCGTCCCGCGGCGGGTACGCGCCGCCCAACTGGTAGTCGAAGACGGCGTCGGCGGGCGGCAGCCGCACTGTGCCGGGAGCGGTTGAGGTGGCCGCGGGCCGTGCGCCGGACGGGCCGCCGGCGGTGGGGGAGCAGCCGGAGAGAGCGGTCACCGAGCACAACAGGGCGAGGAGCAACGCGGGGCGAGGGGACGGGCGGCGCACGACGGCATCAGCTTTCGGTCGGTTCGCCCCGGGGGACCGGCCCGGGAAGCGGACCGGAGCGCGCGCGGTCCGTGCGCTCGGAGGGGACATCAGGAAGCGTACGCACCGGGGCGCGTTCGCCTGCCGTGCGCCCCCTGGCCGCGGCGTACGCCCTGGGGGCGGCCCGAGGCCGACGGGGGCCGACGGGGGCGCCGGGCGGGCGCCGGCCGGGGCGCCCGTCACCGCCCGGCCGCGTCACGCATCGGCCCGACCGTCAACCGGCCGCCCCCGCGCCACGCCCGGCCCGGCCCCCACCTCCGTTCACCCTCCGTCCAACCCCCTCGCCCGCCGGAACCGGGCCACCCCCTCGCCCAGCTCCACCACCGGCACCGGATAATCCGACGCAGTCCCCTCCCGGCCGCTCAGCTCCCACGGCCGGTGGACGGCGGCGCCCGGTACGTCCGCCAACTCCGGTACCCAGCGCCGCACATACGCGCCCTCCGGGTCGAAGCGACGGCCCTGGACGACCGGGTTGAGGACCCGGTTCGGGCGGGTGTCGGTGCCGGTGCCCGCCGCCCACTGCCAGTTCAGCTGGTTGTCGGCGAGGTCGCCGTCCACCAGCAGACCGAGGAAGTGCCGGGCGCCGACCCGCCAGTCCACGTACAGCGTCTTCGTCAGGAAGCTCGCGGCCAGCAGCCGGGCCCGGTTGTGCACCCACCCCTCGTGCCGCAGCTGCCGCAGCGCCGCGTCGACCACGGGATACCCGGTACGCCCGTCCCGCCAGGCCGCCGCCTCCTCGCCGTCGCCCCGCCAGTGGTCGCCCCGGGGGCGGTAGTCCCGCCAGGCCGCCGCCGGACGCGCCGCCAGCACCTGGTGGTGGAAGTCCCGCCATGCCAGCTGCCGTACGAAGGCGCGCGCCCCCGCGTCGTCCCGGGCCGCCGCCTCGCGGACCAGCTCCACCGGGGAGACGCAGCCGAAGTGCAGATACGGCGACAGGCGCGAGGTGGCGTCGCCCGGCAGATCGTCGTGCCGGTCCGCGTACGCGGCCAGCCCCGTGCGCCGCCAGGCGGCGAAGCGGCGGCGGCCCGCCGTCTCGCCGCCCTCGGGGAGCCCGGGCGACGGACGCCCACCGGGACACAGCGCCTCACCCGTGGGCAGCGCCGCCGAACGCACCCCCTCCGGCACCGCGACCGTGCGCGGCGCGGCCACCACCGGGCGCGTCCCCTCGGCCTGCCAGCGCCGGAAGTACGGCGTGAACACCGCGAAATGGTCCTTGCCCGGCCCCGAGGGGACCACCGCGCCCGGCGGCACCGCCGTGATCACCGCGTCGTGGACCACCAACCGCCGCCCGTCGGCGGCGAGTTGGGCCGCCAGTCGCCGCTCCCGGCGCGCCGCGTAACCGGACACCCCGGCCGCGAGATGCACCTCCCCGGCGCCGCACTCCGCCGCCAACCGGCAGGTCTCGGCCACCACCTCGCCCGTACGGACGATCAGCCGCCCGCCCCGGGAGCGCAGTTGAGCGTCCAGATCGGCCAGCGCGGCCGCCAGGAACGCGGCACGGTTCGCCGTCACGAACCCGGCGGCGGCCACCCCCGAGTCCACGACGAACAGCGGCACCACCCGGGCCGCGGCCCGTACCGCCGCCCGCAGCACCGGCTGGTCGCGCACCCGCAGATCGGACGTGAACAGACACACCGCGACATCCATGCCCCCACCCTGGCGCATCCGCCGCGGCCCGGTGTCCGCCGACGCACCCCGCGCCCGGCCTCAGGCGAACGCCAGCCCCCGCCACGGCGACGCCGGATCCTGGGTGAGCGCCCGGTGCACATGCAGCGCCTCGGCGTACGGGGCGCCGAACCAGCCGTTGTCGAAGGCGAGCATCCGGCCCAGCGCGTACCCGGCTGCGTACCCCTCCCAGGAGCCGTACGCCTCACGGGCCAGCGCACCGGCCCGCTGCACCGCCTGCTCGGCCTGCGGCGGGGCACACAGCCGCGCGCCCAGGCCCCAGCGGACGAGGTTCACCGCGTGTGTGAGGTCCAGTGCCAGCACCGAATCCACGCATCCGTCGGCAGGCAGCAGCCCGTCCGTGCGGAACCGCTCCTCGTACCGCGTCACCAGCTCCGGCACCCCGGCCTCGCCGTCCTGCTCCGAAGCGTCGCCGTCCCGGCGGGCGCGGAGCGCCGCCTCGGTCTCCGCGGGCAGGAAACGGCCGCCGAGCAGCTGCTCCAGCCGCTCCTGCCAGGACGCCGGGTCGGTCACCGACCACTGCTCGCGCAGCGTCTGCGCGTCCGAGGCGTGGTCGAGGAAGGCGGTGCCCAGTTCGTTCCACGGCACGCTGTGGTGCACCGCCAGCGGCGCCCCGCAGGCCAGCCCCTGCGCCAGCGGCCCGTGCAGCGGCCCGGTGGCGAGCGTGGTGAGCAGCCCGCCGGGGCGTACGCCGAAGTGGGCGCGTGCCTGCAGCCAGGCCGCCCGGTGCGCGGGCGTCGCCGCCAGATACGCCGCCGACGGCGTCCCCGGGTTGACCGCCAGCCGCCACTTGTCGTTCGGCCAGTCCTGTGCCAGTTCTTCGACCGAGACCCGGTCGAAGAACTGCTGCGGCTGCCAGGGCGGCAGCATGCCCCGCGTCAGCACCGGCAGACATGTCCCGCCGGCCACCGGATCGTCGTAGACCGGCAGCGGATCCTGACCCGGCTGCGGCGCCACCAGATAGAGATCCTCGCCCGCCAGGGCCGCGACCTGGCCCGCCCCGTCGCCACGCGCCGTTGCCTCGCACAGCCGCCGCTCGGTGTCCGTCGGCGGCATCCATACCGGAGTACCCACCCGCCCGACCTTACGGCGCCCGCCCCGACCCGCCGCCACCAGGGCATCTCTTAGGAATCACCCCCAGCCTTGCCGAACCGGCAACGACGCTTGCTCCCCGCCGGTGCCCGGTCCAGGCTCACCCCATGACCCACGACGACGCCCGCCCGCACACCCCCGCGCACGGCCACGGCGCGCACGCCCCCGGACATCACCACGGCGACGCCGACATGGACTGGGAGGTGATGGGGCCGCTCCTCGAAAGCGGCGCCGAACTGCACTCCGCCGTCTTCGAGCAGGCCGCCGCCTGGCTGCGCACCCTGCTCACCCCGCAGGACCCGGACCGGCCCGCCGCCCCCGTCCGCCGCATCCTGGACGTCGGCAGCGGCCCCGGCGTCGCCACCTGCCTGCTGGCCCGTGCCTTCCCCGAGGCAGAGGTCGTCGCCGTCGACCCCACACCCGCGCTGCTGGACCGCGCCCGCGCCCGGGCCGCCGCCCTCGGCCTCGCCGACCGCGTCACCACCCACCGCGCCGAACTCCCCGACGGCCTGGACGACGACGCGGCCCCGGAGCCCGGCGGCCACCCGGCCGGGCCGGTCGGCGACGCCGATCTCATCTGGTCCAGCCGGACCCTGCACCACGTCGGCGACCAGCGGCGCGCCGTCGCCACGCTTGCCCGCCATCTGCGCCCCGGCGGTCTGCTCGCCCTCTCCGAGGGCGGTCTGCCGCAGCGTTTCCTGCCCCGCGACATCGGACTGGGCCGCCCGGGCCTCCAGGCGCGGCTGGACGCGGCGACCGAGGAGTGGTTCGCGCGGATGCGGGCCGCGCTGCCCGGCGCCGAGGACACCGTCGAGGACTGGCCCGCCGTCCTCACCGACGCGGGCCTCGGCACCCCGCACAGCCGCAGCTTCCTCGTCGACCTGCCCGCCCCGTTGTCCGCCGCGGGCCGGGCGTACGTGAGCGCCGGACTGGCCCGCGCCGTCGAGGCGTTCGGCGACGAGTTCGCTCCCGACGACCGGGCCGTTGCCACCCGCCTCCTCGACCCGGACGACCCGGCCGGTCTCACCCGCCGCCCGGACGTCTTCCTGCTCGCGGCTCAGACCGTGCACGCGGCCCGCGCCCGGTAGCCACCGGACCGGAAAACGCCCCGGCCGCCGCCCGCCCGGCGACCGGGGCGCGCCCGCGCCTCCCGGGCCCACCGGAACGGGGCCCGTCACCGGTGGCATGGCAGCCCCGGTGCCCCCTGGTTAAGCTCGGTCGGGGGGCCGACGACCCTATCCAGGGAGGCTCCGATGAAGCTGACCGAACCGCGTGACGTCGCCCCGCGCCTCGCCACCGGCGCGTTCCTCCTCAACTCCGGTCTGGGCAAGATGACGGCCGACGACGAGACCGCCGCCGGGATCCACGGCATGGCCTGCACCGCGTACCCGTTCCTGGAGAAAATCGAACCACGCGTCTTCGTGCGGCTGCTGGCCTGGTCGGAGGTGGCCGTCGGCAGCGCGCTGCTGGCCCCCGTCGTACCGAGCCGCCTCGCCGGCGCCGCGCTCACCGGGTTCTCCGCCGGACTCGTCGGCCTCTATCTCCGCACCCCCGGAATGCGCGAGCCGGGCAGCCTGCGCCCCACCCAGGACGGCATCCCGCTCGCCAAGGACACCTGGATGCTCGGCATCGGCCTGGGCCTGCTCAGCACCGGCGCACGCTGGGGCTGCTGCTGCCGGCGGCGTCGCTGCCGCCGCTGAACCGCACGCCCGGCCGGCGTGCGGCCGGACGGTGCGTGAGCGACACCCCGCGTGACGCCGACCGGCCGAACCCGTTCGCGATTCCGGGTGCTTCCGCATCACTCGAATGCAGCATGTACGACTGGCCGGTTTGTTCGTTGGACCGGGCGTGATGTCAGCACGCGCCAGTGACCGTGCGCGGCCGGGTGGCCCCGCCGTGCGCCGAGCCGAAGGACCCGGCGGGCCGCCCCGCCACCGTCCCGCCGGCCGCTCCGGTGCCTGCGCGGGGCCACCGCCCGCCCGCCGTACGCCCGCCCGGGCCCGGCGCATACGTACGCGCCGCCCCGCCGCGTGCCGATCGGCGTCCGGCCGCGCGGCCCCCGGGCGGTTCGGCGCCGCGCGCCGTCCGTGAACGTCCCCCTGCGACCACGTCCCTCACCCGATCCGGCCCCGCCACTGCGGGCCCGCCCCGGCGGCTGCGCCACTGCGGGCCCGCGGCGCACGCGTATCCCGGCCGGGTCCTCCTCCCGAAAGACATGACGTGCACGAGACCCAGACCTACATCCCGGTGCAGCAGACCGATGAGTTCGTGCCGAGCCAGGGCACCTTCGCCCGTCCGGTCCGGGACACCGAACCCCCGGCCGGCATCCCGCTGTTCGCACCGCAGCCGGACCCCTACGGGTTCGACGCGGTCGCCTGGGCGAACGTCCCGGTGTGGGAGACCGACGGCCCGGCGCCCCAGGACCCGCGCGCGGCGGACGGATATCCGGCGCCACCGCCCGCCGGGCCCGCCGTCAGCCATGCGCGCACCCGGCAGCACCGGCCCGGCGTCCACCGCGCCGACTCCGCCCGGCTGCGGCGCTGGGCGCGGCGGATCAGCGCCACCGTCGCCGCTCTCACCGCCGTGATGATCAGCGTGCTGGGCGCCATGGTCTGCTACGCGCCGCTGCGCGCCCTCGCCTCTGAGGGCGCCTCCGGCGGCCTCGCCGACCTGTGGCCGCTGCTGATCTACGGCCCCTGGATGGTGGCGTCGCTCGCCATCCTGCGCGCCTCCGCCAACGGCCGCCGCGTCGCGCACTCGTGGTGCGTGGTCATCCTCTTCTCCGCCCTCGCCGTCGTGCTGTGCGTCGCGCACGCCCCGCTGACGCTGTCCGCCATCAGCGTCGCCGGGCTGCCGCCGATCACCGCGCTGCTCTCGTTCCACCAGCTGGTGCGCCAGATCGGACCTCCCGCGCCGCCGCGCCCCGCCCCGGCGGAGGAACCCGGCAGCGGCCACCATCGCAAACCGCCGGGCTCCCGGCCGTAACCCGCCGCCCGCACGCACCGCGCCGCCGCCCCGGTCCACCGGGACGGCGGCGCGTTCCGCTGCCGGGCTCAGGCGACGTCGAAGGCCGCCGGGTCCGGGCCGAGCCGGGTGCCGTTGTCGAGACCGGCGACGGCCGCGAGGTCCGCGTCGTCCAGCGCGAAGCCGAAGACGTCGATGTTGGCGGCGATCCGCGACGGCGTCACCGACTTCGGGATGACGACGTTGCCGAGCTGGAGGTGCCAGCGCAGCACCACCTGGGCGGGCGTCACACCGTGCTTGGCCGCGATCTCGGTGAGCACCGGCTCCGCCAGCAGGTCCTTGCCCTGGCCCAGCGGCGACCACGCCTCCGTCGCGATGCCGTGCCGGGCGTGCACCGCACGGGATTCGGCCTGCGGGAAGTACGGGTGCAGCTCGATCTGGTTGACCGCCGGGACGACCGACGTCTCGCCGATCAGCCGCTCCAGGTGGGCGGGGAGGAAGTTGGAGACGCCGATGGCCCGGGCGCGGCCCTCCGCGTAGATCTTCTCGAAGGCGCGGTAGGTGTCGAGGTACGCGTCCTTGGCGGGCAGCGGCCAGTGGATCAGGTACAGGTCGACCTGCTCCAGGCCGAGCTTGTCGAGGGAGGCGTCGAAGGCGCGCAGCGTGGCGTCGTAGCCCTGCTCGGAGTTCCAGAGCTTGGTGGTGACGAAGAGTTCGTCGCGGGGGATGCCGGAGGCGGCGAGCGCCCGGCCGGTGCCCGTTTCGTTGCCGTAGATCGCGGCGGTGTCGATGCTGCGGTAGCCGGCCTCCAGGGCGTGGCCGACGACGACGGCTGCCTCGTCGTCCGGCACCTGCCAGACGCCGAAACCGAGCTGCGGCATCGTGACGCCGTTGTTGAGCGTGATGGTGGGGACCTGGCTCACGGGAATCGATCCTTACGTTGTGGTGCGTGTGCGGGGATGACAACGATCACCCGCCGCCGCGTATTCCCGTACACGGGGGAGAAAAGGCCCCGTACCGCCCGGATGGCCGCCCCGTCCGGCTCAGCTCCGGTAGAGCGCCTCCACCTCGGCCGCGTACGCCGTCTCGATCGCCTTCCGCTTCAGCTTCAGCGACGGCGTCAGCAGCCCCTGCTCCTCGCTGAACTGGTGGGCCAGTATCCGGAACGTCCGGATCGACTCGGCCTGCGACACCAGGGTGTTGGCGGCGACCACGGCCCGCCGGATCTCCGCCTCCAGATCCGGGTCGCGCACCAGCTCCATGGGGCGCATGCCCGGTTTGCCGCGCATCGTCAGCCAGTGGGCGACGGCCTCCGGGTCCAGCGTCACCAGCGCGGCGACGAACGGCCGGTCGTTGCCGACGACGATGCACTGCGCGACCAGCGGGTGCGCCCGGACCCGGTCCTCCAGGACCACCGGCGAGACGGTCTTGCCGCCGGAGGTGATCAGGACCTCCTTCTTGCGGCCGGTGATCGTCAGATAGCCGTCCTCGTCGAAGGAGCCGAGGTCGCCGGTGGCGAACCAGCCGTCGTGCAGCACGGCGCCGGAGCCCTGCGGATCGCCCAGGTACCCCTGGAAGACCTGGCCGCCGCGCAGCCAGATCTCGCCGTCGACCGCGACGCGGACGGTGGTGCCGGGGATGGGCGTGCCGACGGTGCCGAACCGTGTCCGCTCGGGCGGGTTGGCGGTCGCGGCGGCGGTGGACTCCGTCAGGCCGTATCCCTCGAAGATCCGCACCCCGGCACCGGCGAAGAACAGGCCGAGGCGGCGCTCCATCCGGGAGCCGCCGGACATCGCGTGCCGCACCCGGCCGCCCAGCGCCTCGCGGACCTTGGAGTAGACGACCTTGTCGAAGAACTGGTGCTGCATCCGCAGGGCGGCCCCGGGACCGGAGCCGGTGCCGAACGCCTTGTGCTCCAGAGCCTCGGCGTGGCGGATCGCGACGTCGACGGCCTTGTCGAACGGCCCCTCCTTCCCCTCGGCCTCCGCCCGCCGCCGGGCCGCCGCGAAGACCTTCTCGAAGACGTACGGCACCGCGAGGACGAAGGTCGGCCGGAAGCTGCGCAGGTCGGGCAGGAGGGCGCGGGCGCTCAGCTCCGGCTGGTGGGCCAGCTTGACCTTGCCGCGGATGGCGGCGACCTCGACCATCCGGCCGAAGACGTGCGACAGCGGCAGGAAGAGCAGGGTGGACGCCTCGTCGCCGGGCCGGGAGTGGAACGCCGAGTCGTAGCGCTCGACGACGTTGTCCGCCTCCGCCATGAAGTTGGCGTGGGTCAGGACGCAGCCCTTGGGGCGGCCGGTGGTGCCCGAGGTGTAGATGACCGTGGCGATGGCGTCCGGGGTGACCGCCATCCGGTGCCGGTGCACCACATCGTCGTCGAGATGGGCGCCCGCCGCGGTCAGTTCGGCCACCGGGTCCGCGTCGAGCTGCCACAGGCGGCGCAGCTGCGGCAGCCGCCCGATGACCGAGCCGACGGTCATCACATGGTCCTCGTGCTCCACCAGACAGGCCGTCACGCCCGCGTTGTGCAGCATCCAGAAGACCTGCTCGGCGGAGGACGTCGGGTACAGCGGTACGGACTGGCCGCCGATCGCCCAGATGGCGAAGTCGAAGACGGTCCATTCGTAGCGGGTGCGGGACATGATCCCGACCCGGTCGCCGAAACGGATGCCCTGGGCGAGCAGGCCCTTGGCCAGCGCCATGACCTCGTCCCGGAACTGTCCGGCGCTGACGCCGGTCCAGCGCCCCTCTCCGTCCTTACGGGCGAGCGCGATCCGGTCCGGATCGCGTGCCGCATGGTCGAAGACGGTGTCCGCCAGCCCACCGACCCGGGGCCCGGTCGCCAACGGCTCCACGGTGAACTCGCGCAATGACCCAGCTCCTTGTGGTACTCCTCACACGGCCGCGACCGTACCCCACGGCATTGCCCCGTGGGAGGGCCCTACCACGTTCCGAACGGGCCGGGACGCCCTCAGGCCACCCGGAGGAAACGGACCGCTCCCCGGAAGAGCGGACATGGGCCGGTCATCCACCTGCGGAACGATCACGGCCTGGGGACCGTATCTGCACCGAATCTCTGCACCGGAAGGGTGAACCCGCGGTAGCGTCCGGCCGGAAACCGCTGCTGGAGCCGGGCTGGAGCCGGGCTGGAGCCGGGCCGGAGCCGGGCCGGAGCCGGGCCGGAGTTCACCGGCCGTCACGGCAGTTGCAGCCGGTCGCCCCCGGCCAGGATCGCGTCGGCCAGCGCCTCGGCGGGACCGCGGGCGGCGGTGGCGCGCCGCCCGTGCAGCAGGACGAAGTCCACCCCGCCCAGCTCCGGCAGCCCGGCCCGGGGTGCCATCCGCACCAGGCCCGGCGGGATCATGCCGAGGGTGTGCGCCATCACCCCGAGCCCGGCGCGGGTGGCGGCGATCAGCCCGTTGAGGCTCCCGCTGGTACACGCGATGCGCCAGGCCCGGCCGTGCTCCTCCAGGCACTCCAGCGCCCGGGCGCGGGTGACCGCGGGCGGCGGGAAGACGACCAGCGGCACCGGGCGGTGCGGATCGAGCCGCAGCCGGTCGCTGCCCACCCACACCAGCCGGTCCCGCCACACCAGCCGGCCCTCGGGCCCCTCCGGGCGCCGCTTTGCCAGGACGAGGTCGAGCCGCCCGGCCGCCAGAAGTTCATGGAGGATGCCGGAAAGTTCGACGGTCAGCTCCAGATCGACCTCGGGGTGTTCGCGGCGGAACCCCTCCAGGACCTCCGGCAGCCGCGTCAGGACGAAGTCCTCGGACGCGCCGAACCGCAGCCGCCCGCGCAGCCGGGTGCCGGTGAAGAACCCGGCGGCGCGCTCGTTCGCCTCCAGGATGGTGCGGGCGAAGCCGAGCATCGCCTCGCCGTCCTCGGTCAGCTCCACGCCGTGCGTGTCCCGTGCGAACAGCCGCCGCCCGGCCGCCTCCTCCAGCTTCCGCACATGCTGGCTGACGGTCGACTGCCGCAGCCCCATGCGGTGCGCGGCCTGGGTGAAGCTCAGGGTCTGCGCGACGGTGAGGAATGTACGCAACTGCGCGGGATCGAACACGGGGCACCTCGGGTGGGCGACGGTCCGGCCACCGTGGGCCCGCGCCCGGGGGAGCGGCGTGGCCGGAACGGGCCGGTGTGCGGCCATGGTAATCACGTTCCGGCATCACAGTGAGTGTGGCGAACGGGGTTCCCGATATCCGTGGGGACCGGCACTCTGGAGAGGGCACCGTCCATGCCGCCATCCGAATGCCGAACAACCGAAGTGAGACCATGCGCCGCCCTGCCCTCGCCCTTCCCTCCTGGCTCCCCGTGGACGGATACATCCTGGCGCTCCTCGCCACCGTCGGACTCGCCGCGCTCCTCCCGGCCACCGGATCGGCCGCCACCGTTGCCGACGCCGCCGCCACCGGGGCCGTCTCCTTCCTCTTCTTCCTCTACGGAGCCCGCCTCTCGACCGCCGAGGCGATGGCCGGACTCCGCCACTGGCGGCTCCATGTGACCGTCCTGGCCTGCACGTTCGTGCTCTTCCCGCTGCTCGGCCTGGCGTCGCGCGGCCTGGTGCCGTACGTCCTGCCGGGCGGTCTGTACACCGGCGTGCTGTTCTTGTGCCTGGTGCCGTCCACGATCCAGTCGTCCATCGCGTTCACCTCCATCGCGCGCGGCAATGTGGCGGCGGCGATCTGCGCCGGGTCGTTCTCCAGCCTCGTCGGCATCGTCGTCACGCCGCTGCTCGCCGCGCTCCTCCTGGACGGTGAGGGGCCCGGTGTCTCGGGCGGCGCGCTGGTCTCGATCGTCTGCCAGCTGCTGCTGCCGTTCCTGGCGGGCCAGGTGCTGCGCCGCTGGATCGGCGGTTTCCTCACCCGGCACAAGAAGGTTCTCGGCCTGGTGGACCGCGGCTCGATCCTGCTGGTCGTCTACAGCGCGTTCAGCGCCGGGGTGAGCGCCGGTATCTGGCATCAGGTCTCGCCGTTGCGCCTGCTGGTCCTGCTGGGCGTCCTCGGGTTGCTGCTCGCGGTGATGCTGATCCTGACCTCGTACGGCTCCCGGAAGCTGGGCTTCGGGCGGGCCGACCGGATCGCCATCACCTTCGCCGGTTCGAAGAAGAGCCTGGCCGCCGGGTTGCCCATGGCCAGCGTCCTCTTCGGCGCCCAGGCGGGCCTGGCGGTGCTGCCGCTGATGCTCTTCCACCAGATGCAGCTGATGGTCTGCGCGGTGCTGGCGAAGCGGTATGCGGCGCGGGCGGAGGCGGACGGCCCGGAGGCGGGCCGCCCGGCGGACGTCCCGGAGGGCGACGGCCCCGCCGAGACCCACGACGGTGAGCCGGTCGGCGCCGGGGAGCCCCGTTAGGACCGCCGCCCGTCCGCCCGTCCGCCCGTCCGCCCGTCCGCCCGGTCGACGGCGCCGACGGCGCGGGGAAGGGCGCGGGCGGCTGACGGACGCCCGGGGCTCAGCTCCCGTCGGCCGTCTCGTCGAGGCCGAGGCGGTGCGCGCCCGCGTAGACGTTCATGGAGCTGCCGCGGAGGAAGCCGACCAGCGTCAGGCCGGTCTCGGCGGCGAGGTCCACGGCGAGCGACGACGGGGCGGAGACGGCGGCGAGCGCGGGGATGCCCGCCATCACCGCCTTCTGCGCCAGCTCGAACGAGGCCCGGCCGGAGACCATCAGCACGCACGACGACAGTGGCAGCCGGTCGTCCTGGAGCGCCCGCCCGACGGCCTTGTCGACGGCGTTGTGCCGCCCGACGTCCTCGCATACGTCCAGCAGCTCACCGTCCGGGCGGAACAGCGCGGCCGCGTGCAGCCCGCCCGTCCGGTCGAAGACCCGCTGGGCGCCGCGCAGCCGGTCGGGGAAGGTGCTCAGCGTCTCCGGTGTGAGGCGGACCGCGGGGCCGCGGGAGGCGTCCGGCGCCCAGCGTGCGGTGGTGCGCACCGCGTCCAGGCTCGCCTTGCCGCACAGTCCGCACGACGACGAGGTGTAGACGTTCCGCTCCAGGCTGATGTCCGGCACCGGAACGCCGGGCGCGAGGCGGACGTCGACGACGTTGTAGGTGTTCGCGCCGTCGTCGGTGGCACCGGCGCAGTAGACGATGTTCGCCAGCTCCGCGGCGGACGCCAGGACGCCCTCGCTGACGAGGAAACCGGCCGCGAGCGCGAAGTCGTCGCCCGGGGTGCGCATGGTGATCGCCAGTGGCTTGCCGTTCAGCCGGATCTCCAGCGGCTCCTCGACGACCAGGGTGTCGGGCCGGGCACCCACGGAGCCGTCCCGTACGCGGATGACGCGGCGCCGTTCGGTGACCCGTCCCATGTCTGCCTCCACCCGCCGTGCGGTGCCCGGTGTGCGGTGCCCGGTGTGCCGTCGCCGGTGAGGGGTGCGGCAGGCCCGGTGTAACGGTACAACGTACTCGGTAAACTGTAGACGATAGCCATGAGCGGCCGTCCGGTGCCGCCCCCGAGGGCCGCGCCCGGCCGCCACACCAAGGGGGACCCGATGCTGTCCAGCGGACTTCCATACGGAGCCGTCCCGAAGCTCGAACGGCCCGGCCCACTGCGCGAGCGGGTCTACGAGGCGCTGCTTGAACTCATCACCACCCGCGCGCTGCGCCCCGGAGCCCACCTGGTGGAGAGCGAACTCGCCGGGCACCTCGGCGTCTCCCGGCAGCCGGTCCGGGAGGCGCTGCAGCGGCTGAACACCGACGGCTGGGTCGATCTGCGGCCCGCCCAGGGCGCGTTCGTCCACGAGCCGACCGAGGAGGAGGCCGACCAACTGCTCTCGGTCCGTACGCTGCTGGAGGCCGAGGCCGCCCGGCTGGCCGCCGCGCACACCGGATCGCCGGGCATCGCCGCCCTGGAAGAGCTGTGCGTCACCGGTGAGCGCGCGGTGCGCGACGACGACGTGGACGGCGCGGTGGCGGCCAACGCCGCGTTCCACGCCAAGGTGATGGAGCTGGCGGGCAACGCCGTCCTCGCCGAGCTGGCCGAGCAGGTCGGCCGCCGGGTGCGCTGGTACTACACCCCGGTGGCCCGGCAGCGCGGCGCCCAGTCGTGGATCGAGCACCGCGAACTGATCGCCGCCATCGCCGACCGCGACGAGGCACGCGCCACCGCCGTGATGCGCGCCCACACCGAGCACACCCGGCGTACGTATCGCGAGCGGGCGCGGGAGAACGGGCACGACCAACGGCGCGGGTGAGCGGCGGGGCGGGCCTCCCGGGCCCCGGGACCCGGGCGGGCCTCCGGGCTGCCGCGGAGCACGGACGCCCGGCCCGGGCCCGCGCCTCGGCGTCCGCCCCGGACCGCCCGGCCCCGCGCCACCGGAGCCTCCGGCCCACCCCACCGGGCGTCGCTCCACGTCACCCGGACACCCCCGCCCGTTCCGCTCCCCGAGACGCCCCTGACCGGCGGCGCGGCGGACCGGTAATCTGCATACGATCACGCACCACCCGATGACGAATGGCGAGACACGTATGAGCGAGGGGACAGCACCCGAGGCCGGCGAGGCGGCGGCCGTCTCCGACCGGGCGGCCCGGGAGCGGCTGCTCTACCTGCGCAGCAGCATCGACAACCTCGATGCCGCGCTGGTGCATCTGCTCGCCGAGCGGTTCAAGTGCACCCAGCAGGTCGGCGAATTGAAGGCCCGGCACAGCCTGCCGCCCGCCGACCCGGCCCGTGAGGCCGCCCAGATCGAGCGGCTGCGCACGCTCGCCGCCGACGCCCGGCTCGACCCGTCGTTCGCCGAGAAGTTCCTCAACTTCATCATCAGCGAGGTGGTCCGCCACCACCGCGCCATCGCCGAGGGCACCCACGAGACACCGGGCACCCCCACCGACGGATGACCGGAGCGGGCGGCGCCTCCCCGGCACCGCCCGCCCCGCTCGATCCCGCTCACCGGGCGCGCCTCAGATCAGCTCACGGCTGACCGGCCGCTTACCGGGCATCGCCGCCCGCGGCCGCTCCCGGCCCGGCTGCCGCAACAGCAGCACGCACCCGGCCGCCACCAGCGAGACACCACCGGCCAGCGCATAGGCGCCGTCGTACCCCCAGGCGCCCACCACCATCGAGCCGAGCCCGCCGCCGAACAGCCCGCTGATCAGCTTCCCGCTGTAGACCAGGCCGTAGTTGGTGGCGTTGTAGTTCTCCCCGAAGTAGTCCGGGGTCAGCGTGGCGAACAGCGGGTAGAACGCGCCGCCGCCGAAGCCGGAGAGGAACGCGAAGACGAGGAACAGCCACTGGCTGTGGACGTTCCCCGCCCAGATCACCCCGAACTGCGCCAGCCCCAGCACCACGATGACGAAGACCAGCGTGGTCCGGCGGCCCCACAGATCCGACAGCCATCCCATGACGGCCCGCCCGACGCCGTTGACGAGGGACATCACGCCCATCGACGACGCCGCCACCAGTGGCCCGAAGCCGACCTCCCGCGCGTAGTCCACCTGGAAGGAGATCCCGAAGATCGACACCCCGGCCGTCAGCACGACGGACAGCCACATCAGCGGCAGCATCCCGCTGCGCAGCGCCTCCTTCGGGGTGAACTGCCGTACCGCGGGCGGGTTCTTCGCCAGACTCGCCGCGCTCCGGCGGTCGGCCACCGGCGGCGCCGCACCGTCCGGCGTCCCGGCCGGCGGCGCGATGTGCGGCGGCCACCAGTTCGGCGGCGGATCCCGGAAGAACCAGGCACAGGCCGCCACCACGACGAGGATGTACACCCCGATGAGGTCCAGCACCTCGTCGTAGTCGGAGGTGTCGAAGGCGTAGTTGAAGAGGAAGATGAACGGCAGCGCGCCGTAGGCGAAGCCGCCGTTGACGAAGCCGGTCTTCGCGCCCCGCCGCTCCGGGAACCACTTGCCGACCATGTTGATGCAGGTCGCATAGATCAGCCCCGAACCGAGACCGCCGACCACACCGAAACCGCAGAGCGCCAGCGCCACGCTGTCCACATGCGCCAGCGCCGCGAAGCCCACCAGGCACAGCACCGAACCGAGGTACATCGCCCACCGCGCGGTCAGCACCCCCCGCTCCCGTAACCACCCCGCGGGGAAGGCGATGCCCGCCTGGAAGAACACCCAGACGCTCAGAATCCAGAAGGTGTCGCTCTGCGACCAGCCGTGCGCGCGCGAGAGCGTGTCCTCGGCGGAGCCGTACGCGTACTCCGACACGCTGATCGCCATCATCGCGACCCACGGCAGATACACCATCAGCTTGCGGGAATGCCCCAGCAGATCCCGGTCGCTCTCGCCGATCCGGTAGACCCGCCCCTTGCCGTCCGTGACGTTGCGGTACCCGGCCCGCCGGTCCGCCCCGCCCCCGTCTTCCTTGTTGTCCTGTTCCGTCCCCGTGCTCATCGTCCGTCCCCTGCCCGTCGCATGGCCGCCGTCAGCTCCCCCCTGTCCGCTCTCCGCACGTCCGCATGGCCGGTCTCACGGCAGCCTCCCCGCCGCCCGCGCCCAGCGGTACTTCGCCCCGAGCACCGCCACCGGCTTCTCCGTCGTGTACGGATACGCCACGACACCCCGCTCGAAGAGGTACGCGCACGCCTCCTCGACCTCGGTGTCCCCGGCCAGCGACGCCACCACCGGCTTCTCGATCCCGCGCGCCCGGAACTCCGCGACCAGCCGCGCCGTCAGCTCCGCGAAGACCATTGGCGGGGTGACGAGGGTGTGCCAGTAGCCGAGCACCAGCGCATGGATACGGGGATCCTCCAGACCCAGCCGGATCGTCGCCTCGTACGTCGACGGCGGCTCCCCGCCCGTGATGTCCACCGGATTCCCGGCCGCCCCGAACGGCGGTATGAACCGCCGGAACGCCGCGTCGAGATCGCCGGGGATGTCCATCAGCCGCAGCCCGTTGTCGACGATCGCGTCCGACAGCAGCACCCCCGAACCGCCCGCACCGGTGATCACGACGACGTTGTCCCCGGCGGGCGTGGGCAGCACCGGTAGCGCCCGCGCGTACTCCAGCATCTCCGCCAGCCCCGGCGCCCGGATCACGCCCGCCTGCCGCAGGATGTCGTCGTAGACCGCGTCGTCCCCGGCCAGCGCCCCGGTGTGCGAACCGGCGGCCCGTGCCCCCGCGCCGGTCCGCCCCGCCTTCAGCACCACCACCGGCTTGTGCGGCACCGTCGCGCGCGCCGCTGCCACGAACGCCCGGCCGTCCTTCAGGTCCTCCAGGTGCATCGCCACACAGTCGGTGTGCGCGTCCTCGGCGAAGTAGGTGAGCAGATCGTCCTCGTCGACGTCCGCCTTGTTGCCGAGGCCCACGATCGCCGAGACGCCCGTGCCGGTGGCCCGCGCGAAGCCGAGGATCGCCATCCCGATACCGCCGGACTGCGAGGTCAGCGCCGTCCCGCCGCGGACGTCGTACGGGGTGCAGAAGGTGGCGCACAGGTCCTGCCAGGTGGAGTAGTAGCCGTAGATGTTCGGCCCCAGCAGCCGGATGCCGTACTCCTCGCCGATCGCCACCAGCCGCTCCTGGAGGGCGTGTTCCCCGGTCTCGGCGAAGCCGGACGGGATCAGCACGGCGTTCGGGATGCCCTTGCGCCCGGCCTCCTCCAGCGCCGCGGGCACCAGCGGCGCCGGAATGGCGAACACCGCCACATCGACCTCACCGGGGACGTCCCGCACCGAGCGGTACGCCTTGCGGCCCAGGATGTCGTCGGCCTTCGGGTTCACCGGATGGATCTCGCCGGGGAAACCGCCGTCGACGAGGTTGCGCATCACCGAGTTCCCGATCTTGCCGGGCTCCGCCGACGCCCCGATCACCGCGACCGACCGCGGCCGCATCAGCCTCCGCATCGCGGTCAGGATCTCCTCCCGCGAGCGTTGCCGCCGCACCGCCGGAGCGCCCTGCGCCAGCAGGATCCGCACGTCCGCGGCGCGCACCCCGTCCGCCGCCGCGAACACCGGGTTGAGATCGATCTCCGCGATCTCCGGGAAATCCGCGGCCAGTTGCGACGTCCGCACGATCAGTCCGGTCAGCGCCGAGCGGTCCACGGGCGGCGCGCCCCGCACGCCGCGCAGCACCTCCGCCGCCCGGATCGAGTCCAGCATCGACGCGGCGTCCTCATCGCTCGCGGGCGCCAGCCGGAACGTGACGTCCCCCAGCGCCTCCACCAGAACCCCGCCGAGCCCGAACGCCACCACCTTCCCGAACGTCGGATCCGTCACCGCCCCGACGATCACCTCCTGGCCGCCGGAGACCATCTCCTGCACCAGCACCCCGTCGATCCGCGCCCCGGGGGAGTGCGCGGTCGCGCTCCGTACGATGTCGCAGAAGGCGGCGCGCACCTCGGCGGCGGACGCCAGCGCGGTCCGCACCCCGCCCGCCTCCGTCTTGTGCACGATGTCCGGCGAGACGATCTTCAACGCCACCGGGAATCCGATCCGGTCGGCCAGCGCCACCGCATCATCGACGGTCTCCGCCAGCCCCTCCGCCGGGGTCGCGATGCCGTACGCCTCGGCCAGCCGCCGGCCCTCGGGCGCGGTCAGCGCGGTACGCCCCTCGGCCCGCGCCGCCGCCAGCACCGCCCGCACGGTCTCGGCGCGCCCCGTCCCGTCCTCGTGCTCCGCCATCAGATCACTCCGTTCGCCTTGAGCAGCCGCAGTTCCTCGTCGGCGAGCCCCAACTCGCCGCCGTACACCTCCTGGTTGTGCTCGCCCAGCAGCGGCGAGCGGTCGACCTCGACGGGGGAGTCGGACAGCTTCAGCGGGGAGCCGACGGTGGTGAACGCGCCGCGCTCGGGGTGATCGACGGTCACCACCATCCCGTCGGCAGCCAGCGACGCGTCCTCGATGAGTTCCTTCGTCGACAGCACCGGACCGCACGGGATGTTGTGGGCGTTGAACCGCTCCAGCACCTCCCACTTGGGCAGCGTGGCGCTCCACTCCTCGATCAGCTGGAACATCTTCGCCAGCTTCGGCAACCGCGCCTGGGGCGTCGCCCACTCCGGGTCGTCCGCCAGCTCCGGGCGTCCGATCAGCTCGGTCAGCGGCCGCCAGCCGACCGGCTGCACGATCACGTACACGTAGTCGTTCGGGCCGCCGGGCGCGCACCGCACCGCCCAGCCGGGCTGCCCGCCGCCGCTGGCGTTCCCGCTGCGCGGCACCGTGTCGCCGAAGCTCTCGTTCGGATACTCGGCCAGCGCGCCGTGCGTCAGCCGCTGCTGGTCGCGGAGCTTGACCCGGCACAGGTTCAGTACCGCGTGCTGCATCGCGACGTTCACGCGCTGGCCCCGGCCGGTGCGTTCGCGCTGGTAGAGCGCGGCGAGGATGCCCGCGACGCAGTGCACACCGGTCCCCGAATCGCCGATCTGCGCGCCGGTCGCCAGCGGCGGCCCGTCCTCGAAACCGGTCGTCGCCATCGCCCCGCCCATCGCCTGCGCCACCACTTCGTACGCCTTGAACGCGGTGTACGGGCCGTCGCCGAAGCCCTTGATGGAGGCGTAGACCAGCCGCGGGTTGATCTCCTGGACGCGCTCCCAGGGGAAGCCCATCCGGTCGACGGCGCCGGGGCCGAAGTTCTCCACCAGGACGTCGCTGCGGGCGATCAGCTCGGTGAGGAGCTCCTTGCCGCGCGGGCTCTTGGTGTTGAGGGTGATGCTCCGCTTGTTGCAGTTGAGCATCGTGAAGTAGAGGGAGTCGGCGTCCGGCAGATCGCGCAGCTGCTGCCGCGTGATGTCCCCGGTGGTCGCCTCCAGCTTGACCACGTCCGCGCCGAGCCAGGCCAGCAACTGCGTGGCGGAGGGCCCGGACTGCACATGCGTCATGTCGAGGACGCGGACGCCCTCAAGTGCCTTGGTCACGACGGGTTCACCTCACTTGTACATCGTCTGGTTCATCGTTCCGGGGGCGTACGCGTCCGGATCCACCCACACATTGATCAGCGACGGCTTGCCGCTCTCCCGCGCCCGCTCCAGCGCCGGACGGATCTGCGCCGGATCGCGCACCTCCTCGCCGTGGCCGCCGAGCATCCGTGCGAACTGGTCGTACGGCACATCGCCGAGGGTGTTGCCGACCCGCTCCCGGTCGTCGCCGTACTTGGCGCGCTGCCCGTAACGGATCTGGTTCATCGAGGAGTTGTTGCCGACGATCCCGACGAACGGCAGATCGAAGCGGACCAGCGTCTCGAAGTCCCACCCGGTCAGCGAGAACGCGCCGTCCCCGAAGAGCGCCACGACCTCCTTCTCCGGCCGCGCCTGCTTCGCCGCCATCACGAACGGCACCCCGACCCCGAGCGTCCCCAGCGGCCCCGGGTCCATCCAGTGCCCCGGCGCCTTCGGCTGCACCACCTGCCCGGAGAAGGTGACGATGTCACCGCCGTCCCCGATGTACACCGAGTCCTCGGTCAGAAAGTCGTTGATCTCGCTGACCAGGCGGTACGGGTGGATCGGGTGGGCGTCCGAGCGCAGCTGCGGCAGCCGCTTCTCCAGCGCGGCCCGCTCGACGGCCCGCAGCTCCTCCAGCCACTCCTTGCGCTGCACCGAGCCGCCCGACGGCTGCCCGGACGCGGCCTCGGCGACGGCGGTGAGCACCAGCCCCGCGTCGCCCACGATCCCCAGATCCACATCGCGGTTCTTCCCGACCGTGCGGTAGTCCAGATCGATCTGCACGACGGTGGCCTCCGGCGACAGTCGCTTGCCGTACCCCATCCGGAAGTCGAACGGGGTGCCGACGATGACGATGACGTCGGCCCGCGAGAAGGCGTGTCGCCGCGAGAGCTGGAAGTGGTGCGGATCCCCGGGCGGCAGCGTCCCGCGCCCGGCGCCGTTCATGTACGCGGGGATGTTCAGCGCCCGCACCAGCGAGGTGGCCGCGTCGGTGGCCCGGGTCGTCCAGACCTGGCTGCCCAGCAACATCGCCGGCCGCTCGGCCCGCACCAGCAGATCGGCGAGCTTCTGTACGTCGTCCGGATCGCCCGGCGACCGCGTCGAGGCCCGGTACCGCCCGGCCGCGGGCACCCGCGCCTTGTCCCGCTCGACCTTGGCGTCGAGGACATCCCGGGGGATCTCCAGGAACGACGGTCCGGGGGCGCCGTGGTAGCACTCGCGGAACGCCATCGAGACCATGTCGGCGACGCGCGCGGTGTCCGGCACGGTCGCCGCGAACTTGGTGATCGGCGCCATCATGTCGACGTGCGGCAGGTCCTGGAGCGACCCCATCTTGTGCTGGGTGCTCGCCCCCTGCCCGCCGATCAGCAGCATCGGCGACTCCGCCCGGAAGGCGTTGGCGACCCCGGTGACCGCATCCGTCGTCCCGGGGCCCGCGGTGACCACGGCACACCCCGGCTTCCCGGTGATCCGTGCGTACCCGTCGGCGGCGTGCGCGGCGACCTGCTCATGGCGTACGTCGATGACCTCGATGCCCTCGTCGACGCAGCCGTCATAGATATCGATGATGTGCCCGCCACAGAGGGTGTAGACGACGTCCACACCTTCCGCCTTGAGCGCCTTCGCAACGAGGTGCCCGCCGGAGATGAGGTCCTGCGCGTCCTCGGGCATGGGGCATCGCTTCCCTTCGAGGGGCCGCTCGCAGACGACCCGTGACATGGTCGGATGTGGATTGCATACAGTCGACGAATACTGTATGAACCCGTTATCCCGCATCGTCCGGCCGCTGTCCAGGGGGTAAGGGGGCGCGTTCGGGCCAAGGATTGGTCATGCCCGGGTCGTGCACGGAAAGGGTGTCGCCGCGAATGCGGGTGTCTGTGCCCCGAGGCGAGTGAGGCACCTCATGAGGTGCCTGATGCGTGCGGGGCTACGGATCACCTGTGCGCACTTTGTCCCCTATCGTCCACTACGCATGGATCTGTCCAGCAGATACGCAGGTGAAAGGCGCTCCGAAACCTTGGTATCGTTGTCCATGTCGCCGCGGGGCACACCCCCGCGAAGACCGCACCTGGTCCGGGTGGCGGAATGGCAGACGCGCTAGCTTGAGGTGCTAGTGCCCTTTATCGGGCGTGGGGGTTCAAGTCCCCCCTCGGACACCAGTCACATCCCCACGGTCTCGTTGAGGCCGTGGGGATGTTTCGTTTCCCCCATGCGTGCGGGTCGGGAGCGATCAAGGCGGCGTACCCCCTCTCCGCTGAGGGGTTGGCGGTTCTCGGCTGGAGGAACTCGTCCGGGTGAGAGCCGGTCCGAAGGCCGCGCCGCGGTGCACGTGACTCAGGTCTGCCCGCTCACGACCCCGCCGCATGCCCCTCCAGCACCCCCGTGCGTTTGCGTTGGACGAACCAGTAGTAGAGGAAGCCGCCGCCGGCGACGATGCCGATGAAGAGGAAGGCGCCCCAGCGGAGGTACCAGTGCTGGGGGCCCGTCGCGTTGTAGACGGCGGCGCGGGGCCAGGCGAGGTTCAGGGACATCGCCAGGCCCCAGAGGACGGCGAGGATGTTGACCGGGAGGCCGAAGCGGCCCAGGGAGAATGTGCCCTTGGCGGGGATCCAGCGGCCGCGGAGGCGCTGGATGAGCATCGGGACGGTGACCAACAGGTAGGCCAGGTAGATCATGATGATCGCGATGCTGGTGATCACGGAGAAGATCTGCGGTTGGTTGACGTTGATCAGCAGGATCGCGACGCCCACCAGGCCGATGACGACCGCGGGCAGCACCGGGGTCTGGAAACGCGGGCTGACCTTCGCCAGCAGGGACGCGGCGGGCAGGTTGTTGTCGCGGGCCATGGCGAAGGCGAGGCGGATGCCCGCTGTGTGGACGGCCAGTTCGCAGACGGTGATCGCGATGACCACGCACCACAGCACGATCTGGCCCACCGTCGAGCCCAGCGTGGAGAGCACCACGTACTGGAGCCCGTCCACGGACAGTTCCTTGGCGTGCAGATCGGGCACCGCGAGGAGGGCGAAGAGGAGGATCAGACCGCCGATGAGGAACGAGGCGATCAGGGCCCGCAGGATGGCGCGCGGTGCGTTGCGGCCGGGGTCCTTGGACTCCTCGCCCAGCGAGGACGCGGTGTCGAAGCCGTACATGACGTACGCCGAGGCGAGCGACGCGGTCAGGAAGGCGCCGAGGTAGCCGAGGCTCTGGCCGGCGCCCAGGCCGAAGGTCTTGGTCACCGCGGACGGGCCGCGGGTGATGCGGGCGGCGAGCAGGACGATCAGCACGATCGCGGCGATCAACTCGATGGCGACGCCCGCGGAGTTGATGCGCGCCATCAGCTTGACGCCGAACGCGTTCACCAGCGTGGTGAACAGGATGAGGACGCTGCCCAGCAGTACGGCGTTGGCCGCGGCGTCGGTCCGGCCGCTGCCGTTGCCGATGAGCTGGAACCACGACGAGATCTGCGGCAGCGTCACCTGATAGGCCAGGGCCACGGCGGCCAGCGACACCATGGTGGCGGTGAGCATCATCCAGCCGCCGAGCCAGCCGATGTGCGGGCCGCCCATCCGTTTCGCCCAGTTGTAGATGGATCCGGCGACCGGATAGCGGGCGGCCAGCTCGCAGAAGCAGAGTGCGACCATCAGCTGTCCGCAGAACACCATCGGCCACGACCACCAGTACGCCGGTCCGCCGTGGCTGATGCCGAAGTAGAAGAGCTGGAAGGTGCCGGTGAGGATGGAGATGTAGCTGATGCCGGCGGCGAAGGTGTGGAAGTTGCCGAGGGTCCGCTTCAGCTCCGGTTTGTAGCCGAACTCGGCCAGCGAAGCGTCGTCGTCATGCGTGCCGTCGTCCCGGGTGCCGGGGCGCGGCGAACCCGCCTCGCTCACTCGAACCACCTCTGCGGCCGCGGCGCGGTGTTCCGCCACACGTGCTTGGCCTCCTGGTATTCGGCGAGGCCCGCGGGTCCCAGTTCCCGTCCGACACCGGACTGCTTCATGCCACCCCACTCGGCCTGTGGGACATACGGATGGAAGTCGTTGATCCAGACCGTGCCGGCCCGCATCCGGGCCGCCACGCGGTGGGCCTTCTCGGCGTCCTGGGTCCAGACCGCGCCGGCCAGGCCGTACACCGTGTCGTTGGCGAGCCGGACCGCCTCGTCCTCCTCGCGGAACCGTTCGACGGTCAGCACCGGGCCGAAGGACTCGTCGTGGATCACCGACATGTCCGGGGTGCATTCGTCCAGCACCGTCGGCAGGTAGTAGAAGCCGTCGCGCAGCGCCGGGTCCTGCGGTGGTCGGCCGCCGCAGCGCAGGACGGCGCCCTCGGCGAGCCCCGCCTCGACATACGCCGCGATCTTGGCGCGGTGCGCCGCGGAGATCAGCGGGCCGGTGCGGGCGTGTTCGTCGAAGGGGCCGCCGAGCGGGATCCGTCGGGCGCGGGCGACCAGCTCGTCGACGAACCGGTCGTGCAGGTCGTTCTGGACGAGCAGCCGGGCGCCCGCCGAGCAGACCTGGCCGGAGTGGAGGAACACCGCGGTCAGGGCGTGGTCGACGGCGGTGTCGAACTCGGCGTCGGAGAAGACGATGTTCGGGTTCTTGCCGCCCAGCTCCAGGGCGATCTTCTTGACGGTGGGGGCGGCCGCGGCCATGATCCGGCGCCCGGTGGTCAGGCCGCCGGTGAAGGACACCAGGTCCACCCGGGGATCCTCGGTCAGCGGGGCGCCGACGAGCGGGCCGGTGCCCAGGGTGAGGTTGGCCGCGCCGTCCGGCAGGCCCGCCTCGGCGAGCAGCCGCATCAGGTGGATCGCGGTGTGCGGGGTCAGCTCGCTGGGCTTGAGGACGAAGGTGTTCCCGGCGGCCAGCGCGGGGGCGACCTTCCATGCCGTCTGGAGCAGCGGGTAGTTCCACGGGGTGATCAGTGTGCAGACGCCGACCGGCTCATGGCGGATGAGGCTCTCGATCCCCGGCTGGCCGGTGTCCACCACGCGGTCGGTGCCGCCGGACGACGCGAGGTTGCCGAAGTAGCGGAAGCAGTTCGCGATGTCGCCCATGTCGTAGACGCTCTCGACCAGCCGCTTCCCGGTGTCCAGCGATTCGGCGCGGGCCAGCGCCTCCGTGTCGCGCACCAGCAGATCGGCGACGCGCAGCAGCAGGGCGCCGCGCTCGGCGGCGGGCGTACGTGGCCAGGGCCCGTCGTCGTACGCGCTGCGGGCGGCGCCGACGGCGGCTGCCGCGTCCTTGGGGCCGCCTTCGTCGACGGTCGCGACCAGGGTGCCGTCCGCCGGGCAGCGGATCTCGCGCCGCTGGCCGTCGGCCGCTGCGGTCCAGCGGCCGCCGATGAACAGGTCCGGCATGGGGATGCCTCCGGTCTCCGGTTGTCGCGCCTGGCCGGCGACGGGCGGGGCGCCGCCTGCCGCCGGGGTGCGGGCGCCGTCTGCCGCGGTTCGGTGATCCGCACCCGGGTGATGATCTCGGTACCGAGCGTAGGCGCGGCGGTGCCGCTCCGCACGGCATGGCACCCCGGGCTTTTCCCCGAGCGTCGCGGCGACGGCCCGTAAGGGTGCCGGGCCACGCGGCCGGTCCGCACCGGGGCGCGCCGTGCCCGGGCCGGGCGTGCCCACCCCACCCGGCCCGGATTCACGGGACCCGCCGACGCTTCCGGCCCGTAAGGGAGCCACCCGGCCGCCCGTACGGGAAGGGCGCGGCCGGGGGAGAATCGGGTCATGCCCACCGCACCCGGCGGCCGTCCATGGACCCCGCCCGTTCCGTCCCACGCCGCCCGTCCCTGCCGTCCGGTGCCCGACGTGGCGGCCTACCTCACCGGCCGCTGGAGCATCGAGCGGCGCGTCCTCGACGTACGGGCCGGGGCCGAGGGGAGCTTCCGAGGCATCGCGGAGTTCCGGCCGGAGGGCGCGGACGGCGCGCTGCTGCACGTCGAGGAGGGCGAGCTGACCTGGGCGGACGCGGTCCATCCGGCCGGGCGGACGCTGTGGCTGCGGCCCCGGCCGGACGGTACGGCCGCGGTGGAGTTCGCCGACGGCCGCCCCTTCCACGACCTCGATCTGCGGACCGGACGCTGGCACACCGTCCACCCGTGCGCCGCCGACCGCTACGACGGGACGTTCACCGTGACCGGAGCGGACACCTGGGAGCTGGAGTGGCGGATCGACGGACCCGCCAAGGAGGCGGTGCTGCACTCGGTCTACCGCCGCCGGTAGGCCGGGCGCGGCACCGGGCGCCCGGCGCCCACACCCGTGCGGACCCGGCACGGCGTCAGCCCTTCGTGGCGCGCAGCGCGTAGAGAAGGGGGACGATCGGCTCGTCGGGCGGCAGCCGCCACCAACCGTTGTCGCCGGGCACCATCGTGTCGAACCGCTTCCACGGGGCCTGTTCCGTCTCCCGCAGTACGTCGACGCGGAGCCCGGCGCCGGACACCGCCGTGACGACCTCGCCGAGGCCGTGCCGCCATTCGTAACTCGTCGTCGCGTCCGCGAGCGGCGGGCCGTCGGTGTACGTGTGCGGGCTGTCGCTCCGCAGCGGGCCGCGTCCGGCCAGGTAGTCGTGGCGGAGGAGCAGATCCTGGTTGTCGGGGGCCGGGGTGGGGCCGAGCGCGTCGAGCAGCGGATGGAATTCGACGAGGTAGAGCATGCCGCCCGGGCGCAGCAGCGAGGCGGCGGTCTCGGCCCAGGCGGTGAGGTCGGGGAGGTAGCACAGAGCGCCCTTGCCGGTGTAGATCACGTCGAAACGGCGGTCGTCGAGCGCTTCGGGCGCGCGGTGGACATCGGACTGGACGAACGTCAGGTCCCGGCCGCTCTCGGTGGCCAGGCGGCGGGCCTCGGTCAGGGCGGCGGCGGAGAAGTCGAGGCCGACGGCGCGGGCGCCGCGGTCCGCGAAGGCGGCGGTTTCGGTGCCGAGGTGGCACTGGAGGTGGAGGAGGTCGCGGCCCCGCAGATCGCCCAGGTCCTGCCATTCGAAGGGGGCGAACCAGTCGTCGGCGGTCCGGGAGCCGTCCAGTCCGTAGAAGTCGCTGGCGACGTGGACGGGGGTGCGGGCGTCCCAGTTGGCCTCGTTGGCCCGCACCATGTCCGCGACGGTCGGCCCGTCCTGCGGCGGCGTTCCGCTGTGCTCCGGCTCGCGCATCTGTGTGGTCATGGGGGCCTACCTACCCGGCGTGGCGGGTGGGATGACAGAAGCCTCCCGGACGGCGGCCGATTCCGGGGCCGTCGGCCGCGCCACCCGCTGTGACCAGGGGTGTTGTTGCCTGCCGTGTGCCCCGCGCCGTAATCTCGCTTATCAGTGGAATTTGCCGATTGGTAGGGAGTTTTCCGTGGCCGATGACGTCCGGGACCGATTGGCGGAGCTGGACTTCGCGGGGATCACCCCCGAGGAGTTCGCCGGGATCGTCAAGGGCATCAGCGCCCGCCAGATCACCGAGATCGCCACCGGGGAGCTGCGCGCGCGGGTGCTGGGGGAGATCTTCGGGCGGATGGGCGAGCAGTTCCGTCCCGCGGCCGCCGGGGAGCTGCGCGCGCTGATCCGGTGGCGGATCACCGGCGAGTCGGAGGCCGTCTACGAGACCGTCATCGCCGACGGGTCGTGCACGGTCACCGAGGGCCGGTCGGCCGCCGACGCCCGGCTGACCCTGGCGATGGGGGACGCCGCCTTTCTCAAGCTGGTCTCCGGCAACGGCAGTCCGGTGACGATGTTCCTCACCCGGAAAATCACGGCCAGCGGCGATCTGGCCCTCGCCGCCGGGCTGCACCGCTACTTCGACATCCCCGCGACATGACCTCGCCCCGGCGGCCGTCCGCCCGGACGCGACCGGTGGAGGACGCGCCGGGGGTGGTAGGCGCCCGGTACGCGCTCCCTCGTGCGGCGGCCGGTCTTCGGGTGGAACGGGTCGCCGCCCCTGAGTGGCGTGGCGGCGGACCGCCCCGAACGGGGGGCGATTCCCGGCCACACTGAGCGAGGGGTTGCCCGCTCGGCCCGGCCCGTTCCGTCGCCCGGACGCCGATGGGTCCGCACGGCTTCCCGAGCGATTCCCGACGGACCGTCAAGTACCGCCTCCCGCAGGCTTACCGGTCGATTGATCCCGGCTCCCATCTGCAACAACGCTCTTCCGTAGGTATGTTGGGAGGCGAGCCCGGCCCGGTCGCCCGTTCGTATGGCGGCCGCAGAACCATGCCGGTGGCGCCGAACGACGGGAACGTAAGTCATGAGCCAAGAGCCACAGCCGCTGTCCACTGTCGTCGATGTCAGCATCCCGAGCGTGGCCCGGATGTACGACCATTACCTCGGCGGCAAGGACAACTACTCCGTCGACCGTGAGGCGTGCGAGGAGCTGGACAAGATCGCGCCCAGCACCCGTGCGCTGGCCATCAACAACCGCCGATTCCTCCAGCGGGCGGTGCGCTGGCTCGCCCAGGAACAGGGCATCCGGCAGTTCATCGACCACGGCTCCGGCCTGCCGACGCAGGACAACGTCCACCAGGTCGCCCAGGCCATCGACCCGGAATCCCGCGTCGTCTACGTCGACAACGACCCGATCGTCCTCGCGCACGGCCGGGCGATGCTGGAGGAGGACCACCGCACCGCCGTGATCCAGGCGGACATGCGCGACACCGACGGCATATTCGGCAGCGCCGAGGTCGAGCGGCTCATCGACTTCGGCCAGCCCGTCGCCGCGCTCTTCGTCTCCGTACTGCACTGCATCCCGGACGAGGACGACCCCAAGGCCCTCGTCACCCGGGTCGCCGAAAAGCTCTGCCCCGGCAGCTTCCTGGTGGCCTCCCACTTGGTCAGCGAGGACCAGGCGACCCGGGACTTCGTCACGGAGCTCATGCAGGTCTCCACCCAGGGGCAGTGGGGCCGGGTGCGCCGGGCGAGCGAAGTGGAGACGTTCCTGGAGGGGCTGGAGGTCCTGGAGCCGGGGCTCGTCGAGGTCTCCACCTGGAAGCCGGACGGCAGCCTGGGACCGAAGCAGACGACCAAGGAGTGGATCGAGTACGGCGGCGTGGCGCGGAAGAACTGACCCACCGGCAGACATGAGGGAGGCGGGGCCGCCGGGCCCCGCCTCCCTCATGTGTGATGCCGTCCGGCGGCTCAACTCAGCTCGCGCAGCAGCCCTTCCAGGATCGCCAGCGAACCGCGCGGCGATTCGGCCTGGGCGCTCAGCCGGTCCATGACGGCGAGGTAGTGGTCCACGTCGTCGCGCTTGTCCAGGTAGAGCGCGCTGGTCAGCTGCTCCAGATAGACGATGTCCGGCAGATCCGGCTCCAGGAACCGCAGGATCGTGATCGGCCCACCGGCCGCCGCGAGCCCGCCGAGGCTGAACGGTGCGATCTGCAGCGTGACGTTCGGCAGCTTCGACATCTCCAGCAGATGGCGCAGCTGCTCGGCCATCACCTGCGGGCTGCCCAGCGGACGCCGCAGCGACGCCTCGTCTATCACCGCCCACAGCCGGGGCGCGTGCGGCGCCGTCAGCAGCTTCTGGCGCTCCACGCGCAGCGCCACCCGCCGCTCGACGTCCTCGGCCGACGCCCGCGGATGACCGAGCCGGGCCACCGCGTGGGCGTACTCCGGCGTCTGCAGCAGACCCGGGACGAACTGCACCTCGTACGTCCGGATCACCGACGCCGCCTCTTCGAGACCGATGTGCGTCTCGAACCAGCTGGGCAGCACATCGTTGTACCGATGCCACCACCCCGGGTTGCTGGTGCGGCGGGCGAGCGCGAGGAAATCGGCGCGCTCCGCATCGGCGGTGACGCCGTAGAGCGTCAGCAGATCGGAGATGTCCCGTTCCTTGCAGCTCACCCGGCCCAGCTCCAGGCGGCTGATCTTGGCGTGGGAGCCGCGGATCGCGTCACCCGCCGCCTCCCGGGAGACGCCGGCGGCCTCCCGGAGTCGCCGCAGCTGGGTGCCGAGGACGATGCGCAGCACCGTCGGCCCGCCCCGCGGGTTGTCGAGGTAATGGCGCAGTGAGGGTTCACGGCTCGGCTGCGCGGCGGTCATGCGGACTCCCCTGGGTGGTTGGGCGAGCGCTCAGTGTCCCACTGCGAAAAGGAAACGTACAGCGAGTCGATTATCCGGACGACATATGCGTCAGTCACGGCCGATCAGATCGTCGAAGTCGCCGTCCTTGGCGCCTTGGACGAATGCCGCGATCTCGTCGCGGGTGTAGATCAGGGCCGGTCCGCCGGTGTGCCGGGAGTTGCGCACCGCGACCCCGCCATCCGAAAGAACCGCCAGCTCAACGCAGTTGCCGCTCGGGTTGCTGCGGCGGCTCTTGCGCCACTGGGCCCGCTCGATACGGGTCGACTGAATGCCGTTGGGCACCGTCTCCATCACTGTCGCTCCCTTGCTGGAGGCACGGCCTCCTACCGGTCCCGGGCCCGTCATCCACGATGGCGTGAACAAGCCCCTGTGCGACCGTCCTTACCGATGTAATTGCAGATGCACTTGCAGCGGGGGGCGGCTGACGAGGATATTAGCTGTCCCGAGCAGTGCAGCCCAGACCAGAAGCGCCCCTTCGCGGAGACGTGATGACGACACATCCGGCAGAGACCGTGTACGCAACACCGCGCAAGGAACTGCGCGACGACGGCAGGTGGGTGCCCGGCCCCGATGCGTTCGCCGCCTGCGCGCTGAGCGCCTCCGCCCGCACCGTCGCCGACGCCCGGCGCTTCACCCTGTCCACGCTCCGCGGCTGGCAGATATGCGCCGCCCTCGCCGACGACGCCACCCTCATCGTCTCCGAACTCGTCAGCAACGCCCTGCGCTACGGCGTCCGCGACGCCCACGGCACGGCGGGCGGCCGGGTGGCGGGGCCCGTCGTCACCCCCGCCTGGCTCGCCCTGACCCGGCGCGACGACGGCGTCATGTGCGCGGTCTCCGACGGCGGCGGGAGCACCCCGGTGATCGGCACACCCGACCCGCTCGCCGAATCCGGCCGCGGCCTGCGCATCGTCGAACAGCTCAGTGACGCCTGGGGATGGACCCTTCCCGACCGCACCGGCAAAACCGTCTGGGCCACCCTCTCGCCCCGCAACTGATCCAGGGCCTGTCGTCGAACTCCCGTTGTCGCCCGGTACGGCCCGGGGCCCGGACGCAAAGATGCCCGGGCGGGCCGGTCACCGGCCGCCCGGGCATCCGCCGCCCAAGCTCGTCCTCAGTGATCCTCCGGAGGCAGCCCGAAGGCCGTCAGGAGGCGTTCGGCGGCCAGCGTCGCGGTGAGCAGACCCGAGCGGACCTCCCGCTCGACGTCCGGGGCGATCCGCCGCACCTCCGGATCGTGGCGCAGCCGGTCCACGAGCTGATCGCGGACCATCGTCCACACCCACTCCACCTGCTGCGCACGGCGCCGCTCGGCGAGCGCGCCGGTCGACTCCAGCAGCGCACGGTGCCGCTCCACGCGCTCCCACAGCTCATCGAGGCCCGTGCCCTCCCGGGCGCTGCAGGTGAGCACCGGCGGCGTCCACGCCGCGTCCGGCGGCTGCAACAGCCGCAGCGCACCGGACAGTTCCCGGGCCGCCGCGCGGGCGTCCCGCTCGTGCGGACCGTCGGCCTTGTTGACGGAGACCAGATCCGCCAGCTCCAGCACGCCCTTCTTGATGCCCTGGAGCTGATCGCCGGTCCGCGCCAGCGTCAGCAGCACGAACGTGTCGACCATGTCGGCCACGGCCGTCTCGGACTGCCCGACGCCCACCGTCTCCACCAGGACGACGTCGTACCCCGCCGCCTCCATCACGATGATCGACTCCCGGGTCGCCCGCGCCACCCCGCCCAGCGTCCCGGACGTGGGGGAGGGCCGGACGAACGCCGCCGGGTCGGTCGCCAGCCGCGCCATCCGGGTCTTGTCGCCCAGGATGGAACCGCCGGTACGGCTCGACGACGGATCGACGGCGAGCACCGCGACCCGGTGCCCGGCGCCCGTCAGCCGCGAGCCGAGCGCGTCGATGAACGTCGACTTGCCGACCCCGGGCACCCCGCTGATCCCCACCCGCCGCGCCGCACCGGAGTAGGGCAGCAGCGCGACGAGCAGCCGCTGGGCCGCCGCGCGGTGGTCGGCGCGGCTGGACTCCACCAGCGTCACGGCCCGCGCGATCCAGGCCCGGGAACCCGCCCGGACCCCCTCCGCGTACCGCTCGACATCGATCCTCGCGGGCATCAGCGCCTCACCGCTCGTGGCCAAGGGCCTGCGCGAGGTCCCGGACCAGGTCGTACGCGGCGTCCGGGATGACCGTGCCGGGCGGGAAGACCGCCGCGGCGCCCATGTCCCGGAGCGTCTGCACGTCCTGCGGGGGGATCACCCCGCCCACTACGACGGTGATGTCCTCCCGGCCCTCGGCCGCCAGCGCCTCGCGCAGTGCGGGCACCAGCGTCAGATGGCCGGCTGCCAGTGACGAGACGCCGACGATGTGCACATCGGCCTCCACCGCCTGCCGCGCCACCTCGGCCGGGGTCTGGAACAGCGGGCCGACGTCGACGTCGAAACCCAGGTCGGCGAAGGCCGTGGCGATCACCTTCTGGCCGCGGTCGTGGCCGTCCTGGCCCATCTTGGCCACCAGGATGCGCGGCCGGCGGCCCTCGGCGCGCTCGAACTCGGCCACCAGATCCCGGGTGCGGCCGACACCGGAGGAGGGGCCCGCTTCATCTCGGTACACACCGGAGATCGTACGGATCTGCCCGGAGTGACGGCCGTAGACCTCCTCCAGGGCGTCGGAGATCTCCCCGACCGTCGCCATCGCACGCGCCGCGTCCACCGCCAGCGCGAGCAGGTTGCCCTCCAGCCCCTCGCCGGGACCGGACCGCGCCGCCTCGGTCAGTGCCCGCAGCGCCGCCCGGCAGGCGTCCTCGTCCCGCTCGGCCCGCAGCCGCTTCAGCTTCTCGATCTGCTGGGCACGGACCGCGGAGTTGTCGACCTTGAGGACCTCGATCTCCTCGTCGGTCTCCACCCGGTACTTGTTCACCCCGATCAGCGCCTGCCGCCCGGAGTCGATCCGCGCCTGGGTACGGGCCGCCGCCTCCTCCACCCGGAGCTTGGGGAGGCCCGCGTCGATCGCCTTCGCCATCCCGCCGGCCGCCTCCACCTCCTCGATGTGCTGCCACGCCCGCCGCGCCAGATCCTGCGTCAACTTCTCGACGTACGCACTGCCGCCCCACGGATCGATGACCCGGCAGGTCCCCGACTCCTGCTGGAGGAAGAGCTGGGTGTTCCGGGCGATCCGCGCGGAGAAGTCGGTGGGCAGCGCCAGCGCCTCGTCCAGCGCGTTGGTGTGCAGCGACTGGGTATGGCCCTGCGTCGCCGCCATCGCCTCCACGCACGTCCGCGTCACGTTGTTGAAGACGTCCTGCGCCGTCAGCGACCAGCCCGACGTCTGCGAATGGGTGCGCAGCGACAGCGACTTGGGGTTCTTCGGGCCGAACTGCTGCACCAGCTTGGCCCACAGCAGCCGCGCCGCCCGCAGTTTGGCGATCTCCATGAAGAAGTTCATGCCGATCGCCCAGAAGAAGGAGAGCCGCGGCGCGAAGGCGTCCACGTCCATGCCCGCCGCCATGCCCGCGCGCAGATACTCCACCCCGTCGGCAAGCGTGTACGCCAGCTCCAGATCGGCCGTCGCGCCCGCCTCCTGGATGTGGTACCCGGAGATCGAGATGGAGTTGTACCGCGGCATCTTCTGCGAGGTGTACGCGAAGATGTCGGAGATGATCCGCATCGACGGCTGCGGCGGATAGATATAGGTGTTGCGGACCATGAACTCCTTGAGGATGTCGTTCTGAATGGTCCCGGCCAGCTTCTCGGGCGGTACGCCCTGCTCCTCGGCGGCCACGATGTAGAGGGCGAGAACGGGCAGCACCGCGCCGTTCATCGTCATCGACACCGTCATCCGGTCCAGCGGAATGCCCTCGAAGAGCTGACGCATGTCGTAGAGCGAATCGATCGCCACGCCCGCCATGCCGACGTCACCCGTCACCCGTGGGTGGTCGCTGTCGTAGCCGCGGTGGGTGGGCAGGTCGAAGGCGACCGACAGGCCCTTCTGCCCGGCCGCGAGATTGCGCCGGTAGAAGGCGTTGGACTCCTCGGCGGTGGAGAACCCGGCGTACTGCCGGATGGTCCACGGCTGATTGACGTACATCGTCGGGTACGGGCCGCGCAGATACGGCGTGATGCCCGGGTACGTCCGCAGGAAGTCCACACCGTCGAGATCGGCGCCGGTGTACAGCGGCTTCACGCCGATGCCCTCGGGCGTCTCCCACGTCAGGTCCGCGACGCTCGCGCCGGTGGCCTGCTCGACGGCCTTGGCCCACCGCGCGGGGTCCGTGCCGTCCGCCGTGCCGTCCAGCGGCACCCCACTGAAGTCCGGGACGGTGCCCGGGCCGTCCGTCCGCCGTGTCCCGGTCATCACGCCACCTCCATAACGTCCAGGGCCGAGGCGAGGGCCCCGGCCGCGTCGCAGCCGGTGAAGACGTACGCGTCCACCCCTGCCTGCCCGAACTCCTCGCGCCGCTCACCGGGCGCACCCGCCAGATACACCCGCACCGCACCGGCCGCCTTCAGCGCCGCCGCGACCTGGGCCGCCTGCTCCGCGTAGAGCGTGTCGCTGCCGCACAGGCACGCGATCCGGGCGCCGCTCGCCGCGAAGGCGGCGGCCACCGTCCCGGCGTCCACCGACGCGGGCTCGTGCACCGTCTCGACGCCGCCCGCCTGGAAGAGGTTGGCGGCGAACGACACCCGCGCGGTGTGCGCGGCGGCCGGACCCAGCGCCGCCAGGAACACCTTCGGACGGGCGCCGGTGGCCGCCAGATGCGCGTCCGACCTGGCCCGCAGCGCCTCGTACGCATCGTCCCGCCGCACCCGCGGCAACCCGCCCCCGGCAGGGACCGGCGCGGCCTCGCGGCGCACCGGGGCCTCCGCAAGATACGGGAACTCGCTGACGCCGGTGATCGGTTCGCGGCGGGTCGCCAGGTCACGGGAGCGGCGCTCCCAGGTCGCCGCGAGCCGGTCAGCGATCAGCCCGGAGCGGAGCGCAGCGGCCTGGCCGCCCGCGCCCTCGATCTCCTGGAACCACGCCCAGGCCGCGCGCGCCAGCTCGTCCGTCAGCTCCTCGACGTACCAGGAGCCACCGGCCGGGTCGATCACCTTCGACAGATGCGACTCCTCCAGCAGCACCGCCTGGGTGTTGCGGGCGATACGGCGGGCGAACGCGTCCGGCAGGCCGAGGGCCGCGTCGAACGGCAGCACCGTCACCGCGTCCGCGCCGCCGACCCCGGCCGACAGCCCGGCGACGGTGGTGCGCAGCATGTTCACCCACGGGTCGCGGCGGCTCATCATCACCGGCGATGTCACCGCGTGCTGGCGCTGCGCCCGCGCCTCGGGCGAGGCGCCGCACACCTCGGCGACCCGCGCCCACAGGCGGCGCGCGGCGCGCAGCGTGGCGATGGTCAGGAACTGGTCGGCGGTGGCGGCGTAGCGGAACTCCAGCTGGCCGCAGGCGGCGTCGATGTCCAGGCCCGCGGCGGTCAGCGCGCGCAGCTGGGCGACGCCGGTGGCCAGCGAGCAGCCCAGCTCCTCGGCGGCCGAACCGCCGGCCTCGTGGTACGGCAGCGCGTCGACGGTCAGCGCCCGCAGCCCCGGCGCCTCGGCGGCGCACCGCGCGGCCAGCGACGCGGCGGCCGCCAGGTGGGCGTCGAGCGCGGTGTCGTCGCCGCCGCGGGCGACGAGCGCCAGCGGGTCGGCGCCGAGCGTGCCGGTCAGAGCGGCCGGGACCACGCCGCCGGCGGCGGCCAGCGCGAACAGCGCCTCGGCGGCCGCGGCGAACTCCCCGCCCGCGTCGAGCGCGACGGCGGCGAGGTCCAGATGGACGCCCGCGAGGGCCCGCGGCAGCGCGTCGAGGGGCACCCCGTCCTCGCCCACGGCCAGCCACAGCGAGGTGACGCCGTTCTCCAGGTCGGCGAGGGCCGCCTCGTTGACCCGGTCCGGGTCGGCGTACGCCTGGCGCTGGCGTACGTCCCATCCGGCGACGGTGGCGCCCTCGGGACGGCCGCCCCGGACGAACGGCGGGAAGCCGGGGAGCCCCGCGTCGGGGTACCCGTCGTCGGCGGTGTAGAGGGGACGGACGCGGATGCCGTCGGGGAGATCGGTGGCGAGCGCGTCCTCGGGGGCGTCCGCCGCCGGGGTGGCGCCCGACTTGCGCAGCACACCCGCGACGAGGTGCTGCCACTGCGTGCGGTCGGCTTCCGGGAACGCGGCGGCCAGGGGGAGTTCGGGGGACTCGGCGGTCATGGCAGCAGGCTAGGCGAATGAGCGTCAGCTGGAGCAGGGGCTCTCGCTGTGACCTTGAACTCGTTGATCCGTGCGGGTGCAAGGGCGCGGCACGGGGCGGCCGGAGCACGGTACGGCGCGTCCGGCCGCGTGCCGCCGCGCCTCAGCGGGCGTGCTCCCGGCGCCATTCCCGGGCCCGTTCCTCGATGTCGAACGGGGTGAGGCCCAGCGGCGGTCCTTCGAGCGGGGCGCGCAGGGCCGCGCGGATCTTCTCGTTGACGACGGTCAGGATGCGGCGCAGCGCCGCCTCGCTCGGCGCGGCGGCCGCGGTCTGCGCCGCCTCCTCGGCCTCCTTGCGCAGCGCCAGCGACGGAGGCAGGTAGGAAAGGTCCTCGCGGGCCATCTTGTCCTTGACCCACCACAGTTCGTCGTACGGCTTGTCCAGACCGGGCAGCGGTTTGCCGACGCCGGGCAGCCCGGCGAAGTCACCCCGCTCCTGCGCCTCGCGGATCTGCTTGTCGATCCAGGACTCGAAGTCGACGCCGGGGGGTTTGCGCTCGGTCATCGGGTGCCTCTCGCGGGATGCGGGCCTGCGGGACCGTGCCGCACCGCGCGCGGGGCCGCTGCGCGCGGGGGCGCTTCTCCACGGTAGCCCGCCCGGCACGGGCGGCGGCGGGCTCAGGGCGACGACGGCACCGCGGACGGCTGGACCACCGGGAACGCGGTGTCGCCGGCGCAGATCATCGGGCCGACGCGGGAGCCGGAGCCGGTCAGGGTGACCCGTACGGAGGATGGCGGGTGGCCGCCGGGCACCTCGGCGTTGGCCGCCGTGCACACCAGCTGGCTCAGGGCGGCGGTGTCCAGTTTCCGCGGCGGGACGGGCAACACAATGTCGACCTGGCCATCGCCCGCGCGTGCCCGCAGCCGGCCGGGCAGCTCGGGCAGCGCGCTGGAGAGCCCGCGCTGCCGTTCGGCGTGGTCGGGGCCGTCGAGCAGCAGGTCGAGGGCGAACTGCGGGTCGGCCGGCGCCTTCGCCGGGCGGGTCGCGGAGCGCAGTCCGGCCGGGCCGTAGAAGAACAGCTGGACGCCGGTCTCCGGGCGGCCCGGGGCCTTCACCCCGGACGCCGGGGCGCCCGCGTCGATCACATCGCTGGGCTCGATACCGCAGCCGGCCGGCACGGTCACGGCGGCGCAGGCCAACGCGGTCACGGCCAGGAGCCGGGGGGCGCGGGGGCGGGGGGAGGTCATGCGGGGGCCTCCTTGCCAGGGGTGTGCGAGGTGGCGGATCCCGGGGTCGGGTCGGCCGGGCCGTCGGAACCGGCGGGCCCGGGGCCCGTCCGCGCCCCCGCCTCGTCCGGCGGCCGCACCGGCAGCTCCACGGTGAACACCGCGCCGCCGCCGGGCGCGTTGGCGGCGCGGACGGTGCCGCCGTGCAGCAGGACGTTCTCCCGGGCGATGGCCAGGCCCAGGCCGCTGCCCTCGGAGCGGGCGCGTGCCGAGTCCGCCTTGTAGAAGCGGTCGAAGACGTGCGGCAGCACCTGCGGATCGATGCCGGGGCCGCTGTCGCGGACCTCCAGCATCAGCCGGTCCGCGCCGGGTCCGGGGGCCCGAAGCCGGACGTGGACCGGGCTGCCGCCGTGGTGCAGGGCGTTGCCGACGAGGTTGGCGACGACGACGTCCAGCCGCCGCGGGTCGACGCGGGCGCGGACGCCGTCGGGCAGCTCCGCGCCGACCTCGTCCTGCCAGGCGCGGGCCTGGAGCGTCTTGCGGACGGTCTCGGCGACGTCCACCTCGTCCAGGTGGAGCGCGGCGGCGCCCGCGTCGAACCGGGAGACCTCCATCAGGTCCTCCACCATGCGCGTCAACTTTCCGGTTTCCTGACTGATCAGCCGGACCGCGGACGCGGTGTCCGGGTCGAGCGTCGCGGCGTCCTCGTCCAGTACGTCGGTGACCGCGGTCATCGCGGCGAGCGGGGTGCGCAGCTCGTGCGAGACGTCCGCGGCGAACCGGTGGGCATTGGCCTCCAGGCGCCGCAGCTCCGCGACGCTGGCCTCCAGCTCCTCCGCCATGTCGTTGAACGACCGGGACAGCCCGGCGAGTTCGTCGGTGCCCTTGACCTCCAGCCGGGTGTCGAGCTTCCCCTCGGCGAGCCGCCCGGCCGCCTGCCGTAGCCGCCGCACCGGCCGCAGCACACCCCGGGCGGCGAGCAGCGCGGGCAGCACCGACAGCGCCAGCGCCGGCAGCGCGCCCCGTTGTGCCGCGCTGACCAGCGCCTCGACGTTGGCCTCCTCGGCGTTCAGGGGGAGTTGGGCGTAGACGGACAGGGCGGACGGCGCGCCGTCGGACTGGCGTACCGGCATGCCGATCAGCAGCCAGGGATCGCCGTTGCGCACCACCCGCTGGAACGCCGGGACATGGCGCTGCTCGACGGACTTCTCCAGATCGGCGGGGAGAACGGCCGGGCTGCCGGGCGGGGCGTCGTCGCCGCCCGGGACGCCGCGGTAGCGGACGCGGACGTCCCAGTCGCGGGAGGTGCCGGAGCGCTCCAGCTGGAGGCGGAGGGCCTCCAGATCGGTGCGGGTGGGCGGCACGGCCAGCTCGGGGGCGAGCGAATTGATCTGGGTGCGCAGGTCGTTGACGGCCATGTCCTGGGAGCGCTGCAGGATGGCGTTGCGGGCCTCGCGGTACGTCAGCCCGGCGGTGGTCAGCGCGCTGACCGCGGCGACCAGCAAAAACGCCACGACCAGCCGGGCCCGCAGGCCCCGCAGCAGCCCCGGGGGCAGCAGGCGGCGGCGCCTCACAGGGGGCCGAAGCGGTAGCCGAAACCGCGCACGGTCTGGACGAAGCGGGGGCTGCGCGGGGTGTCCTCTATCTTCGTGCGCAGCCGCATCACACAGGCGTCCACCAGCCGGGCGTCGCCGTGGTAGCTGTGCTCCCAGACGTGTTCCAGCAGCTGCTGGCGGCTGAAGACCTGCCCGGGGGTGGCCGACAGGAACAGCAGCAGCTTCATCTCGGAGGGCGCGAGCGCGAGGTCCCGGCCGCCCTTGGCGACGACGAGCCCGGCGCGGTCGATGGCGAGCGTGCCGTACGACTCGACGGGCGCGGGGCCGAGTTCGGCGGCGGCCCCGTCGGCGGGCGGCGCGGTGCGGCGCAGCACCGCGCGGATGCGCGCTTCCAGGACCTCGCCGCGGGCCGGTTTGACGATGTAGTCGTCGGCGCCCGCCTCCAGGCCGAGGACCACGTCGAGGTCGTCGCCGCGTGCGGTGAGCATGATGATCGGCAGTTGCCGCTCGGCGCGGATCAGGCGGCAGACCTCGAAGCCGTCCTTGCCCGGCAGCATGAGGTCGAGCAGCACGATGTCCGGCCGGAAACCGGGCAGCAGACCGAGCCCTTCCTCGCCGCTGCCCGCCGCCGCGACATCGTGGCCGCGCCGCCGCAGGGCGAGGGTCACCCCGTCGCGTACGGCGGCGTCGTCCTCGATCAGAAGTACACGTGGCATGGGTTCAGTATCAAGAACTTTCATGATGGATCGGTAACAGAGGCATCCTGATCGTTTTCCTTATCATCTGTGGGGGTGCGGCTGGGTGTCGGAAAACGCCCGGACCGTACGAGACGACAGAACTCCCACACGATGCGAGGGACGGCATGAACACGGCGGGGCGCTTCGGGAACGGGCGCGGGATCCTCAAGACGGTCACCGCGACGATGGTGGCGCTCGGCGCCGCCGGGGCGCTGGCCCTGGCGTGGCCCGGCGGTCCCACGAGCGCGGAGGCGGACACCCCCGCGGCCACCCCCGCGGCCACCCCCACGGCCACCCACCGTCCAGCCGTCCGCCCCGTGGACCCGTCGATCGTGCACGCCTCGGACCGCCCCGGCCGCAGCCTCAACGTCACCATCGACGACGGCCCGGACCCGGTGTGGACCCCGAAGGTCCTGGAGGTGCTGGAACGGCACCACGTCAAGGCGGTGTTCTGCATGATCGGACCGCAGGCCGCGGCCCACCCCGACCTCGTACGCCGGGTGGTCGCCGCCGGGCACCGGCTCTGCGACCACACGATCAGCCACGACACCGGCATGGACCACCGGCCGGAGCGCTACCAGTCGGACCAGATCCTCCCCGCACAGCGGATGATCGAGAAGGCCGGGGGCGCGCCGGTGCGCTACTACCGGGCGCCCGGCGGCGCGTTCACGCCGTACAGCCGCGCCCTCGCGGCCCGGCACGGGATGCGGCCGCTGGGCTGGAACATCGACAGCAAGGACTTCGAGGGCGGCTCCGTCGCCACGATCGAGGCGACCGTCCGAAGCGAGCTGACGAACGGTCCGACCGTCCTCTTCCACGACGGCGGCGGCGACCGCTCCCGCACCGTCGAGGCGCTGGACCGCCTGCTGCCGTCGCTGCGGCAGCAGGGCTACGGGTTCGGCTTCCCGCAGCACTGAGGCCGCGTCCCCGGTGGGCACGGAGCGGTGCCCGCCGGGGACGCGGTGGGGAGCGGGCGCCGGGCGGTCACGCCGCGCCGAACAGGGTGGCGAGACCGCGGTCGACATCGAGGTGGGCCGGCTCCCGACCGGCCGGGACCGCCGCGTACGACCGGGCGAGGAAGCGCCGCACGTCCGCCGTCCGCAGCTGCACCATCGCCACGCCCTCGTCGGCGTGGAACTCCATGACCGTGCGCTCCGGACCGGCCGGACGCACCTGCACATCGCCCCGGCCCGCGGGAGCGTGCACCCCCTCGGCCAGCAACTCGCGCGCGAACGCCCAGTCCACCGCGGCTCCGTCGAGCGAGATCTCCGGCGGGAACGACATCCGCACCGCCAGCGGATCGGAGGGGTGGTAGCGCAGCACGGCGGGGACCGTGTGCGGTCCGGGGGTCGTCGCGAGGAGGCGGACCTGGACGGCGTGGTCGATGGCGGCGGGCATCGCGGCGGCTCCTCACAACTGTCGGTTCACGGCATCACTCATCCCTTAGGACGAACGACGGGCCCCGGTCGTGCACGCACAGAGGGTGTGATCTGCGTCATGGCGCGCATCGGCGGAGGAGAAGCGGGTAGCCGCCGTGGTCGTCCACCGGCCACCGCGCCGCCCGCCGGCCCGGGCGCCGCCCGCGCCGCGCCGTCCACTGGCCACCGCGCCCGCCGCTCAGGGCCGTCCGCCGCCGTCCGCCCCCACCAGGAACTCCTCGACGATGCCCGGCGCGGCGGCCGCGGCGAACCCCGGTGCCCGCGCCGCGGCCAGGTCCGGGATCCGGTGGCGGCCCTCGCCCGCGGCGAACGCGGCCGTCAGCGTCACCAGACCGGCCCGGCGGCCGAACGGCGTGCTGGAGAACGTCCACGCCGCGACCGCCGACCGCTCCAACGCCAGCGTGTCCCGGCTGAACACCCCCGAACGCACCACGAGATGGCCACCGCACAGCCCGTGCCCGAGCGCCCGGTACGCCGCCCGCGCCGCCCACCACGCCACGCCCGCCGACACCACCGCGTACGCCCCCGCCCAGGGCAGCAGCACCGGCGCGAAGGCCACGCCGCAACCGGCCGACAACGCCGTGCCCGGCAGCGTCACCCACAGCAGTCCGCGCAGCCGCCGCCTGCGCAGCGCCGCCCGGGGATGGCGCACCAGCGTGGCCGGGACGCCCCGCCCCGGGAGCGGCGGATCGGGGAACGGCGCGCGCAGCGCCCCACCGGCGACCCGCACCGCCAGCGCGCGCGGCGCGGGCGGCAGCAGCCCGCTGCGCGCACGGTTCTCGTCGCGGTCACCGAGCCCGCCGGCCACGGCCCGCACCGCCGCCCCGCCGCCCGCCCGCAGCAGCAGCGGCTCCCGGAGCAGCACCCCGCGCAGCCGGGCCCGGCCGACGGTGACCGTACGGGTGGTGAACAGGCCACGCCGCACCCGCAGCGTCGAGGCATCGGCCCACTCCAGGCGGTGGTCCCACCAGTTCTCCGCGTACAGCGCCACCGCACCGACCGCCCCGGCGGCCAGCAGCACGAGCAGCGCCGCAGGGACCGTCAGCCACGGCGACACGGTGCCGAACGCCGCGAACGCCCGCTGTACGAAGCCCAGTTCCCAGAAGTCGACGCCCATGCCGTGCAGCACGCGGTGGACCGTACCCGCCGCGATCAGTACGCCGCCGACCACCCAGAACGTCAGCGGCGCGTACCACAGCCAGCGCGGCGAGAAGCGCGCCAGCACCGGATCGTCCGTCGCCGCGCCGGACGACGCGCGGGCGAGCAGCGCACCCCGCAGCCGCCCGGCCTCGGCGACCGGCAGCGCGTCCAGCACCGGCACACCGCTCCCGTCGCCCGCGGTCCCGGCCCGCAGCGCCGTCAGCCGCAGCACCCGGTGGAGCGGCGTCGCGGTGAGATCGACGGTACGGATCCGGTCCAGCGGCACGGTGCGCAGCCGCCGGGTCAGCACCCCCGTCCGCACCTCCAGCGCGGCGCCGGTGACCCGGAACTCCGTACGGGCCCAGCGCACCGCGCCGACCGCGGTGACCACGGCGAACGACACGGTGAGTGCGGCCAGCGCGATCCAGGTGCCCGGCGGGATCCGCCCGCCGGTGGCCACGGCCGCCGCCGCGAGGGAGGTCAGCGGCGGGAGCGGCCAGGTGGCGTGGACCAGGAGGGTGCGCGGATGGGTGCGGCGCCAGCCGCCGTCCCGGGGCGGCGGGGGAGTCGTGGGGGTCATGCCGCGTCCCCCGGGACCAGCTGCGCCGCCGCGCCGATCCGCCGGGACAGCTCGTCCGCCCCCGCGTCGGACAGCCCGCGGATCGTGAGGTCACCCGCGGTCGATGCGGTGGTGACGGTGACCGTCGCCAGCCCGAACCGGCGCTCCAGCGGGCCCCGCACCGTGTCGACCGTCTGCACCCGCGACAGCGGCGCGATCCGCCGCCGCTGCCGGTACCAGCCGTCGGACGCGTACACCGCCCGCTCGCCCAACTCCCAGGCGTGCACCGCGTACCGCACCCGCGGCATCAGCGCGAGGTGGGCGAGCGCCGGGACGACGAGCGCGGCCAGGAGCGGGCCCAGCCACGGCAGCGCCCCCGGGAAGAAGAGCAGGGCGCAGACCGCGAGCGCCGCCGCGGTCAGCAGCGCCGGGCCGCTCACCGTCAGCAGCGCCCGCGCCGTCCACCAGCGGCGCGCCCGCGGGTCGACGCGATGCCGCGGCGGCCGCAGCGCAGCGGTGGGAGGAGGTGCGGTTCCGGATCCAGGCATGGCGATTCCCCGTTTGCAAGTCAACCGTATTGGACGTGAGCACGTTATACCGTACGAGTGACTTGTAAAAACGGGCCGTGCCGGAACGGTCCGACGACGGGAGGCCGGGGCGTGCCCAAGAAGGTCGATCACGAGGCCCGGCGACGGGAGATCGCGGAGGCGCTCTGGCGGATCGCGAGCGCCCGGGGCCTGGACGGCGCCGGACTGCGCGACGTCGCCGCCGAAGCCGGTATCTCCCTGGGGCGGCTACAGCACTACTTCCGCAGCAAGGACGACATGCTCGCCTTCGCCCTGCGCCACATCAACGCACTGGCCGACCGCCGCATCCGCGACCGCATCGAGGCCCTGGACGAGGAGCCGACGCCCCGCGTGGTGCTGCGGACCTGCCTGGTCGGCATGTTGCCGCTGGACGACCGCAGCCGCACCGGCGCCCTCGTCGGTGCCGCCTACTTCGTCCGCGCCGTACACGACGCGGACCTGCGCGCCGAGGCCAAGAACGGCATCCCTCACCTCCGTGACTTCTTCACCGGGCAACTCCGCCGCGCCGCGGACCGCGGCGAACTCCCGCCCGCCCGCGCCACGGACGACGAGGCGATGCTCCTCATCAGCCTCGTCGACGGCCTCTCCACCTATCTCCTTCTGGAGGTCCACACCCCGGAGCAGGCCCTCCGCCTGCTCGATCTCCACCTGGGGCAACTCTTCGACGGGAGAGCCGGGGAGCGGCGGGGAGCGGCGGGGTGACGGGCTCGGGTGACTGCCGATCGCCGGAGTTGAACTGACGTCACGTCAGGGCGGCGTGAGGGCTTCGGGCTGCCCAGCGCCCGCCGCCCGCGCTGAGGGTGCTTCAGGAAGATTGGCCCCACCTGCCCTTGTCTGTCCCCACCCGCCCTTACCTTTCGTTTCCGGGGTGGACGCTCGTGTATCACGCGGGGCGTACGGGAGCGCACCGTGACCCCTTTCACCCATGCCACGTGCCGGTCATGGCCCGACAGATGGGAGAATCAACGCTCCTAGGAGGACGAATTCCCGGGCCTGCTCCCGGACCGAACCTTCCCGGGACGCGCGGCCACCGCCGTCCCGTCCCGGGGCGAACACCGAAGGTTGCCCCCCATGTCTGAAGCCACCGCGGACTCCGCGCGGCCCGCGGACCGGCTCACCCCCACCGTGTCGGTCCCCGCACAGACCGGCCCCCCCGAGGAACCCGGCGCCTCCGCCGTCGACGTCTACGCCGAGCTGTACGCCCAGGAGCATCCGCGCCTGGTGGGCTACGCCCGCTCGCTGCTCGCGAACACCTGGCTCGCCGAGGACGTCGTCGCCGAGGCGCACTTCCGGGTGTGGCGCCGCATCCATGGCGGCCACCACATCGACAACGTCCCGGCGTATCTGCGGACCACCATCCGCCACCTCGCCTCCAGCGCCGGATCGGACGCGGCCCGCGAGGTCCCCCGAGACCCCGAGGACGGCCAGACCTGGCCCGAGGTCGCCACCGTCGTCGGCGCCACCCCGCCGGAGGACCCGGCGCAGCGCGTCGCCTACGTCGACCAGCTCGCCCGCGTCCTCGACCAACTCCCGCACCGCTGGGTGAAGGCCCTCTGGCTCGCCGAGGCCGAGGGCCAGCCGCTGGAGGCCGTCGGCAAGGCCATCGGCGCGGGCAAGGGCGCCACCGCCGTCCTCCTCCACCGTGCCCGGGAAGGCATGCGCCAGGCGTTCCTGCGCGGCCTGCCGGGCAGCCCGGATGCGGCCGCGTGCGGCACCCACTGGGAGCGGATGCCCGCCTATCTGCGCGGCGAGGCCACTGCCCGGCAGGCCGACGGCATCGCCGAGCACCTCCCGGACTGCGCCGACTGCCGCGACCGGCTCGCCCTGCTCACCCGCGCCAACCACCGCCTGCCCGCGCTCACCGGCCCCGCGCTGCTGGTGTTCCTGGCCGGGGGATCGGCGAAGTTCCTGCTCCCCCTGCTCGGCGCCGGAGCCGGGGCGGGAGCGGCCGCCGCGGCCTCCTCCGGCGCCACCCCGGCCCCCGGCAGCGTCCTGGGGGCCCTGCGCCGACTGCTGCGCATCCGCTCCGGACCGGCCACCGCAACGGCCGCCGGAGTCACGGTCGTCGCCGTCGCCGGGGCGGCGGTGGCCGCCGGGTACGTCCTCACCGGCGAGGATGCCCCGCCGCCGAAACCCCGGCCGCACGCCACGGCCCCGGCGCCGCGGTCGCCCGCTGCCCCGGCCACGCGCGCCGCTCCCCACGGCAGCCCGGATGCGCTGTCCCCGGCCGCCCCTCCGGCGCACCCCGCCGTGGGTACTCCGTCGGCGCCGTCCCCGTCCCCGTCCCCGTCTCCGTCCGCCACCACCGCACCGCCGTCGCCCCGGCCCTCGGATCCGTCGACCGCGCCCACGACACCCGGGCCCACGGAGACTCCGAGCCCGACGCCGACCCCGAGTCCTACGACATCGCCGTCACCGACGCCCACGCCGACTCCGACCCCTACGCCGACCCCTACGGAAACCCCGACGCCGACCCCCACTCCGACCCCTACGACCACGCCGACCACTGTCCCGCCCAGCCCGACGCCGACCGTCCACTGCGGCTGGCACCGGGAAGGCTCGACATGGGTGTGGAGCTGCACGCGGGGGTAGAGGGTGTCCGTGGAGTCCCGTCGTCGGTGCGGCTGCGGCAGCAGTTCGAGGGGGTGCTGTGGCGGTTTCGGACGGGCGGGCAGTGGCGGGAAACGCCCGCCGTCCCTGCGCCCGCCCGGACGCGCCCGCCCGGACGCGCCCGCCCGGACGCGCCCGCCCGGACGCGCCCGCCCGGACGCGGTCGCCGGGGGCAAGGCGTACTCGTCCCGCGGGCTCAGGCGAGGGAGGCGACCAGCAGGGTGAAGGCGGCGATGATGACGGCGACGCGGACGTAGTGGAAGCGGTCCCAGCGGTTCTTCTGCTCCTTCCAGTCCTCGGGCCGGTTCTCGGGGGTCCATGTCTTGCCCCGGTTGTTGATCGGGACGAGCAGCAGAAGCGACATGATCACGCTCAAGATCAGCAGCGCGGCGGCGATGACGACGAGGCCGGCGCTGGGGCGGTGCCATCCGGCGATGGCCCAGACCGCGACAAGAACGAGCGAGCCGATGTACCAGACCGGCATCACGGCGCCGAGCATCCGGCCGCCGTGGCTTCGGCCGAGTTGGCCGCTGTCGTCGGGGAGTGCGTTGAAGATCGGGTTCATGACGAAGGCGACGGAGAACTCCACTCCCACCATCAGGCCGACGATCACGGTGGTGACGATCTCAAGTGCGTTGAGCATGACTGCCCCTCCTGGATCTAGCGCTGCTAGCTGATGAGGCAACGCTAGTGCTACTGCCGCTCGATTGTCTAGCGGTGCTAGGATCGACTCATGTCGGTACAGGAACGCAAGCAGCGTGAACGGGTGGAGCGCGAGCGCCTCATCGTGGCCACGGCCCGCGAACTCGCCGAGCAGCAGGGCTGGGACGCGGTCACCACCCGCCGGCTCGCCGAGCGCATCGAATACAGCCAGCCCGTCCTCTACAGCCATTTCCGCGGCAAGCGCGAGATCATCGGTGCCGTCGCCCTCAAGGGTGCCGCCGAGATGGCCGTGGCGCTGCGGGCCGCGACCTCCGCCGCGGACGGCCCTCGCACCCGGGTCACCGCCCTCGCCCGCGCCTACCTCGACTTCGCGGAGCGCAACCCGGCGGTCTACGACGCCATGTTCCGGCTCGACGGCGGCCTGGCGTTCGCGAACGAGGACACCCCGGAGCCGCTGAAGGACGCCTTTGCCGCCCTACTGGAAAGCCTTGGCGAGGCCGCCGGGGACGGCGTCCACCCGGCACTGTTCACCGAGGTGTTCTGGGCGGCCCTGCACGGGGTGGCCACCCTGACCCGGGCGGGACGGCTGCCGCCGGAGGACACCGAGCGGAGGGTGGAGCTGCTGGTGGACCGGCTCGCCATGGTCTGACACACCGTCCTGGCGGGCACGCAGCCGGGGTCCTCGGGCCCCGCTGCCTGCCTGCGGTATCGCTTCCGGTCACTCGCGCCCCCACGGCGCAGCCGCAGATCGCCGGGCCCCCCGTACCCCAGACGGGGCACCCGCCCCGGAAGCTGCGGTGCTCATTGATCACGACCCGATACGCGCCCCGGGGGCCGGAGTGGGCGCGCCCCGGGGCACGCGTTCCGGGACGCTTCGTCAGGGGCCCGCACGTCGCGGTGACGAACGGGCGGCCGAAGTGGGGGCCTTGCCGTGAGTCGGCGGGCCTCGCCCTCAGTCCAGCAGGCTGCCGAGGCGGCCTTCCAGGACGACGAGGAGTTCGCCCAGCCCCTCGGAAAGTTCCTCGCGGCGGCGCTCACCGACGCCGTCGAGCAACGTCGCCTCGTACGCCAGCTGTTCGGGCAGGATCCGGTCGATGAGGTCGCGGCCCTCGTCCGTGAGGGAGAGATGGGCGACCCGGCGGTCGCGGTCGTCCGCGCGGCGGCTGATCAGCCCGCGCGCCTCCAGCTGCCGCAGCCGCTTGGTGACCGCGGCGCCCGACGCGAACGTCTCCCGCGCCACCCGGCCCGGCGTCAGCTCCCGGTCCATCCGGCGCAGCGTGCCCAGGATGTCGAACTCCGGACGGGACAGCCCGGCCCGCCGCAACGGCGCGTCGGCGGCCTGCTGCAACAACGCCGAACAGCGGTTGAGCCGCCCGATCAACGCCATCGGACCGGTGTCCAGCCCCGGGTGCACCTGCTGCCACTGACGCAGCACTCCCGCGACGATGTCCTCGGCCACCCGGCTCTCCTCTCGGCCTCGTACGGCGCGGGCCCGGCTCAGCTCACCGTCGTACGCCGTCAATTGTGCCTGCCGCGGCCACTGCTTCCGGCACGGGCCGGACGGACGGCGCGGACCCGGCCAGGCGCCGCGCCAGCAGCGCCAGGGTGCGGTGACCGTGCTGTTCCGCCCGGGCCACCCGCTCCTCCGGCAGCGCCCGCTGCCACCACTCGCCCGAGGCCACATCGACGGCCTCCCGCAGCTCGGCCAGCGCCCCGGCCAGCCGGTCGCGCGCCCAGCCGGTCTCCCGCGCGTCCGCCGCACCAAGGACCGCGTTCGCCGCGAGCAACCGCCGGGCCGCGATCTGCGCCGCGGTGGTCCGCTCCAGCGCCGCCCCGATACGGTCGCCGGCCCGCCGATTGGTGACCAGTACGCAGCAGACCAGGCCCAGCACGGCACCCACCACCGTGTCGATCCACCGGTCGGCGACGAGCACCCGGGCCGGCAACGGGTTGCCGAACTCCGTCAGCAGCAACGCCATGGGCGTGACGCACACTGACCCGAGCCAGTAGTTCCGCGTGATCCACGCCTCCGCACCGAACTGGAAGACCAGCGCGAGCGCGATCATCGCCAGATGACCGGTGTGGATCAGCGGCAGCAGCGCGGTGAACAGCACCAGCCCCAGCAGATTCCCCACCGAACGCTGCAACGCCCGCTGTCCGGACAACGTCGTGTTCGCCTGGAACACCGACGCCGCCGTGACAACGGCCCAGTACGGATGCCCGACCCCGAGCCCCATCGAGACCCATCCGGCCAGCGCACACCCCACGGCGGTCCGGAGTCCGACCGGCAACAGCGGCGAACCGGGCCGGAACGCGGCTCCTACGGTTCGCCATCCGCGCGCCCGCCCGGGGGCAGGGGCGCGCGGTGCGTACCCGGGGGGCCCGGATCCGCGGGTCGCGTCACCTCGGGGCCCGGGGATCCCTTCGCCGATGCCGTCGACGGGAGCCTCCTCGGCCTGCGCACGGTCCTCGGGTCGGCCGGCCTGGCCACGGTTCTCGGGTCGGTCGGCCTGGCCACGGTCCTCGGGTCGGTCGGCCTGCGCACGGCCCTCGGGTCGGCCGGCCTGGCCACGGTCCTCGGGTCGGCCGGCCTGTGCATCGCTGTCCTGCGCATCGCTGTTCTGAGGCCGGCCGGCATCGATGTGCCGGTCGATGCGTTGGCCGGCCTGCTGGCGGTCCAGCTCGATGCCGATCAGCTCCGCCCGCTGCGACGGGGTGAGGGCCACAACGGGGAGTGGCCCATTGCCGCGGACCTCATGCGCCCATTGAGCGAATACTTCGGCTTCCGCTTCCGCTTCCGCTTCGGCTTCCGCTTCGGCGGTGGCGGGAGGCGCCGGTATGACCGTACGGGACGAGTGGGGTGCGGGCCCGCCGATGCGCTCACCTGCGCCCCCACCGTTCTCCCCGTCCACTGCCCCGCCCAGCACAGCCTCGGCCCGGACGAGCAGCCGCTCCAGTCCGGTCCGTGACTCGGCCTTCGCGGGCGTACGCGCGGGAACCAGGAAAACCGTGTGCCAGGCGGCGTTCACCGCCGTCGCCGTCGCCTGCCGGGCACGCGCCACCGCGCCCTCGGCCTCCCCGGGCGCCGTGCCCAGGGCCGTCGCCTCGGCACGCAACTGCGCCGCCGCTGCCTCCAGCGCCCGAGCGGTGGCTATCCGCTCCGGCCCCCGCGCCCGCACCAGCGCGGGCGCCATCCCCACCAGCCACGCCACCGATCCGGCCGCCAGCGCCAGCATCAGATGCAGCGGTACGTCCGCGATCTGCTGCGGCACGAAGAACGCCGACGCCGCGATGAACGTGAAGATGAGATTGCCCGGCGGCCCGATCCGCGTCGCATCGCAGACCACCTTGTGTACCGCGGCAAGCACCGAGGCCAACGCCACCAGCACCGCGGCGGACGACACCAGCGACGCCGCCGTCAGCGCCACCCCCAGGCTCGCCACCATGCCGAGCACCACCCACGGCAAGGTCCGGGCCCGCGCCGCATACGGGAGCCCGTGCCCGTAGAGGGCGCACATCGCTCCCGCCGAGGTGTAAAGCACCAGGTCCATGCGTCCCAACGCGAAGAGCGTGAAGTCCGGGATCGCCAGCGCCACCACCGCGCTCAGCGCCGGCTTGTGCCAGATGTCCACCGGCTGCCGCAACCGCACAGCACTCCACACCGGCAACGGCCGCACCCCACTCCACAGAGCCCCGCCCCCGCGCCTCCCGGCCGCCTTCGCGTGCTTACTCATACGCAAAGATTAGCAGGTGTTTTACTTATGAAAGATATAGTGTGAGTCACGTGGGGCGGTGCGGGTTGGCGGGGGAGGGGACGTGGGGTGGGGTGCAGCCCGCCGTCGGGGCGGGCGGGCGAGGTGCAGGGCTTGCGGAGGAACCGGTCCAGCGGGCGGGCCGCAGCTCGGGGCGCGGTGGGAGAAGTGGTGGGAGAACACGGGCCGCAGTCGGAGTGCGGGCTGTACTCGGGGCGAGGTGCCCGGACGTGCTCGTCTATGCCCCGGCGGCTGCCCGGAGCTCGCTGCCGAGCAGCGCGGGGTGCCGTTACCTGCGAGACGGCGCCCACCTGCGCGGCGGACGGAGTTCCTCAGACCCGGGACGAGACGCCATGCGGGACGAGACGCAGTCCGGGACGAGATGCCATCCCGTACGGGGCTCGGCCGCTGGGGGAGCCCCGAGGGCATGCACCCGCCAGGCAGCAGCTACCCCCGGGGCCACACTCCCCAGGTCCCGACCTCCAGCGCCGATTCCTGCCGCCCGCCTACCTGCCATCCGGCTGACCTGCAACTCTCTACCGCTCAGAGCTACCGGCTCTGTCCGCCACAGGAGGCCCCTCTCCGGCTCAGCAGCGCGCGTTCTTCACGTACAGCGCACGCGCCGAACTCGCTTGGGCGTAGCGCACATTCTTCGTTGTGCCCTTGCTGAGCCGCCCGCGCGGATCGGCATGATGCGGGACCACGATGACGTAACACGCCGGACGCCGACTGCACAGATTCGTCAGCCGCACGTAACGCTGATGGCTCTTCGTATAGAACTTCCGCACCTTCACACACTGGACAGGCGGCCCGGCAGCCGCCGCCTCCGACGCAGCCGTCAGGCTCAGCGTCCCCCCGCACAGCATCGCGGCCAACGCTGTGACCAGCAACTTCCGCATCACTACACTCTCCCCCGGATCAGGCCCCCGACGCTTCTCCCGCCAACGGACCCAGCTGGCTTCGTAGGCTCATTCTCCATTCTCCATACGCAGCGACAGGTATCAGCACCGGCCACGGGACGTCATCTTCTGGCCACCCTCGCCCCGCCCCTCCCACTGGGCCCATACGGTCCGACCCGGCCTGGCCGCCACCCCGCACCCCGACCTCTCCGCCCTGGATCAGCGACCCGCCCCCAAGGGGGCCGACGGGAGACGGACGCACACTCCCGGGCCCGCACAGCGTCCGCCGCCCGTCCCGTCCCGGCCCGCACAAACCCACCCCGGGGCCCGGGCCCCCGACCGCCAACGGCCCCGCTGCTCACCCAGCGTCAACGGTCCCCGCCGTCACCACCTTCAGTCCACGATCGGTGAACTCCCGGACCGCCTGCTCGGGCGCACCACCGTCCGTGATGAAGGTGTCGAACACCTCCGCACCGCCGATCCGGGCGAAGCAGCGCGCGCCGATCTTCGACGAGTCGGCGACGACGACCGCTCGCCGTGCCCGCTCGGCCATCAAGTGGTTGATCCGGGCCTCGGCCTCGTCGTGAACCGTCGCTCCCATCACCGGGTCCATCCCGTTGGCGCCGATGAACGCGAGGTCCACCGAGATCTGCTGGAGCACCAACTCGCTGAACGGGCCCACCAGCTCGAAGGAGCGGGAGTGCGCCACACCGCCGGTCAGCACGATCTTGATCTGGGGGCGTACCGCCAGCTCGTTGGCGATGTTGAGGGAGTTGGTGACGATCGTCAGATGGGGTTGCGGCCCGGCTTCGGCGAAGTCCGGACGGACGGCCAGAGCCCTGGCGATGGCCGTCGTGGTGGTGCCTCCGCTCAGGCCGACCACATCGCCACGCTCGACCAACCGCGCCGCAGCCTGTGCCACTGCCTCCTTCTCCTCGGACCGATGCGCGTGCTTGTAGCGGATCGGCAGGTCGTACGCCACAGAGCTGAGCACCGCCCCGCCCCGGGTGCGGGTCAGCAACTGCTGCTCGGCGAGTGCGTCCATGTCGCGCCGCATCGTGGCAGCGGAGACCTCCAGTGCGGTCGCCGCCTCCTCGACGTCCACCCGGCCCCGTTCGCCGAGCAGCTCAAGCAGTGCGTTCATCCGTTCATGGCGCTTCATGCGGCGAGCCTAGCCGCGCTATGGCAACGTTCCTGCCGCTCACCCCCGCGCCGCCGGCGCCTGCGCCGCGTACTGCCCGGGCAGGTCGGGCGCGGTGTTCACCACCCCCAGCAACCTGGCGGCTTCCCTGGCCACCTCCTCCCTTGCCGGTTTCAGGTACTTACGCGAGTCGATGAGCTCGGCGTCGGCTCCCAGCGTCTCCCGTATGGACCGGGTGAACACCGACACCAGATGCGTGGAGATGTTGATCTTCGTCATTCCGGCGGCGATGGCGCGTTGCAACTCGGCGTCCGGCACTCCGGACGACCCGTGCAGCACCAGCGGCACCGGGAGCGTTTTGCACAGGCGGGAGATCAACTCCTTGTCCAGCACCGTCGTCCGTTCCCGCATCGCATGAGAGGAGCCGACGGCGACCGCCAGTGCGTCGACGCCCGTAGCGTCGATGAACGCCAGCGCCTCGTCCGGATCGGTCCGTGCGCCGGGCGCGTGCACCCCGTCCTTTCCACCGACCTCACCGAGTTCCGCCTCGACGAAGGCGTCACGCTCATGGCACCAGGCGGTGAGGGAGGCGGTGGTGGCGACGTTCTGTTCGTAGGGGAGCGCAGAGGCGTCCACCATGAAGGAACGCACACCGGCCGCCGCGCCCTGATGCACCAGCTCCGGATCGGTCAGGTGATCCAGATGTACGGCGATGGCGGCGGACGAATCCTCCGCGAGCGCGAGGGTGGCCAGTGTGATCGGGCGCAGACCGCCGTGATATCGGATGCAGTTCTCGCTGATCTGCAGGATGAGGGGCGCTTCGGCTCGCTCAGCGGCGGTGACCAGCGCCTCGGCGGTCTCCAGATGGATGACGTTGAAGGCCGCGGCGCCGACGCCGTTCACCCGCGCGGCGTCCATGAGTGAGGAGGTCGAAACAAGAGGCATGGGGTGCTGACTCCCTTGCGTGCGGGTCGGGTCGCTGCCTACCGGGCCGCCGGAACGGTGAGCATCACGGACCGGGTCAGACTGCGCGGGCTGTCGGGGTCGAGGCCGCGGGCGCGGGCCCGTTCCAGGGCCACTCGCTGTACCAGCACCAGGTCCGCGAGCGGGTCGCGGTCGTGGCGGACGAAGCGAGCGCCGGTGCGGGTCACCTCTGCCTCCAGGCCCGCCGGGGCGGCACCGAAGAGCCAGGTCACCCGGTTCGGGGCGGCTATCGAGATCGGGCCGTGGCGGTACTCCATCGCCGGGTAGGACTCCGTCCAACTCTGGGACGCCTCCCGCATCTTGAGAGCCGCCTCGTTGGCCAGGCCGTAGGTCCATCCCGTGCCCAGGAAAGTGAACTGTTCAGCTTCCACCCACTCCTGCGCGAGCGGGGTGGTGAGGGCGCCCCGTGCGTCGTGGATCGTCTCGGTCAGGTCCTCACCCAGGTGTGCGCGGAGCAGGGTCAGGGTGGTGGTGGCGAAGCGGGTCTGGACCACGGAGCGTTCGTCCGCGAAGGGCAGGATGACGGTCTCGTCCGAGAGTTCCGTCGCCGGGGTGTCGGGGTCGCCCAGGATCGTCACCGTCGGGATGCGGCCCTTGACGGCTTCCAGGACGTGCAGCACCTCGGTCGTGGTGCCGGAGCGGGTGATCGCCACCACCGCGTCGTAGCCGCGTGCGTCACCGAGGAAAGCCTCCGAGGCGGCGAAGGGGTCGGTCACCCCGGCTCCGGAGCTCTCGCGGAGCGCCGCGTACGACTGCGCCATGAACCAGGAAGTTCCGCAGCCGATGACGGCCACCCGCTGCCCCGGCTCCGGCAGCGGACCGTCCGCGGCGCCGATACCGGCGGCCTCGGCCCAGGTCTCCGGCTGACTGTGCAGCTCCTGCTCCATGTAGGACGTCTCGCTCATGGCACACCCTTCGTGAACGGTGGGTTGCACTGCTTGGCTTCTCGTCTGCGCGATTAATGAGTGGAAGTGCGTTCTTTCTTGCTGTTGTAATCAACTCTACGCATTGTGAGTCTGTCGGGCCATCCCTCGTGCGAGTGAAGTGTTCGAGAGGTGGAGTGCGGGACATCGCTCGACTGGCCCCTTCCGGGCGGTGGGCGTTCGGCGATCGGGATTCACTGAAGACTGTTGACAGTTGCGCGAAAGGACTTCAATACTTGCATGATCAGTCATGAGTAGGTCGGCACGCAGCGCGAAGGACCCGCCATGTCCACTGCAACGCTCTCCGAGACGCCCCCGCCACCACCGCCCGGGAAGGCCCGCCGCACGGGGCGGCTCTTCGCGCTGACCGGCGCCTTCGTCGGCGTCATCTATGGCTACGACTCCGGCAGCATCTCCGGCGCGCTGGTGTTCCTCAGTCGGGATTTCCACCTCACCGAGGCGGAAAAGGGCCTGGTCAACAGCATTCTCGTGGGCGGCTGCATCGTTGGTGCGCTGCTCGGCGGCAAGCTGGCGGACGCCTTCGGCCGCAAGGCCGCGATGCTGATCGTCGCGGGTTCGTACGCCCTCTTCGTCACGCTCTCCGCACTCGCGCCCAATGTCGTCGTCCTCAACGCGGTCCGCTTCCTGCTCGGGGTGGCGATCGGTATATCGATCGTCGCCGCCCCGCTGTACATAGCGGAATCGACACCCGCGCGTATTCGTGGCGCGTCCGTCGCCGCCTACCAGGTCGCGACCGTCACCGGCATCGTCATCACGTACTTCGTCAACTGGGGCCTGGCCGACGGTGGTCACTGGCGGTGGATGCTGGGGGCGTCGGCGATCCCCGCGGCGCTGGTCATGATCCCGCTGTTCCGGCTGCCGGACACGCCCCGGTGGTACGTCCTCAAAGGGCGGACCGAGCGCGCGGTTGAGGTCATGGCGATGACGGATCCGGATGTCGAGGCGCGCACCGAAGTGGCTGCGCTCTCCGCGGCGCTCGCCGCGGAGAGCGGCGGCACCGCCCGCTCCCTGCTGCGCAAGCCCTACGTCCGCGCCACGGTCTTCGTCGTCGGCCTCGGCTTCTTCTGTCAGATCACCGGCATCAATGCCGTGACCTACTACAGCCCGCAGATCTTCGCGCAGATGGGATTCACCGGCGATGGGCTGAACTTCCTGCTGCCCTCGTTCGTACAACTCGCCTCGCTGGCCGCCACCGTGCTGGCGATTCTCATCATCGACCGGCTGGGCCGCCGCGTGGTCCTGCTGACCGGCATCGGCACGATGGTCGTCATGCTCGCCGTGCTCACGGTCGTCTTCGGCGTGGGAGAGATGCACGGCACCACGACCTGGGTCGGCTTCGGTGCGATTCTGATGTTCACTGCGGCCTTCAACTTCGGCTTCGGCTCGTTGATATGGGTCTACGCGAGTGAGGCATTCCCCGCACAGCTCCGGTCGACGGGCGCCTCGGTGATGCTCACCGCCGACCTCGTCGCCAACCTCCTCATCGCGCAGTTCTTCCCGTCCCTGATGTCCTGGATCGGGGCCTCCTGGACGTTCGCCGGGCTGAGCGTGCTGGCGCTGGGCGCGCTGGTCTTCGCCTCCTTCACCGCGCCCGAGACCAAGGGGCGTCATCTGGAGGAGATCCAGAGTTACTGGAGCAACGGAGGCCGCTGGCCCACCCCTACGTCCGCCCCCGCTCCCGCTACGGAGGTGGTGCGGTGACCCGTGGCCGCCGGCCGGGTCCGCCTACGGCCCGGTGGGCGGCGGGGCGTTGGACCGCCCGTTCGATACCGTGGCGTCATCATGGACAACACCAGCCCCGTCTCCCTCGATGACGAACTGCGGAACTGGCCGGCCGACGAGGCCGAGGCGCGCGCGGTCCAGGACCGGCTGCGGCGCCATGTGCGCCTCGACGAGCCCGGCCCGCCGCCGGACTTCGAGGGCACCGTCGTCGGCGTCGACGTGGCGTACGACGACGGGCGGGATGTCGTCGCGGCCGCGGCCGTGGCGCTGGACGCCCGCACCCTGGAGGTCGTGGACGAGGCCACCGCGGTCGGCCGGATCTCCTTCCCGTACGTCCCAGGGCTACTGGCCTTCCGGGAGATCCCGACGGTCATCGACGCGCTGGCCGGTCTCGCGCGGACGCCCGGCCTGGTGGTGTGCGACGGCTACGGGCGGGCGCACCCGCGACGCTTCGGGCTCGCCAGCCACCTCGGAGTCCTGACCGGTCTGCCCACGATCGGCGTCGCCAAGAACCCCTTCACCTTCCGCTACGACGCTCCCTGCGACGGACGCGGGGCGACCTCGCCGCTCCTGGACGACCTCGACGACCTCGACGGCATCACGGAGGAGGTGGGCCGGGCCCTGCGCACCCAACAGGGCGTCAAGCCCGTCTTCGTCTCCGTGGGACACCGCACCAGTCTCGACGGCGCCTGCGCCCACACCCTCCGGCTGGCACCGCAATACCGGCTACCCGAGACGACCCGCGCGGCCGACGCCCTCTGCCGGCGGGCACTGGCCGCCAGCTGAGCCACGGCCTCGGCCCGGCGCTGGACCGTGCCTCGGCCCGGCGCTGGACCGTGCCTCGGCCCGGCGCCGGGGGGAACTCCGGCCCCCGACGGATCATGACGCGGCGCTGCAAGGCATCCGTGATGTCGGGAAAGCCCTCCCCGTCAAGGGGCGAGGCGATGACGGTCACCCCTGAGGTCGCGGGGCAGCCGTCACTCTCAGGTGGCCTCCCGACGCCCCCGTATCCAGAAGTCCGGCCCCCGTTTCCCGTCCGTTGGGGAAGTGCCCCCGAGACCCGCGGTCTTGACACCCCGCCTGGTCTGGTCCACATTCACCGATGACATGGGACGTCCCATGTCCGGACGGCGGCACGGGCACGGGCCCCCACCGCCCTGTGTGCCCCCGCCGCGCACCCGCACCACCGGCCCCGTACGGCAGAAGGCTGGACCTGCATGCCCCTCCCCGCACCACTCACGGGCGTCGTGCCGCCCGTGTGCACGCCGCTCACCGCGTCCGGTCGCGTCGACGTCGACTCGCTCGCCTCCCTCATCGAGCACCTCATCGACGCCGGAGTGGACGCCCTGTTCGTGCTCGGCTCCACCGGGGAGGCGGCCTGCCTGTCGGACGGCAGGCGCAGCACCGTCATCGAAACGGTCGTCGCGGCGGCCCGTGGACGGCTTCCCGTGCTGGCCGGAGCCATCGACATGGCGACCACCCGCGTCCTCGACCACGCCCGTACCGCCCAGGCCCTGGGCGCCGACGGCATCGTGGCCACCGCACCCTTCTGCACCCGCACCCACCCGGCCGAGATCGCCGACCACTACCGCCGCATCCGCGCCGCCGTGGACCTGCCGCTCTTCGCCTGCAACGCCCCCGCGTCCGTCCACACCGAACTGCCCGCGGACACGGTGCTCGAACTGGCGGCGGACGGAGTACTGGACGGAATCGAGGACAGTAGCGGCAACACCGGCGCACTACGCCGCCTCCTGGTGGGGCTGCCGGCCCTGGACCGGCCGTTCTCGGTGCTCACCGGCTGCGAACTCTCCGTCGACGGCGCCCTGCTGGCCGGGGCGCACGGCGTCGTCCCGGGTCTCGGCAACGTGGACCCCGCGGCCTACGTACGGCTCTACGAGCGCGCCCGCGCGGGGGACTGGCGCGCGGCCGCCAAGGAACAGGACCGGCTCGCCGCGTTGTTCGCGCTCACCGACGCCGGCGACGAGAGGCTGATGGGCCGCGGATCGTCGGCCCTGGGAGCGCTCAAAGCGGCGCTGCATCTCCTGGGCGTCATCGGCTGCCCGGACACCGCGCCGCCGCAGATCCCGCTCGACGGTGCCGCGCGCGACGCGGTGCGCCGTCTGTTGGAGGAGGCGGAACTGCTCTGAGGGCGCGCGGCCGTCACTCGGTCGAGTCCGGCTGCCGGCCCAGATGGTGGCGGCGGTCGTCAGACCCCGGACCGCGTCCTTCTTCACAAAGATCAGGCCGCCGCCGATGAAGCCGATACCGGACACGACCTGCGCGGCGACACGGGAAGGGTCCAACGCCACGCCGTCCATTCCCAGCATCGTGCCGAAGCCGTGGATCGACACCTCCATGAAGAGCGCGCTGCCGACCCCGACGAGCGTATGGGTGCGCAGCCCGGCGCTCTTCTGCCGGGCCTCCCGTTCCATCCCGATCAGCGACGACAACAGCAGCGCGAGGGCCAACTCCGCGAACTGACGCGGACCCTGACCCGGATGGAGGGCGAACAGCGGGGTGGCGAGAGGAAGGCGCGACATGCGCGCATGGTCCTCCCGAGGCGCCCGCGCATCGTCGCTTCGCGGGCCGTTGTCAGTGGTCGCCGTTAGCTTGGATGACGAGGTCGGACGAGGGCGTCGGCGCAGTCCGGGCGCGTGTGGGAAGCGGCCGGGAACGGCGCCGGAACGACCGGAACCTGACGAGGCGGGTGCGTCCGGCGGAGACGGAACGGAAGGGATGGGGAGGGCGGGATGGCGAAGGTGTGCGGAGCGGTGTGTTGCGGGCGGGCCGTGACGCCGGGGCCCGTGGGCGCGGCGGGGCGGTACCGCTGCATAGCCCCGTCGTGGTCCATCGCCGGTTTCGACGGGGGATAGCGGCGCGCGGTGTAGCGCGGACCCGTGGCGGTGAAGGCGGTTGAGCCTCGCCGCCATTGTCGTTCCGGGGGTACGCAGCGATATCCAGGGGGCTTGTGGAAAGTGGAACACGTTCTTAACATCACGGGTGTTACATCAGAAGTGTCACAGTGTGGGGGAAGGGCGAGGAGCGTGATGACGGAGTCAGGCAACGGCCCGCTCAGCGGGGTGCGCGTGGTGGAGCTGGCGGGCATCGGCCCCTGCCCCTTCGCCGCCATGACCCTCGCCGACCTCGGCGCCGACGTCGTACGCGTCGACCGTCCGGGCGGCGCCGCACTGGGCATCGACCCGGCGTACGACCTCACCAACCGCAACAAACGCTCGGTCGTGATCGACCTCAAGACGCCCCAGGGTGCGGAGCGGGTGCGGGAGCTGGCCGAGCGCGCCGACATCCTCATCGAGGGATACCGCCCCGGCGTCGCTGAGCGCCTGGGCGTCGGTCCGGACGCCTGCCTGGCACGCAACGAACGGCTCGTCTACGGCCGGATGACCGGCTGGGGCCAGCAGGGCCCGCTCGCCGACGCCGCCGGACACGACATCTCCTACATCGCGATCACCGGCGCCCTGGGCATGATCGGCGCGCCCGACGCCCCGCCCACCGTCCCCGCCAACCTCCTCGGCGACTACGCGGGCGGCTCGCTCTACCTCGTCATCGGCCTCCTGGCCGCACTCCGGCACGCCGCCGCCGGTGGCAGCGGGCAGGTCGTCGACGCCGCCATCGTCGACGGCACCGCCCACCTCTCCTCGATGATCCACGGCATGCTCGCCGCCGGAGCCTGGCAGGACAGACGCGGCGCCAACCTCCTCGACGGCGGCGCGCCCTTCTACGGCACGTACGAGACGGCGGACGGCGGCCATATGGCGGTCGGCGCGCTGGAGCCGCAGTTCTACGCCGAGTTCATCCGCCTGCTCGGCATCGAGGGACAGGTGCCCCAGCGCGACGACCTCGCCTCCTGGGGCGCGCTGCGTGACGCCATCGCCGCCCGCTTCAGGGCCCGCACCCGCGCCGAATGGACCGCCGTCTTCGAGGGCACCGACGCCTGCGTCGCCCCGGTGCTGTCGCTCCGCGAAGCCCCCGGCCACCCGCATCTGGCCGCCCGCGGCACCTTTCTCGACCACGGGGGACTCACCCAGCCCGCCCCCGCGCCCCGGTTTTCCCGCACCCCCGGGGCCATCCGCCGCCCGCCCGCCCAACCGGGCGCCGACACCGCGGAGATCGCCCGCGACTGGGCCGTCCCCGGCCTGCTCGACGACGTACAGGACATACCGCCGCCCACCCCGGAACCGACCGCGACAGGCCCTTCCCCGGCGCCTCGCCCCGGCACGCCAGAGGCCCGCTGACGGCCGCCGCGCGCCCCTTCGCCGCTCACCGCAACTCGGCTCCCAGGAGGGCCAGGACACCATGAAGCGCCAGATCTTCACCGCCATCGCGATGACCGAGCCCGGCGCCGGTTCCCCTCTCCAGGGCATCCGCACCGCCGCCGCCGACCACGGCGAACCACTGGATCCTCAACGGCTCCAAGACCTTCGTCAACGGCCGCATCCAGACCCTCTACGGAGGGGCGACGGAGATCACGAAAGAGATCATCGGCCGCTCCCTGCTCGGCTGACCCGGCGCCGCCCGCCGCGCCCCGCCACACCCTGCCGAGGCTTTCCCCTCATCCGAAAGGCTGCCTGACTTGAGCACCGAAGCGTACGTGTACGACGCGATCCGCACCCCGCGCGGCCGCGGCAAGGCCAACGGCGCCCTGCACGGCACCAAGCCCGTCGACCTCGTCGTCGGTCTCATCCACGAACTGCGCCGCCGCTTCCCCGGTCTGGACCCGGCCGCCATCGACGACATCGTCCTCGGCGTGGTCAGCCCGATCGGCGACCAGGGAGCCGACATCGCCAAGATCGCGGCCATCGCCGCGGGGCTGCCCGACACCGTGGCCGGAGTCCAGGAGAACCGCTTCTGTGCCTCCGGCCTGGAAGCCGTCAACCTCGCCGCCGCCAAGGTCCGTTCCGGATGGGAGGACCTGGTCCTGGCCGGTGGCGTCGAGTCCATGTCACGGGTGCCGATGGCCTCCGACGGCGGCGCCTGGCACCTGGACCCGATGACCAACTTCGAGACCAATTTCATCCCGCAGGGAGTCGGCGCCGACCTCATCGCCACCCTCGGCGGCTTCTCCCGGCACGACGTCGACACCTTCGCCGCCCTCTCCCAGGAACGCGCCGCCCAGGCATGGAAGGAAGGCCGCTTCGACCGCTCCGTCGTCCCGGTACGCGACCGCAACGGCCTGGTCGTCCTCGACCGCGACGAGCACATCCGCCCCGGCACCACCGCCGAGTCGCTGGCCGGTCTCAAGCCGTCCTTCGCGACGATCGGCGACGCGGGCGGCTTCGACGCCGTCGCGCTGCAGAAGTACCACTGGGTCGAGAAGATCGACCACGTCCACCACGCGGGCAACTCCTCCGGCATCGTCGACGGCTCCGCCCTCGTCGCCATCGGCAACGCCGCCGTCGGTGAGCGCCACGGCCTGACGCCACGCGCCCGGATCGCCGCCGCCGCGGTCTCCGGCGCCGACCCGACGATCATGCTGACCGGTCCCGCGCCCGCGGCGCGCAAGGCGCTCGCCAAGGCCGGCCTGACCATCGACGACATCGACCTCGTCGAGATCAACGAAGCCTTCGCCGCCGTGGTCCTGCGGTTCGCCCAGGACATGGGGCTCTCTCTCGACAAGATCAACGTCAACGGCGGCGCCATCGCCATGGGCCACCCCCTGGGCGCCACCGGCGCGATGATCATCGGCACCCTCATCGACGAGCTGGAGCGCCAGGACAAGCGGTACGGCCTGGCCACCCTCTGCGTCGGCGGCGGCATGGGCATCGCCACCGTCATCGAGCGCCTCTGACCGCCCGTCCCACCCCTTACGGAGAAGCCACAGTGAGCGAGACCTCTGCGATGTCGACCATCCGCTGGGAACAGGACGAGACCGGCGTGGTCACCCTGGTCCTGGACGATCCCGGCCAGCCCGCCAACACCATGAACGACGCCTTCAAGACCTCCCTCACCGCGGTCGCCGACCGCCTGGAGGCCGAACAGGACACCGTCCGCGGCATCATCGTCACCTCCGCCAAGAAGACCTTCTTCGCCGGTGGTGACCTGCGCGAACTGATCGCCGTCACCCCCGAAGGCGCCCAGCGGGCGTTCGAGGCGGGCATGGGCATCAAGCGCGATCTGCGCCGCATCGAAACCCTCGGCAGGCCCGTCGTCGCCGCCCTCAACGGCGCGGCCCTGGGCGGCGGCTACGAGATCGCGCTCGCCTGCCACCACCGCATCGCCCTCGACACCCCCGGCACCAAGATCGGCCTGCCGGAGGTCACCCTCGGCCTGCTGCCCGCGGGCGGCGGCGTCACCCGCAGCGTGCGACTCCTCGGCATCGCCGACGCCCTGCTGAAGGTGCTGCTCCAGGGCACGCAGTACAACGCCGCACGGGCGAAGGACGCCGGTCTGATCCACGACGTCGCCGCCACGCCCGAGGAACTCCTCGCCAAGGCCCGCGCGTTCATCGACGAGCACCCCGCCTCCCAGCAGCCCTGGGACGTCAAGGGCTACCGCATCCCGGGCGGCACCCCCGCGCAGCCCAAGTTCGCCGCCAACCTCCCGGCGTTCCCCGCCAACCTCAAGAAGCAGCTCAACGGCGCGCCCTACCCGGCGCCGCGCAACATCCTCGCCGCCGCGGTCGAGGGCTCCCAGGTCGACTTCGAGACCGCCCAGACCATCGAGGCGCGGTACTTCACCGAGCTGGTCACCGGCCAGATCTCGAAGAACATGATCCAGGCGTTCTTCTTCGACCTCCAGGCCGTCAACTCCGGCGCCAGCCGCCCGAAGGACATCGCGCCCCGCACCGTCGAGAAGGTCGCCGTCCTCGGCGCCGGGATGATGGGCGCGGGCATCGCCTACAGCTGCGCCCGGGCGGGGATGCAGGTCGTCCTCAAGGACGTCTCGCCGGAGGCCGCCGCCAAGGGCAAGGCGTACTCCGAGGGGCTGCTCGCCAAGGCCCTGGCCCGGGGCCGCACCACCGAGCGCAAGCGGGACGAACTCCTCGCCCGCATCACCCCCACCGCCGATCCGCAGGACCTCGCGGGCTGCGACGTCGTGATCGAGGCGGTCTTCGAGGACGCCGCCCTCAAGCACAAGGTCTTCCAGGAGATCGAGCACATCGTGGCGCCCGACGCGCTGCTCTGCTCCAACACCTCGACCCTGCCCATCTCGCAGCTGGCCGAGGGGGTGCAGCGGGACGCCGACTTCATCGGCCTGCACTTCTTCTCGCCCGTCGACAAGATGCCGCTGGTGGAGATCATCAAGGGCGAGCGCACCGGCGACGAGGCGCTGGCCCGCGCCTTCGACCTGGTCCGCCGCATCCGCAAGACCCCGATCGTGGTCAACGACGCGCGGGGCTTCTTCACCTCGCGGGTCATCGGCCAGTTCATCAACGAGGGCGTGGCGATGGTCGGCGAGGGCCTCGACCCGGCCTCCGTCGAACAGGCCGCTGCCCAGGCCGGGTACCCGGCCAAGGTGCTCTCCCTCATGGACGAGCTGACGCTGACGCTGCCGCGCAAGATCCGCCGGGAGACGCAGCGCGCCGTGGAGGCGGCCGGCGGCAGCTGGGCGGCGCACCCCTCCGACGCGGTCGTCGACCGGATGGTGGACGAGTTCGGCCGCACCGGGCGCAGCGGCGGCGCCGGTTTCTACGACTACGCCGAGGACGGCACCCGCAGCGGCCTGTGGCCCGGGCTGCGCGAGCACTTCACCCGGCCGGACGCCGCCATTCCGTTCCGTGACATGCAGGAGCGGATGCTGTTCGCTGAGGCGCTGGACACCGTCCGCTGCTTCGAGGAGGGCGTGCTGACCTCGGTCGCCGACGCCAACATCGGCTCCATCCTCGGCATCGGCTTCCCCGGCTGGACCGGCGGTGTGCTCCAGTACATCAACGGCTACGAGGGCGGCCTGCCCGGTTTCGTGGCCCGCGCCCGGGAGCTGGCGACGGCGTACGGCGAGCGCTTCGCGCCGCCCGCGCTGCTGGTCGAGAAGGCGGAGAAGGGAGAGCCCTTCCGCGACGCCTGAACGAACGGCCCGAGCGGGCGGCGGCGGGACCGGGCGGCGGCGGGGGAGAGAGCCCCCGACCGCCAGGCCCGGGCCGTCGTCGCGGCCCGGCCCGCCCCGCGCCCGGCCGGTGCCCGGGCCGAAGCCCCGCGACCGCCCGGCCTGAGGTCCGGCCCGGCCCCGCCCGAAGGCCCGCGACCGCCCGGCCTGAGGTCCGGCCCGGCCCCGCCCGAAGGCCCCGCGGCCGCCCGGTCCGAGGCTCGGCCTGGGCCTCGCCGCCACCTGGCCTGCCGCCCGAAGCCCTGCGACCGCCCGGCCCGCACCACCGTCCAGGCGCGCCCCTACCCCTCTCCGAACGCCTCCCGCAGCTCCTCCTTCATCGACCGCTGGAACGCGGTGACCAGGGCCTGTACCACCATCGGCTGCATATGGGCGGAGAGTGACTTGATGCGGGCGACGTCCTCCGCGCCGGGGCCGCCCTCGCGGTACGGCTCCCAGACCTCGTCCTTGAAGAGACGGCTCAGCTCCCGCGCCGCCGACCGGGAGTGCTCCAGTACGACGGTGCGGGCCGCGAGGATCGTCTCCAGCGCGATCGGCACGTCCAGCAGCCGGACGCCCAGATGCAGCAGCCCGGGGTCGACCTGGAAGACGTCCGGGGCATCGGTGCGGACCAGGACGCTCATCGCCGCCAGCCGGTCCAGGTCGTCCTCGGTCAGCTCCCGGCCGACCCGGCGTTCCAGCTGCTCGCGGGTGGTGTCCTCCGCCTTGTCCGGGATCCAGCTCGCCACCAGCGCCCGGTGGAGGGCCAGGTCCTGGGCGCTCAGATCGGGCGGCAGCTGCTGTAGATAGCGTTCGATCGCCGACAGCGTCATGCCCTGGTGCTGCAGCTCCTCGATCAGCGCGAGCCGCGAGAGATGGCCGGGACCGTAGCGGCCGACGCGGCGGGGGCCGATCTCCGGCGGCGGCAGCAGCCCCCGGGTGCCGTAGAAGCGGATCGTACGGACGGTGACACCGGCGCGGGCGGCCAGTTCGTCGACGGTCAGGGCGGTGCCGGACCCGGTTCCGGTCTCCGTGGCGGACTCTTTCATGCGGGACAGTATTGCTGTCTCACCAAAAGTGTGAAACCTCTGGAACGCCTCGCCGGATTCCGCGCGGTGTCCTGTGCGGCCACTTCGGCGCCTCGCCGGGAACGGTGCGCCCGTCCGCCGTAATTTCCCGCGAAGATCGCCGGGAATTCATCCGGGCGCGTACGGATCGGCGATTTCAAAATGTCTCCCGGGGGCAACAGTGGGCAAACAACCCCAACTTCAGATTGGCCGATATCTCGTGTGATCCAGACCACAGACGGGGGGCCCGGGTTCGGGGAAGGTGTGCCGTCGGCCATTCGTGTGAACCGTGGGATTCGGCCATGGTTCCCAGCGCCTGCTTGAAAGCGAGTTGAACCACCAGTGAGTACAGAGACCGTTACGGATGAAGCACCGCAGTCGCCAGGTGGGGGCGGACGGCAGGACGCGGGGGACGCCGGGTACAGCAAGGCCCTCAAGAGCCGCCACATCAACATGATCGCCATCGGCGGGGCGATCGGAACCGGCCTCTTCCTCGGCGCGGGCGGCCGGCTCCACTCCGCCGGTCCGGCGCTGGCCGTCGCCTACGCGGTCTGCGGCCTCTTCGCCTTCTTCGTCGTCCGCGCCCTCGGCGAGCTGGTCGTGCACCGCCCGTCGTCCGGCTCGTTCGTCTCGTACGCCCGGGAATTCCTTGGCGAGAAGGGCGCCTACGTCGCCGGTTGGATGTACGTCGTCAACTGGTCCACGACCGGTATCGCCGACATCACCGCGATCGCCCTTTACACCCACTACTGGAGTCTGTTCACCGACATTCCGCAGTGGGTGATGGCGCTGATCGCACTCGCCGTGGTGCTCACCGTCAACCTCATCTCGGTCAAGATCTTCGGTGAGCTGGAATTCTGGTTCGCGATCATCAAGGTCGCGGCGCTGGTCGTGTTCATGCTCATCGGCATCTTCCTGCTGGCCACCCAGCACCCGGTGGGCGGCCACACCCCCGGCCTGCATCTTCTCTCCGACAACGGCGGTTTCTTCCCCACCGGTCTGCTGCCCGTGGTGATCGTTCTCCAGGGCGTCGTCTTCGCGTACTCCGCCGTCGAGCTGGTCGGCGTCACCGCGGGTGAGACCAGCGAGCCCGAGAAGATCGTTCCCAAGGCGGTCAACTCGATCATGTGGCGGGTGGGCGTCTTCTACGTCGGCTCGGTGCTGCTGCTGACGCTGCTGCTGCCGTGGAACAAGTACGTCGGCGGGGAGAGCCCCTTCGTGACCGTGCTCTCCAACGTCGGCGTCCCGGCCGCCGGTGATGTGATGAACCTCGTCGTGCTGACCGCCGCGATGTCGAGCCTCAACTCCGGCCTCTACTCGACCGGCCGCATCCTGCGCTCCATGTCCATGGCGGGCTCCGCGCCGAAGTTCGCCGGGCTCATGAACCGCAACCAGGTGCCGTACGGCGGCATCATGCTCACCTCCGCCGTCTGTGTGCTCGGCGTGGTGCTCAACTACGTCGTCCCGGGCAAGGCGTTCGAGATCGTGCTGAACATCGCGGCGCTCGGCATCATCAGCACCTGGTGCACGATCATGGTCTGTCACATGGTGTTCGTGCGCCGGGCCAAGGAGGGCGTGGTCCAGCGGCCCCGCTTCCGGCTTCCCGGTACGCCCGTCACGGACCTGGTGACCATCGCGTTCCTGCTCGGTGTCATCGTGCTGATGTGGTTCGACGACGGTGTCGGCCGCCAGACCGTGATGTTGATCCCCGTCCTCGCGCTGGCGCTGTTCGGCGGCTGGTTCGTGGTGCGCGGCCGGGTCAGCCGTCTCGCCGCGGAGCGTGAGGGCGAAGCGACGAAGTAGCGGGCACCGCACGGGAGGGCGGTCGCGACGGGCTCCGGTCCGCCGCGACCGCCCTCCCGTGTCCGTACCGGCTCAGCCGCCGATGAGCGGGTAGTGGTCGGAGAGGGTCCCCGGCCCGGTCACGTCCTCCGCGCTCAGCCCTGGTGGACCGTGTGCGTGGCCGCGATCTTCGGCCATGAGGCGGGGCGGGGCGCCGGGGCCGTGCCGCGGGCACCGAGGGCCTGCCGGGCCGCGCCCGCCGACGGCTTGGACTGCTGGAACAGCCAGGTGTCGAAGAAGTCCGCGAGCGGCTTGCCGGACTTCTTCTCGGCGAATGCCACGAAGTCGGCGACCGAGGCGTTGCCGTACGCGTGCTCCTGCGGCCACGACCTGAGCAGGCCGAAGAAGACCTTGTCGCCGAGCTTGTTGCGGAGCGCCTGGAGGGCCACCGCGCCTCGGTCGTAGACGGCGCCGTCGAACTGGTGGTCCGGGCCCGGGTCGCCGGGCTTCACGGTCCAGAACGGGTCGTCGGCCGGGTGCTGGTCGAAGACGTAGTCGGCGAGTTCCTGCGCGGTGCCCTCGCCCTCCTTCTCGGACCAGAGCCACTGCGCGTACGCCGCGAAGCCCTCGTTGATCCAGATGTCCTTCCAGCCCTTCAGCGAGACGCTGTCGCCGTACCACTGGTGGGCCAGCTCGTGGACGACGACCGAGACGTTGGCGCCGCGGTCGAACACCTTCTTCCCGTAGAACGGGCGGGTCTGGGTCTCCAGCGCGAATCCGGCCGGGACGTTCGGGACGTAGCCGCCGACGGCGCTGAAGGGGTAGCGGCCGTAGACCGACTCCAGCCACTCGGTGACCTCGGCGGTGCGCTCGATGCTGGCGCGGGCGGCGCCCTCGTTCGCGCCGAGGTCCTTGCTGACGGCGTTGACCACGGGCACGCCGCCCTCGGTGGTGCCGGTGGTGACGTCGAACTTGCCGATGGCGAGCGTCGTCAGATACGTGGCCTGCGGCTTGTCGGAGCGCCAGTTGTAGCGCGTCCAGCCGAGCTTGGAGGTCTGCGAGGCCAGCACGCCGTTGCTGATCGCCTGGGTGCCGTCGGGCACGGAGACCGAGATGTCGTACGTCGCCTTGTCGGTCGGGTGGTCGTTGCTCGGGTACCACCACACGGCCGACTCCGGCTCCTGGGCCGCCACCCCGCCGTCGGGTGTACGGGCCCACGCGGTGTAGCCGTCGATCTTCACCTCGGAGGGCTTGCCCGCGTACCGCACCACGACGCTGATCTGCTTGCCGCGCTCCAGCGGCGCCGCCGGGGTGATCTCCAGCTCATGGGCGCCGGAGGCGGCGAACGTCGCCTTCCTGCCGTCGACGCGGACCTCGCTGACCTTCAGCCCGAAGTCGAGGTTGAAGCGGGACAGGTCCTGGGTGGTCTTGGCGAGGAGCGTTGCCGTGCCCTCCAGGAGGTCCGTCTTGGGCTGGTACTTCAGGCGCAGGTCGTAGTGGGAGACGTCGTAGCCGCCGTTCCCGCTCTCCGGGTAGTAGGAGTCGCCCGCACCGGGCGCGCCGGGGGTGAAGCTCGCCGCCGAAGCCGGGACCGCCAGCAGCAGACCGAGCGCGGCCGCGCCCGGGACGAGGAGTCTGTGACGCACCGAGTCCTCCAACTCGTAGGGGTGGTGGAACCGTTCCGACCCTATGTACGCCCCCGCCCCTCGTCATGTCCATGGCCTCAGCTGACACATGAACGACATGCGTGACGCGGCGGAGCGGGGCCGCCGAGCGGTTCCGGGACCCGGAGCGCCGGGGCGGGGCGCCGGGGGGGCGGCCGCCCCCGCGCCCCCCCCCCCGCGCGCGCCCGCGCGCCCCGCCCAGCGCCCCCCCCCCCCCCCGGCGCCGC
>NZ_JBHYGX010000001.1:374601-415657 GCF_042739975.1 Streptomyces sp. NPDC059080
GCCACTTTTTTTTAAACCCCCACTCATAACCCACTGGGGTCCCGGGGGGGGGGGGGGCCGCCGGGGGGACCGGGCCCCCGGCGCCCCCCGCGCCCGCGGGGGCCCGGCCCGGCGGTCGCGCCACCCCTGGCTATGCCGCCGGTGCCTCCCGGACCAGCCGCCGGACCTCGTCGGCGCAGCCCCAGGCCACGGTGACGCCCGCGCCGCCGTGGCCGTAGTTGTGCACGCACCAGGCGCCGCCGGGCAGCCGCTCGCCCTCCAGGCGGACCGCTCCACGGGCGGGCCGCAGCCCCACCCGGTGCGCCAGGACCTCGGCCCCGGCGAGCGCGGGGAACCGCCGGGCGGCGCGCGCCACGATCGCCTCGGCCACCGCCGGGTCGGGCTCCGTCGACCAGGCGTTCTCGTGCGCGGTGCCGCCGATCACCACGCCGTACGGCTGCGGCAGGACATACGTCGTGTCCGTGGCGCCCGAGGCGGCGGAGACGTACCACTCCTCGACGCCCGGGTCGGCGACCACGACCAACTGGCCCTGCACCGGGTGCACCTGCGGGTCCGGCACCAGCTCACGGGCGCCGAGGCCCGAGCAGTTCACCACCGTCGCCGCCTCCTGGCCCGCCTCGGCGAGCGAGGTGAACGTGGCGCGCTCCACCACGCCGCCCGCCGCGCGCAGCCGCTGCTCCAGGTAGTGCAGATGCGTCGGCATGTCGAGGAGCGGGGTCCGGGCCCGCCAGCCGGTGTGGCCCTCAGGCACCTCGTCGGGGCGGGCCCGCCGCAGGCCGGGCACCGCCGCATACCAGGCGGCGAGCGGATCGGCATCGGCCTCCGGTCCGCCGGTGGCCGCGGGCTCCGTCATCGTCCCGGCCACCATCCGCGCACCCGTCTCCCGCGGCCGGTCGGCGAGCTCCGCCAGTACCTCGAAGCCACGCAGCGACCACCGCACCGCGGGGCCGTGGGGCCGGATGCGGTAGGGCCAGCACAGCCCGCCGGCCACCGCCGAGGTGGAGTCGGCGGCCGGGTCCCGGCTCACCAGCCGCACCCGGTGCCCGTCCTCGGCCAGCGCGATTGCCGAGGTCAGACCGATGACACCGCCACCGATCACCAGAATGTCGTTCGCCTCGCTCGTCATGCCTGGACGCTATCGGCTGTCGTCCGACCGGGCGAGAGTGGGCCCGCCCACGGACGGCGTACGCGACCGGGTGACCGGGCCCGGTTCGGGCGCGGGCGCGGTTTCGGCGGGGCGGCGCGCGACGGGCGAACGCCCCGGGCCCGAGGCACGCCCCAAGGGCCGCCTCACCAGGGATGATGGGACAGACCTTAGGCTGGGGACCAGCACCGTCGGCCGATGTCGCCCCTCGGATCGTGTGCGTCATCCGTCGACTGAGGAGGCACATGCCCCGCGCCCCGCGGGCCGTTCCCGCCTGGCTCGCCCACCCGTTCCGCTGGCAGCGCCTGCCCGTGCCGTGGCCCGCCGTCGTCCGCGGCGCGCTCTGCGCGGGCCCGCTGCTCGGCGCCGGGATCGCCACCGGCCACCCCGTGCCCGGCGTCCTGACCGGGCTCGGCTCGATGATGGCCGGGGTCAACGACCGGCCCGGCACCCGGCGCACCGGCATGGTCCACATCGGGCTGCCCGCCCTCGCCTGCGGCCTCGGCACCCTGATCGGCGCCTCGCTGCAGTCCGCGCACGCCGGGTGGTGGACGGTGCCCGCGCTGTGCGCCGTCGCCTTCGTCTCCGGCGTCGCGAGCGTGGCCGGGCCGGTCCGCTCGACCGCCGGGATGCAGATGCTGGCCACCGCCGTCCTCGGCGCGGGCATGCCGCTGCCCGGCGCGCCGTGGGCGAAGAGCCTGTACGTCCTCGCCGGTTGCGCCTGGCTGCTGCTGTTGCGGCTGGTACTGCGCTCCCCGCGGCCGGCCGGCGGTGCCCTCGGCGGCGAGCGGGCCGCCGTCGCCGCCGTCTTCGACGCGCTGGCCGATGCGTTGACCGCGATCGGAGGGGAGGGCGCGGAACCGGCCCGGCGCCGTCTGACCTCAGCCCTGGACCGGGCCGACGAGGCGTTGCGGCTGCGCCGCCTCACCGACCGGCTGCTGCGCCGCGCGGTCCGTGCCGAAGAGGCGCTGCTGGCCGAGCGGTTCGCGGCGGCGACCGCGCTCTGCGAGGCGAGCGTGGCGCTCCTGTGGGAGGGCCGCCCGCTGCCCGCCGCGGTCGCGGAGAGTCCCCGCCGGTTCGCCGCGGCGCTGCGCACCGGCGAGGCACCCGGGCGCCTTTCCGCTCCCACGAACAGCTCGGCCGCGCGCGGCGCCTTCGACCGCGCGTTGCTGGCCGCCGCTGTCGTCTTCGCCCGGTCGGAGCCGTCGGCGGCGTACGGGGCGCAGGAGCCGCGTGAGGCGTCCGCGCCGTACGGGCCTTCGACGCCGTACGGGCCTTCGACGCCGTACGGGCCTTCGACGCCGTACGGGCCGGTCGCGGCGTCGATGCCGTACGAACCGTCGGCGCAGCCTGCGCCGGCCGGCCGGCCGGCCCCGGTGGTGTCGCCGCCCACCGCATCCGGGCCGCGCCGCCCGGGCCGGTGGCGCGCCCTGCCCGGTCGGGTCCGCGGGTTCCTGGACCGGCGTACCCGCCGCGGCCGCGATCTGCTGGGGCCCGCCGCCCGCGACTACGGGCTGCGCGTCGCCGTCTGCATCGGTGCCAGCACGGCGGTCGCGCTGCTGCTCCACCCCGAGCACTGGTACTGGCTCCCGGCCACCGCGACCTTCCTGGTCAAGCCCGATCTGGGCCCGCTGTTCTCACGGACCGTCAACCGCTTCGCCGGGACCGTCGCGGGCGTCCTGATCTTCGCGCTGGGCGGCGCGGTGCTGCCCGGCTCCTGGTGGCCGGCGCTCGCCGCGGGCATCGGCGGCGCGGTGCTGCCGTTCGCCACCCGCCACTTCGCGCTGCAGACCTCGGCGATCACCTTCATGGTGCTGGCGTTCGTCTGGGTGGGCGGCGACCCCCAGGCGGCGGGGGAGCGGATCGCGGACACCGCCATCGCCTGCGGCATCGTCCTCGTCGTCGGCCATCTGCCGCGCCTGGCCGATCCGCGCCGCGGTATCGCGCAGCGGGCGGTGTCGGCGCTGCACGCCACCGAGGCGTTCTTGCGGCACGTCCTGGCGGCCGAGCCCGGCGCCGGGACCACCGCCGAGCGGCTGGCGCTGCGCCGGAACGCCTACCACGCCCTGGGCCAGGCCCGGACGGCGGCCGAGACCGCCGCCGCCGAACTCCTCGCCGCCCGCGACCGCACCCCCGACTGGCCCGCGATCCTCGCCGCCGCCGAACGCATCGTCGACGCCGCGACCGCCGCCGCGATCCGTATCGACCACGGTGCGCGGCGGCCCAGCCCCGAGGAGGCCGCCCGGCTGGGCGAGGCGCTGTCCGCGATGGCCGGTGCCCTGGCCGACCCCGGCCGCCGCCTGCCGCACCTTCACGACCGGCCGGTCGCACCCGTCCCGGACTGCGCCACGCTCACCGACGTGGCGGCCGAACTGGAACGGATGCGGGGCCACACGGGGGCGGTCTGAACGGGCCCGGGCCGCACGGCTGGGCCGTGGGCCGGTACCGATGGCTCGGCTTCCCCGCCGGCCGGGCCTCCGCGGGGACGGCCCACCACGCCCGCCGGGCCCCGGCCCCGCTCAGCGCCGCCGGCCGCCGCCCTCGCCGCCGCCGAGCAGACCGGCCCGGCGCAGCGCGTCGGCCATCGCGTCGTTGGCGGGCGCGGGGCCCTGGCCGCCCCGGCGGTCGCCGCCGCGGCCGCCGCCCGACCGGGGTGCGCCGCCCGACCGGGGTGCGCCGCCCGATCGGGGTGCGCCGCCGCTCCCGCCGGAGCGCTGTCCGCCCGGCCGCTGCCCGTCGCGCCGTTCACCGCCGCCGCGCCGTTCACCGGCCGCCTTACCGTCGCGCCCGGGCTCGTCGTCCAGCCGCAGCGTCAGTGAGATCCGCTTGCGCGGGATGTCGACGTCGAGGACCTTGGCCCGCACGATGTCGCCGGGCTTGACCACCTCGCGCGGGTCCTTGACGAACGTCTTCGACATCGCCGACACATGCACCAGACCGTCCTGGTGGACACCGACGTCCACGAACGCCCCGAAGGCCGCGACGTTGGTCACCACGCCCTCCAGGATCATCCCCGCCGCGAGGTCGCCGATCTTCTCCACGCCGTCCTTGAACGTCGCGGTCCGGAACTCCGGACGCGGGTCGCGGCCCGGCTTCTCCAGCTCCTGGAGGATGTCGCCGACGGTCGGCAGACCGAACGCGTCGTCGACGAAATCGGCCGGGCGCAGCGACCGCAGCACCGCGGTGTTGCCGATCAGCGTGCCCACCGCACCGCCCGCCGCCCCGGCCATCCGGCGCACCACCGGGTACGCCTCCGGGTGCACGCTGGAGGCGTCCAGCGGATCGTTGCCGCCGCGGATCCGCAGGAAGCCCGCGCACTGCTCGTACGCCTTCGGGCCGAGCCGTGACACGTCCTTGAGGGCCTTGCGGGAGCGGAACGGGCCGTTGGCGTCGCGGTGCGCGACGATGTTCTCGGCCAGGCCCGAGCTGATGCCGGAGACCCGCGAGAGCAGCGGCGCGGAGGCGGTGTTGACGTCCACGCCGACGCCGTTCACACAGTCCTCGACCACCGCGTCCAGCGACCGCGACAGCTTCACCTCGGACAGATCGTGCTGGTACTGCCCGACGCCGATCGACTTCGGGTCGATCTTGACGAGTTCGGCCAGCGGGTCCTGGAGGCGCCGGGCGATCGAGACCGCGCCGCGCAGCGACACATCCATCCCCGGCAGCTCCTGGGAGGCGAACGCCGAGGCGGAGTACACCGACGCGCCCGCCTCGGAGACCATCACCTTCGTCAGCTTCAGCTCCGGCTGCGCGGCGATCAGATCGGCGGCCAGCTTGTCCGTCTCGCGGGAGGCGGTGCCGTTGCCGATCGCGATCAGCTCGACGTCGTGCTCCTTCGCCAGCCGCGCCAGCGTGGCCAGCGACGCGTCCCACTTCTGCTGCGGCACATGCGGGTAAATCGTCTCGGTCGCGGTCACCTTGCCGGTCGCGTCCACCACGGCCACCTTCACGCCGGTACGGAAACCGGGGTCCAGGCCCATCGTCGCGCGCGTCCCGGCGGGCGCCGCCAGCAGCAGATCGCGCAGGTTGGACGCGAAGACCCGCACCGCCTCGTCCTCCGCCGCCTGGCGCAGCCGCAGCCGCAGATCGATGCCGAGGTGGACCAGGACGCGGGTGCGCCAGGCCCAGCGGACGGTGTCCAGCAGCCAGCCGTCGGCGGGCCGCCCGCGGTCGGCGATCCGGAACTTCGCGGCGATGGACTGCTCGTACGACGTACGGCCCTCGACGGGCTCCGCGTCCGGCTCCAGCGCGAGGTCGAGGATCTCCTCCTTCTCCCCGCGGAGCATCGCCAGCACCCGGTGCGAGGGCAGGTCGGTGAACGGCTCCGCGAAGTCGAAGTAGTCGGCGAACTTCGCGCCCGCCTCCTCCTTGCCGTCGCGGACCTTCGCGCCGACCCGGCCGCGCGACCACATCCGCTCGCGCAGCTCACCGATGAGGTCCGCATCCTCGCCGAACCGCTCGGTCAGGATGGCCCGCGCGCCCTCCAGCGCCGCGGCCGGATCGGCGACGCCCTTGTCGGCGGAGACGAACGCCGCCGCGGCGGCCTGCGGCTCCACCGACGGGTCGGTCAGCAGACCGTCGGCGAGCGGTTCCAGCCCCGCCTCCCGCGCGATCTGCGCCTTCGTCCGCCGCTTCGGCTTGTACGGGAGGTAGACGTCCTCCAGCCGCGCCTTGGACTCCGCGCCCCGGATCCGCTCCTCCAGCGCCGCGTCCAGCTTGCCCTGGGACCGTACGGACTCCAGGATCGCGGTGCGCCGCTCCTCCAGCTCCCGCAGATAGCGCAGCCGCTCCTCCAGCGCGCGCAGCTGCGCGTCGTCGAGCATCTCGGTGGCTTCCTTGCGGTAGCGCGCGATGAACGGGACCGTCGAGCCGCCGTCCAGCAGCGCGACCGCGGCCATCACCTGCCGCTCCTTGACGCCGAGTTCCCCGGCGATCCTCGCTTCGATGGACACCATGACCTCGGTGGATGCCGTCACGTTGAACCAGACCCGCCTTCCCGCGCTCGCTTGAGCCTGCATTGTGCAGGTTCACCGGCCGCGGTGTCGCACCGCCCGGCCGGGAGCGCCGGGGTGTGAGAAGGCGCACGCCCGCCCGGCGCTCCCGTACGGGAACGGCGGACGGGCGTGCGGCCGGTGATCGGCCGGAGAGCGGGGCCTACCGGCCGAACAGCTCCGCCGGGAACGCGCCCGCCGCCATCGCCGCCTGGGTGAACGCCCCACCGATCTCGGTGAGCCGCGCCACGCCCTCGGCGCCGAGGTGCTCGTACGGTGCCCGGTCCAGCCGGTCGGTGGTGTCCTCCAGGTCCTCGCGCAGCCGCAGCCCGGCCTCGGTCAACTCGCCGCCGGCGTCCAGCAGTCCGCGCCCGCGCAGCCGCTCCTGCGCGGCGGCCCACTCCTCCTCGGTCCAGCCGCGGGTGCGCATGACGCCCAGGTAGCTCATGCCGCGGCCGCTGGCGTGATGGGTGACCAGCGCCTCCAGGCCGTCCAGTTCCGCGTCGAGCAGCGCCATCAGATGGGCGTCGCCGCGGTGTTCGCGCAGCAGCGTCGCGGCGTGCCAGTACGCCAGGTGCGGGGCGTCCGGGACCGGCAGATCGGCGTGGGCGGCGAACAGCGGCCGGGCGTACCGGGTGCCCGCCCCGGCGGCGCGCAGTGCCAGCTCCGCCGCCTCGGCCATCTCCGGCGACTCCAGCGCCTGCTCGCCCAGCAGCCGCCGCAGCGTGGTGTCGGCCGCCCGCAGCCGCGCCTCCAGGACGGCCTCGGGCGTGACGGTGTCCCAGACGGCGGGGACGTGCCGGGCGACCAGGGCGTGGCTGAAGTTGTAGAACGTCGCGGTGACCGTGCCGGGGCCGACCGCGCCCATGGCGGCGGCGCGGACGGCGAAGTACCCGGCGCTGCGGTTCTCGATCCCGGTCTTCGCCAGCTCGGCGCCGAGGTCGGGGGAGAAGTAGTGCGTCGAGTGGAACGGGTTGACGACGTGGTGGCAGTGCCGTCCGGCGCGCGGCGCCAGAGAGGTCGCAGAGGTCATGCCAGGCAGGTTACCGACCCGTTGGTATGGCGGGAAGGGCGGTGGGGGGGGGGCCCCCCCCCCCCCCCCCCCACCACTCCGCCCGCGGCCGGGGGGGCGCGGGCGGTGCGAGCCCGCCCGCGGGGGCCCCCCTCCGCCGTGTCGCCGCCGGCGTGCGCCCGGGCCGCCCAGTGCGCGGCCCGGCGGACGGCCTCCTCCGGCGGGACGTCCCACACGCCGTCGGCCAGCTCCTTCGCCGCCGTCTGCGTCATCGACGACCGGCTCGCCAGCACCGCGGTGAACTCCGCGATCCGCGCGTCCAGCCCGTCCGCCGCGCTCACCTCGTCGACCAGCCCGGTCCGCAGCGCCCGCGCACAGTCGATCAACTCCCCGGAGAACAGCAGGTACTTGGCGGCCGACAGCCCCACCAGGCGCACCAGCCGCCGGGTGGCCGATGCCGGATAGACCACGCCCAGCTTGGCCGGAGTCACCCCGAACACCGCGCCCTCCTCGGCGAACCGCAGATCGCAGGCGGCCGCCAACTGCGCGCCGCCGCCCACGCAGTGCCCCCGTATCGCCGCCAGCGTCGGCCGGGGAAAGGCCGCCACCGCCTCCTCCGCCGCGACCGACAGCTGCTGCGCCTCGCCCGCGCCCTGCCGCAGCGACGCGATGTCCGCACCGGCGCAGAACGTCCCGCCCTCGCCGGTCAGCACCAGCGACCGGACCGCGCCGTCCGCGGCCAGCCGTGCCAGCAGCGGGGGCAGCTCCCGCCACATCCGTGGCGTCATCGCGTTGCGCTTGGCGGGATTGCTGAGGACGACGGTCGCTGTGCCGTCGCTGACATGCGTGTTCAGGCCCGGTTCCATGCCCGGATATTAGAGGGACCACCGGCGGCCGGGCCGCTACGATCGGTGGTCTGATGTCAGCCACTCTCGTCGCCAAAGACCTCACCGCCGGCCACGGTGAACGCGTCCTCTTCTCCGGCCTGGATCTGGTCGTCGCCCCCGGCGATGTGATCGGACTCGTGGGCGCCAACGGCGCGGGCAAGTCGACGCTGCTGCGTCTGCTCGCCGGGCTGGACACCCCGGAGCAGGGCGCCCTCGCCCTCAGTCCGCCCACCGCCACCGTCGGCCACCTCCCGCAGGAGCCCGACCGCCGCCCCGGCGAGTCGGTCCGTGCCTTCCTCGCCCGCCGCACCGGCGTCGCCCGCGCCCAGACCGATCTCGACGCCGCCACCCAGGCGCTGGTCGACGAGCGCCCCGGCGCCGACGACGCGTACGCCACCGCGCTGGAGCGCTGGCTCGCCCTCGGCGCCGCCGACCTCGACGAACGGTCCGAGGAGACCTGCGCCCAGCTGGGCCTGACCACCGGCCTCGACCGGCCGATGACCGCCCTCTCCGGCGGCCAGGCCGCCCGCGCCTCCCTCGCCTCCCTGCTCCTGTCGCGCTACGACGTCTTCCTCCTCGACGAGCCGACCAACGACCTCGACCTCGACGGACTGCGCCGCCTGGAGGACTTCGTCTCCGGGCTCCGCGCCGGGACGGTCCTGGTCAGCCACGACCGCGAGTTCCTGACCCGAACCGTCACCCGCGTCGTCGAGCTGGACCTCGCCCAGCAGCAGGTCAACACCTACGGCGGCGGCTACGCCTCCTACCTGGAGGAGCGCGAGCGGGCCCGGCGCCACGCCCGCGAGGAGTACGAGGAGTACGCCGACACCAAGGCGTCGCTGGAGACCCGCGCGCACACCCAGCGCAACTGGATGGCGAAGGGCGTCCGCAATGCCCGCCGCAAGGCCCCCGACAACGACAAGATCGCCCGCAAGGGCCGGGTGGAGGCCACGGAGAAGCAGGCGGCCAAGGCGAAGCAGACCCAGCGCCTGATCGACCGGCTCGACGTCGTCGAGGAGCCCCGCAAGGAGTGGGAGCTGCGGATGGAGATCGCCGCCGCGCCCCGCGCCGGATCCGTGGTGGCCACCCTGCGCGGCGCCGAGGCGCAACGCGGCACCTTCCGCTTCGGTCCGGTGGACCTCCAGATCGACTGGGGCGACCGGGTCGCGATCACCGGCCCCAACGGCTCCGGCAAGTCGACGCTGCTCGCCGCGCTCCTCGGCCGGCTGCCGCTGGCCGCGGGCGCGGCGGCGCTGGGCCCCGGCGTGGTGGTCGGCGAGGTCGACCAGGCCCGCGGCCTCTTCACCGGCGACGCCCCGCTGATGGACGCCTTCCGCGCCGCCGTACCGGAGATGGCCCCCGCCGACGTACGCACCCTGCTGGCGAAGTTCGGGCTGAAGTCGGCGCATGTGCTGCGTCCGGCGGACACCCTGTCGCCGGGGGAGCGGACCCGTGCCGCCCTCGCCCTCCTCCAGGGCCGGGGCGTCAACCTCCTCGTCCTGGACGAGCCGACCAACCACCTCGACCTCCCGGCCATCGAGCAGCTGGAGTCCGCGCTCGCGTCGTACGGCGGCACGCTGCTGCTGGTCACACACGACCGGCGGATGCTGGACGCGGTGCACACCACCCGCCGGATCGAGGTCGACGCCGGGACGGTCACCGACCGGGCGGTGTGACGCGGTGACCAGCGGCGGGGCGGTTTCCGATCATCGATTTGGTCCTGCGCCGGGCGGCCCGTATGGTGGGGCGAACCGACGCGGGGTGGAGCAGCTCGGTAGCTCGCTGGGCTCATAACCCAGAGGTCGCAGGTTCAAATCCTGTCCCCGCTACTCACAGGCGAAGGCCCGGTGCCCAGGCACCGGGCCTTCGCCGTTCCCGTCCCCCGCTCGCTCTGCCCCGCCCGCCGAAACGCGGTATACCGGGACGAAGTGGGCTTTTGGAGGAGGCGGCGATGACCGGCAGATCCGCTCGCGACCGTACGCCGGAGCAGCGCTCCGCCGAGTTGGGCCGCGGCTTCGGCAGGCTGATGGCGCTCGGCATCGTCCTGGTCATCGCGGGCGCGGTCGGCCTGGCGTACGCAGGTCTCGCCACCCTCACCTCGATGCTGCTCTTCGGCTGGCTGCTGCTGATCGGCGGCGCGGTGGGGCTGCTGCACGCCCTCCAGGCGCGGGGGTCGAACTTCGTCTGGCTGGCGGTCATCGTGGCGGCGCTGAACCTCGCCGCCGGTGTCGTGGTGATCGTCCGGCCCGATGTGACCGCGGCGGCGCTGACGATGTTCGCCGCGCTGCTCTTCCTGACCGGCGGCGTATACCGGCTGGTCGGCGGGGTGGTGGTGCGCGGGCCGCAGTTCGGCTGGACGCTGGTGCAGGGCGTCTTCGACCTCCTGCTGGGCATCCTGGTGCTCAGCAACTGGCCGCACAGCAGCCGCTATGTGCTGGGCATCTTCATCTCCCTCGCGCTGCTCTTCGACGGCCTCGGCCTCTTCGCGATGGGGTTCGGCGGACGCCGGATCGTCGGCATGGTCGAGGAGGGCCGGTACGACGAGGCCCGCCACGGGCCGGGCCGGACGGGGCAGGGCGTGGCGAATGGCTCGGAACATGCGTCCGCCGCGCCCTGGAGCTCCCTGACGAAGAAGCAGAAGCGACAGAATCGGTCATCCGAGTGAGTAAAACCCGCTGAATCGGTCGGGTGCCGATTGGCGCTGACTTGTGTTCGGTGGGCCGGGCCGGGCCGGCCCACTCCCCACACTCGACCTGTGAGGACGCCTCCCGGCCCACCCGCCGTGGCCTGCTGCTACCGGCCTACCAGCCCGCCGCGGCCCCCGTGAGCTCCCGCACCGCCGGACGTGCCGCGTCCAGCACGGTCATGAACCACGCGGAGAACGGACCCTCGGCGTGCCGCTTCTCCAGCTCCTGCGGCGTCACGAACGCGATCTCGCCGATCTCCGCCGGATCCGGCTCCGGCACCTGGCGCACCAGCCCGACGAAGAGGTGGTTGTACTCCTGCTCCACCAGGCCGGACGCCGGGTCCGGGTGGTTGTAGCGCACCGTGCCCGCCTCGGCCAGCAGCGACGGCGCCAGCCCCAGCTCCTCCGCCGTCCGGCGCGCGGCCGCCGCGAACGGCTTCTCGCCCGGGTACGGATGGCCGCAGCAGGTGTTGGACCACACGCCGGGGGAGTGGTACTTCCCCAGTGCCCGGCGCTGCAGCAGCAGCCGCCCCTGCTCGTCGAAGAGGAAGACCGAGAACGCGCGGTGCAGCTGCCCGGGGGCCTGATGGGCGGCGAGTTTCTCCGCGGTGCCGATCGTCGCACCGTCCTCGTCGACCAGCTCCAGCATGATCGGCCCGGCGGCGCCGTCCGGTGCGTTCACCGCCGCGAGCTCGGCGGTCTGTCCGTTGGCAGGTGTGATCGGCATGCCCATCCTTGTCGTCGGTCTTCGACGCCAAGTCTGCCCCACCGCCGTCCCCGTCACGGTTCAGGCGCCGCGCGGCGGTGTGCCCGCGTCGCCGGGCCCCGTCCCCGTCCGCCCGTGAGAAGGTCCACATCCCGCGCGGGCCCCGAGAAACCGGCGCACGCCTCCGGCCAGGGCACCCGCGCGGCTCCCGGGATGTGCCGGACGCGTCACGGATCAACCCGCACCACCCGTGACCAGCCCCCGCATAACCGGCGCCGGAACGTGCCGCCGCACCGGTCGCCAGTTGTTCCGGCGCCACCCGATCCACCATGATGATCGCGGCAGGCGCAGCCGTCGGTCACCCGATCGTGCGGTGAATCCGCGGTGAACGGCCTCAACCCGCATCCGATAGCCTCTGCCGACGTGCCACCGGCCCCACGGGGCGAGGTGTGCCGCGCCCACTGCCCGGGTAGTTCGTGCCGAATGCGGACCGGCCGGCGCGGCCTTGTCAGCATTCAAGGAGTGAGTTCGTCTGTCGACCGCCATCCTCACCGGTCCGCCGGTCGCCGGGTCGCCGCTCGAAGGCGATCTGCGTGCGCTGGGCTTCGACATCCGTACGGCACAGGACCCCGCGTCCGCGGCCGAGCTGATCGCCGCGGTCCCCGCCCATGAGCGGATCGCCGTCGTGGACCCCCGCTTCGTCGGCCACCGGCACACCCTGCGCCTCGCGCTCACCGACCCCCGCTTCCCGGCCGCCGCCGTCGAGGGCGCGCTCACCGCGCAGCCCGCGGCCCGCGCCACGCTGGACCGCGCGGCCGCCCGGATGCCCGTCGGCGCCGGAAGCGCCCACCTCACCGACGTCCTCACCGGCACCCTGACCGACGCCCTGGAACGCGCCGACATCGGCCTCCAGCGCATCGAGCCGGGCAGCCTCGTCGCCGCCGTCCCGCTCACCCCGGCCCGCCGCGAGGAGGCCCACGAGGCCGTCGCCGCGGTCGACGAGGAGGCGGTACGGCTGCGCAGCGCGGTCAAGTCCCGCGACGGGTTCTTCACCACGCACTGCATCAGCCCGTACTCCCGCTACCTCGCCCGCTGGTGCGCACGGCGTGGCCTGACCCCGAACCAGGTCACCACCGCCTCGCTGCTCACCGCGCTGATCGCGGCGGGCTGCGCGGCCACCGGCACCCGCGGCGGTTTCGTCGCCGCCGGTGTCCTGCTCCTCCTCTCCTTCGTCCTCGACTGCACCGACGGGCAGCTCGCCCGCTACTCCCTGCAGTACTCGACGATGGGCGCCTGGCTCGACGCCACCTTCGACCGGGCCAAGGAGTACGCGTACTACGCCGGTCTCGCCCTCGGCGCCGCCCGCGGCGGCGATGACGTCTGGGCACTGGCGCTCGGCGCGATGATCCTCCAGACCTGCCGTCATGTCGTCGACTTCTCGTTCAACGAGGCCAACCACGACGCCAGGGCCAACACCAGCCCCACCGCCGCCCTCTCCGACCGGCTCGACAGCGTCGGCTGGACCGTCTGGGCGCGCCGGATGATCGTGCTGCCGATCGGTGAGCGCTGGGCGCTGATCGCCGTCCTCACCGCCTGCACCACGCCCCGCATCGTCTTCTCCGTGCTGCTGATCGGCTGCGCGCTGGCGGCCTGCTACACCACCGCCGGACGCGTGCTGCGCTCGCTGACCCGCCGGGCCCGGCGCACCGACCGCGCCGCCCGCGCGCTGGCGGACCTCGCCGACACCGGCGCACTCGCCGAGCTGATCGCCCGCCCCATGCGCGGTCGCGGCCGCACCGGCTCGTTCCTCGCCCCGGCCATGGCGTTCCTCGCCGCCGCCGTCCTGCTGAGCGCGGTGATCTTCGAGGACGATCCGGCGTCCTGGCCGACCGTGGGCCTCGCCTGCTGCGCCGCGCTGCTGACCGGCGCCGCCGTGGCCCGCCCGCTCAAGGGCGCCCTGGACTGGCTGGTGCCGCCGTTCCTGCGCGTCGCCGAGTACGTCACGATCTTGGTCCTCGCCGCCCGCAGCGGTGCGCACGGCGCGCTGCCCGCGGCATTCGGGCTGGTCGCAGCGGTCGCCTACCATCACTACGACGCGGTCTACCGCATCCGCGGCGGCAGCGGCGCGCCGCCGCGCTGGCTGGTGCGGGCCGCCGGCGGCAGCGAGGGGCGGATCCTCGTGGTCACCGTCCTCGCCGCTCTGCTGTCCCCCTCTGATTTCCCCCTCGCGCTCGCGGTGCTCGCCGGCGCGCTGGGTCTGCTGGTGCTCGTCGAGAGCATCCGCTTCTGGGTGCGTGCCGCGAAGACCGGCGCACCCGCCGTACACGATGAAGGAGAACCCGCATGATCGGCCTCGTGCTGGCCGCCGGCGCCGGACGGCGTCTGCGCCCCTACACCGACACCCTGCCCAAGGCGCTGGTGCCGGTTGATGGGGACACGACCATCCTGGACCTGACGCTCGGCAACTTCGCCGAGATCGGCCTGACCGAGGTCGCGATCATCGTCGGCTACAGGAAGGAAGCCGTCTACGAGCGCCAGGCCGCGCTGGAGGCCAAGTACGGTCTCAAGCTGACGCTCATCGACAACGACAAGGCCGAGGAGTGGAACAACGCCTACTCCCTGTGGTGCGGCCGTGACGCCCTCACGCACGACGTGATCCTCGCCAACGGCGACACCGTGCACCCGGTCTCCGTCGAGAAGACGCTGCTCGCCGCCCGCGGCAACGGCCAGAAGATCATCCTCGCGCTGGACACCGTCAAGCAGCTCGCCGACGAGGAGATGAAGGTCGTCGTCGACCCCGCCAAGGGCGTCCAGAAGATCACCAAGCTGATGGACCCGGCCGAGGCGACCGGCGAGTACATCGGCGTCACCCTCATCGAGGGCTCCGCCGCCGCCGAGCTGGCCGACGCCCTCAAGACCACCTTCGAGCGCGACCCCGACCTCTACTACGAGGACGGCTACCAGGAGCTGGTCAACCGCGGCTTCCAGGTCGACGTGGCCCCCATCGGCGATGTCGTGTGGGTCGAGATCGACAACCACGACGACCTCGCGAAGGGCCGTGAGATCGCATGCCAGTACTGACCCGCCTCATTCCGTCCCCGGTCGTCGTCGACATCAACGCCGGCGCCCTGGACGACCTGGCGGGCCTCCTGGCCGATCAGCGCATCTCCGCATCCGGGAAGCTCGCGATCGCCATCTCCGGCGGTTCGGGCGCCCGGCTGCGGGAGCGGCTGTCCCCCGCGCTGCCCGGCGCGGACTGGTACGAGGTCGGCGGCGGCACGCTCGACGACGCGATCAAGCTCGGCGACGCCATGAAGAAGGGGCACTACGACGCCGTCGTGGGCCTCGGCGGCGGCAAGATCATCGACTGCGCCAAGTACGCCGCGGCGCGGATCGGCCTGCCGCTCGTCGCCGTCGCGACGAACCTGTCGCACGACGGCCTGTGCTCGCCGGTCGCCACGCTCGACAACGACGCGGGCCGCGGCTCCTACGGTGTGCCGAACCCGATCGCCGTCGTCATCGACCTCGACATCATCCGTGAGGCGCCCGTCCGCTTCGTCCGCTCCGGTATCGGTGACGCCATCTCCAACATTTCCGCGGTCGCGGACTGGGAGCTGGCCCACCAGGAGAACGGCGAGGCGATAGACGGGCTGGCCGCCGCGATGGCGCGCCAGGCCGGTGAGGCCGTGCTGCGTCACCCCGGCGGTGTCGGCGACGACAAGTTCCTCCAGGTGCTGGCCGAGGGCCTCGTCCTCACCGGCATCTCGATGTCCGTCGCGGGCGACAGCCGGCCGGCCTCCGGTGCCTGCCACGAGATCAACCACGGCTTCGACATCCTCTTCCCCAAGCGGGCGGCGAGCCACGGCGAGCAGTGCGGCCTCGGTGCCGCATTCGCCACGCACCTGCGCGGGGACGCGGAGATGTCCGCGCTGATGGTCGAGGCGCTCCAGCGGCACGGCCTGCCGGTCACGCCGGGCGAGATCGGCTTCACGGACGAGGAGTTCGTCCAGGTCGTCGAGTTCGCCCCGAAGACCCGGCCCGGCCGGTACACCATCCTGGAACACCTGGACCTGTCCACCGACGAGATCAGGGACGCATACGCCGACTATGCCAAAACCATCCGTAGCTGAACTCCGGCCGGTCGTTCACCCTCCGGGCGTGAAGGACCGGCGGAGCGGCGAGCACTGGGCCGGTCGGCTCTACATGCGCGAGGTCTCCCTCCGCATCGACCGGCACCTGGTGACCACGAAAGTCACGCCCAACCAGCTGACCTACGTGATGACCGTCGCCGGTGCCCTCGCCGCCCCGGCCCTGTTGGTGCCGGGGATCTGGGGCGCCGTGCTCGGCGTGGTGATGGTCCAGCTGTATCTGCTGTTCGACTGCGTCGACGGTGAGATCGCCCGCTGGAAGAAGCAGTACTCGATGTCCGGGGTCTACCTGGACCGCGTCGCCGCCTACCTGTGCGACGCCGCGGTCCTGGTCGGCTTCGGCCTGCGCGCCGCCGATCTGTGGGGCACGGGCCGCATCGACTGGCTGTGGGCCTTCCTCGGCACCCTCGCCGCCCTCGGCGCGATCATGATCAAGGCGGAGACGGACCTCGTCGGCGTGGCCCGGCACCAGCAGGGCCTGCCGCCGGTCAAGGAGGCGGCGTCCGAGCCGCGCTCCTCCGGTGTGGCGCTGGCGCGTAAGGCGGCCGCGGCCCTCAAGTTCCACCGGCTGGTCCTCGGCGTCGAGGCGTCCCTGCTGATCCTGGTCCTCGCGATCGTGGACACCGTCCGGGGCGATCTCTTCTTCTCGCGGCTCGGCGTCGCGGTGCTCGCCGGTATCGCGCTGCTCCAGACGCTGCTCCATCTCGTGTCCATCCTCGCTTCCAGCAGGCTCAAGTGACGAAGACCCCTCAGAAGATGACGGTCGGCGCGGTGGTCCTCACCATGGGCAACCGCCCCGAGGAACTGCGCGCGCTGCTGGACTCGGTCGCCGGGCAGGAGGGCGATCCGGTCGAGGTGGTGGTGGTCGGCAACGGCTCACCCCTGCCCGAGCTGGACGTCCCCGGGCTGACGGTGCGGACCGTCGAGCTGCCGGAGAACGTCGGCATCCCGGCGGGCCGCAACGTCGGCATCGAGGCGTTCGGCCCCGGCGGCACCGACGTCGACATCCTGCTCTTCCTCGACGACGACGGCCTGCTGGCCCGGCCGGACACCGCCGAGCTGTGCCGCCAGGCGTTCGCCGCGGACGAGAAGCTGGGCATCATCAGCTTCCGGATCGCCGACCCGGACACCGGGGAGACCCAGCGCCGCCACGTCCCGCGGCTGCGCGCGTCCGACCCGCTGCGCTCCTCGCGCGTGACCACCTTCCTCGGCGGCGCCAACGCGGCCCGTACGGCGGTGTTCGCGCAGGTCGGCGGCTTGCCCGACGACTTCTTCTACGCGCACGAGGAGACCGATCTGGCCTGGCGCGCGCTGGACGCGGGCTGGCTGGTCGACTACCGCGCGGACATGCTGCTGCTCCATCCGACGATGGCGCCGAGCCGGCACGCGGTCTACCACCGGATGGTGGCCCGGAACCGCGTCTGGCTGGCGCGGCGCAATCTGCCCGCTCTGCTGGTTCCGGTCTATCTCGGTGTCTGGTTCCTGCTGACCCTGGCCCGGCGCCCCTCCTGGCCGGCGCTGCGCGTCTGGCTGGCCGGTTTCAAGGAGGGCTGGACGACCCCTTGCGGCCCGAGGCGTCCCATGAAGTGGCGTACCGTGTGGCGCCTGACCCGGCTGGGTCGCCCTCCCGTCATCTGACAAGCTCAATATCCGAGAGCATCAGGCGCGAGCCGGGGCGTGGCCCCGGCAGCGCACCTTGAGGACGAAAGTGTCAACTGTGAGCGAGACCACGCACGACGGTGCGGTCGCCATGAGTGCCCCGCCATCCCCCGACGAGGGGCTCACCCCTGCCCAGCTGGCCCAGAAGTACGGGCTGTCGCAGAGCGGAGCCCGGCCCGGCCTGTTCGAATACGTCCGGCAGCTGTGGGACCGGCGCCACTTCATCGCCGCCTTCTCCAGCGCCAAGCTGACCGCGCAGTACAGCCAGGCGAAGCTGGGCCAGGTCTGGCAGGTGGCGACGCCGCTGCTCAACGCGCTGGTGTACTACTTCATCTTCGGTCTGCTCATGGGCGGCCGGGGCAGCATGTCGAACGACGTCTACATCCCGTTCCTGGTGACCGGTGTCTTCGTCTTCACCTTCACCCAGAGCTCGGCGATGGCCGGTGTCCGGGCGATCTCCGGCAACCTCGGGCTGGTGCGTGCGCTGCACTTCCCGCGCGCCTCGCTGCCGATCTCGTTCGCGCTCCAGCAGCTCCAGCAGCTGCTGTTCTCGATGATCGTGCTGGTCATCGTCCTGCTCGGGTTCGGGCACTACCCGTCGATGTCGTGGCTGCTGGTGTTCCCCACGCTCGTCCTCCAGTACGTCTTCAACACCGGTCTGGCCATGATCATGGCGCGCGCCGGTGCGAAGACCCCGGACCTGGCGCAGCTGCTGCCGTTCCTCATGCGGACGTGGATGTACGCGTCCGGCGTCATGTACAACCTGACCGAGCAGCTGCGGAACAAGCACGCCGCCGAGTGGCTGATCAACTTGCTGGCGTCGAACCCGGCGTCGGTCTATATCGACCTGATGCGGTACTCGCTGCTCGGTCACGGCTTCAACCACGCCGACCTGCCGCCGCACGTCTGGGCGCTGGCCCTCGGCTGGGCGCTGCTCATCGGCGCCGCAGGCTTTGTGTACTTCTGGAAGGCTGAGGAGCGTTACGGCCGTGGCTGAGCAGCAGCAGGACACCGGTGCCGCCGCGCAGGCTGCCCCGGTCACCCCCACCGTGATCGCCGACGATCTGCACGTCGTCTACCGCGTCTACGGCGGCGGCGGCAAGGGCAGCGCCACCGCGGCGCTCAACCGCATCATCCGCCGCAAGCCGGGCGGCAGCGTCCGCGAGGTGCACGCGGTCAAGGGCGTCACCTTCACCGCGTACCGTGGCGAGGCCATCGGGCTGATCGGCTCCAACGGCTCGGGCAAGTCGACGCTGCTGCGGGCCATCGCCGGTCTCCTCCCGGCCGAGCGCGGCAAGGTCTACACCGACGGCCAGCCGTCGCTGCTGGGCGTGAACGCCGCGCTGATGAACGATCTGACCGGCGAGAAGAACGTGGTGCTGGGCGGGCTGGCGATGGGCATGTCCCGCGACCAGGTCCGCGAGCGCTACCAGGGCATCGTCGATTTCTCGGGCATCAACGAGAAGGGCGACTTCATCTCGCTGCCGATGCGCACCTACTCGTCCGGTATGGCGGCCCGTCTGCGGTTCTCCATCGCGGCGGCGAAGGACCACGACGTGCTGATGATCGACGAGGCGCTGGCCACCGGCGACCGCAAGTTCCAGAAGCGCTCCGAGGCCCGCATCCGCGAGCTGCGCAAGGAGGCCGGTACCGTCTTCCTGGTCAGCCACAACAACAAGTCGATCAGGGACACCTGCGACCGGGTGCTGTGGCTGGAGAAGGGCGAGTTGCTGATGGACGGCCCGACCGACGAGGTCATCAAGGCGTACGAAAAGGAGTCGGGCAAGTAGTCCGCCTCCGGCCCGGGCCCCCGCGTGACGTTCGCGGGGGCCCTGCGGCCGTCATGGACCGGCCAACCCCCACCGGTCGGAGGGTGGTTGGGCCTCGCGCGGCGTGGTGCCGGGCGTGGTCCGGGGGTGCGGGACCCGGTCATCCGTCGCGAAGATCCACGGCGTAAGCTGTACGGGTACTGATCAGAATAAGTGGTATAAGTCGGGCAATGCTCGCCATTCGTGAGCGTCGAACGGTCCCGTCGGGCGTGCCGTTACCTGTGGCGTGTCCGAAATGGGATGTTTTAGCTTGGCGGTGTAGAACGGGAGACGTGACGGCAATGGCTACTGGATCGCTCCGGCTCCGAAACGTGCCGGGCAGACTTCGGTGAGCCGAGAAACGGCCCAGGCCCCCGCCGGCCGGCCGGTGGACGATCCCTCGCGCGCCGTCCTCGACCAGGCCGCTCACGAGAACTTCCCGGTCGCGCCCTTCTTCCTGCCCCGCGCCTGGCGCGGAGACCTCATGGCGATCTACGGCTATGCCCGCCTGGTCGACGACATCGGCGACGGCGACCTCGCCCCCGGTGGCGGCGACGCCGTCCTCCTCGGGCTGGAGCGCGACCGTGCCGACGACCGCCCCGCGCTGCTCGACGCCCTCGAAGCGGACCTGTACCGCGTCTTCAGCGACCGTGCCCCCGGCCCCCGCCATCCGCTCCTGCGCCGCCTGGGCCCGACCGTCCGCCGCTGCGGGCTGACCCCCGAGCCCTTCCTCGGCCTGATCGAGGCGAACCGCCAGGACCAGCGGATCTCGCGCTATGCGACCGCCGCGGACCTCGACGCGTACTGCGAGCTGTCCGCCAACCCCGTCGGCCGTCTCGTCCTCGGCATCACCGGCACCACCAGCCCCGAACGCGTCCGGCGTTCCGACGAGATCTGCACCGCGCTGCAGATCGTCGAACACCTCCAGGACGTCCCCGAGGACCTGGCCCGCGACCGGATCTACCTTCCCGAGGAGAGCCGGAAGCGCTTCGGCGTCACCGAGGCGGACCTCGCCGCCCCGCACGCCGGTCCCGCCGTGCGCGCGCTGATCGCCCACGAGGCGGACCGCGCCGCCCGGCTGCTGGACGCCGGAGCCCCCCTGGTGGGCAGCGTGCACGGCCGCCTGCGGCTGCTGCTGGCCGGTTTCGTCGGCGGCGGGCGTGCCGCGCTGCGGGCCATCGCCGCCGCCGACCACGACGTACTCCCCGGACCGCCCAAGCCGACCAAGCTCAGCCTGCTGCGCGAGGTGGGGGCGACATTGCGAAGAGAGGGGTGAGTCGGACCGTGGAGGAAACCGCACAGACATCCGCGCCGGTGCTCGCCGCATACCGCTACTGCGAGGCCGTCACCGGGCATCAGGCCCGGAACTTCGCCTACGGCATCCGGCTGCTGCCGGCAGCCAAGCGGCAGGCCATGTCGGCGCTCTACGCCTTCTCCCGCCGCGTCGACGACATCGGCGACGGCTTGCTGGAGCCGGAGGCCAAGCGCGTCCGGCTGGAGGACACCCGGGCGCTGCTGGGCCGTATCAAGGACGGCGAGATCGAGGAGGACGACACCGATCCGGTTGCCGTCGCCCTCGCCGACGCCGCCCGGCGCTTCCCGCTGCCCCTGGTCGGTCTCGACGAGCTGATCGACGGCGTCCTGATGGACGTCCGCGGCGAGACCTACCGCACCTGGGACGAGCTGAAGCTCTACTGCCGCTGCGTCGCCGGGGCCATCGGGCGGCTCTCGCTCGGCGTGTTCGGCACGGTGCCCGGCGCACCGGACGCCGCGCGCGCCCCCGAGTACGCCGACACCCTCGGCCTCGCCCTGCAGCTCACCAACATCCTGCGCGACGTCCGCGAGGACGCCGCCAACGGCCGCACCTACCTGCCCTCCGAGGACCTCGCGAAGTTCGGCTGCTCGGCCGGGTTCGACGCGCCGGTGCCGCCGCCGGGCGCGGACTTCGCCGGGCTGGTGCACTACGAGGCCGCCCGCGCCCGCGCGCTCTTCGCCGAGGGCTTCCAGCTGCTGCCGATGCTCGACCGCCGCAGCGGCGCCTGTGTCGCCGCGATGGCCGGGATCTACCACCGGCTGCTGACCCGCATCGCCGACGACCCGGAAGCCGTACTCCGTGGCCGGGTGTCGCTGCCGGGCCGCGAGAAGGCGTTCGTCGCGGTGCGCGGCCTGTCGGGTCTGGACGCCCGCGCGGCCGGCCGCCGCATCGCCGGGAGGCGCTGATGCACGACCGCACCACCGCACGGCACAGCCACCCGGGAACCCGGCAGCCGCGCCCCGCGGTACCCGGGGCAACCCTCCGGGTGATCACCGCGTCCCTGAGGACGGTATCGGGGGAGGACACATGACAGCCGGAGCACGGCGCACCGGCGGCGCGGTGGTGGTCGGCGGCGGGCTGGCCGGTACGGCGGCCGCGCTGGCGCTCGCCGACGCCGGGGCGCGCGTCACCCTCGTCGAGGGCCGCCCGCGCCTGGGCGGCCTGGTCTTCTCCTTCCGCCGCGAGTTCGGCAGCGGCGAGCTGAGCGTCGACAACGGCCAGCACGTCTTCCTGCGCTGCTGCACCGCCTACGGCGCCTTCCTGGAACGGCTCGGCGCCACCGGCATGGTGCCGCTCCAGGACCGGATGGACGTCCCCGTCCTCGACGCCGACCGCATGCGGCTGGGACGCCTGCGGCGCACCGCGCTGCCCGTCCCGCTGCACCTCGCGGGCAGCCTCGCCCGCTACCCGCACCTGACGCCCGCCGACCGTGCCTCCGTGGTCCGCGCCACCCTTGCGCTCAAGGGCCTCGACCTCGACGACCCGGCGCTCGACGCGGTCGACTTCGGCAGCTGGCTGCGGCGCCACGGCCAGTCGGCCCGCGCCGTCGAGGCGCTGTGGGACCTCGTCGGCGTCGCCACCCTCAACGCCACCGCGTCCGGCGCCTCCCTCGGCCTCGCCGCCAAGGTCTTCAAGACCGGTCTGCTCTCCGCGCCCGGCGCCGCCGACATCGGCTGGGCCAGGGTCCCGCTCGGCGACGTCCACGACACCCTCGCCCGCACCGCCCTGGAGAAGGCCGGCGTCCGCGTCCTGCTGCGCACCCGTGCCACCGGCCTCACCCGTACGGAGTCCGGCTGGCGCGTCGCGGTCTCCGACGGGCCGGACGCCACCGACCCGCTCGACGCCGGCACCGTCGTGACGGCCCTGCCGCAGCGTGAGACCCACGCCCTGCTGCCCGAGGACACCCTCGACGACCAGGACCGGCTGCTCGACATCGGCACCGCGCCGATCCTCAACCTCCATGTCGTCTACGACCGCAAGGTGCTGCGCCGCCCGTTCTTCGCCGCGGTCGGCTCGCCGGTGCAGTGGGTCTTCGACCGCACCGAAACCTCCGGCCTGGCCTCCCTCCCCGAGGGCGCGGGCTGCCAGTACCTGGCGGTGTCGCAGTCGGCCGCGCAGCAGGAGATCGGGCAGCCGGTCGCCAAGCTGCGCGACCGCTACCTCCCGGAGCTGGAGCGGCTGCTGCCCGCGGCGCGCGGCGCCCGCGTCTGCGACTTCTTCGTCACCCGCGAACGCACCGCGACGTTCGCGCCCACTCCGGGCGTCGGCAGGCTCCGCCCCGCCGCCCGGACCCGTACCCCCGGCCTGTTCCTGGCCGGTGCGTGGACCGCCACCGGGTGGCCCGCGACCATGGAAGGCGCCGTGCGCAGCGGTCATGCGGCCGCACGCCACGCGCTCACCGAACTCGGCTTCCCCCGGGGCCGGCTGCCCCGGGAGGCAGCATGACAACGAGCACCAGCGCTCCCATGAGCACGAGCATCGGAAACAGAGGAGAAACCGTGAACCCGGCTTCCCCAGCTATCGACACCGAGAGCGTCACCGCGCTGCTGGAGCGCGGGCGCACGCTCGCCACTCCCGTGCTGCGTGCCGCCGTGGACAGACTCGCTCCTCCCATGGACACCGTCGCCGCCTACCACTTCGGGTGGATCGACGCCGCGGGCCACCCCTCGGCGGGCGACGGCGGCAAGGCGGTACGTCCCGCGCTCTCCCTGCTGTCCGCCGAGGCCGCGGGCGCGGCGCCGGAGGTCGGCATCCCCGGCGCGGTCGCCGTCGAGCTGGTGCACAACTTCTCGCTGCTCCACGACGACCTCATGGACGGCGATGAGCAGCGCCGCCACCGCGACACGGTGTGGAAGGTGCACGGCCCCGCCCAGGCGATCCTGGTCGGCGACGCCCTCTTCGCCCTCGCCAACGAGCTGCTGCTCGAACTCGGCACCGTCGAGGCCGGGCGCGCCACCCGCCGTCTGACCACCGCCACCCGTAAGCTGATCGACGGTCAGGCGCAGGACATCTCGTACGAGCACCGGGAGCGGGTCACCGTCGCGGAGTGTCTGGAGATGGAGGGCAACAAGACCGGCGCGCTGCTGGCCTGCGCCGTCTCCATCGGCGCGGTGCTCGGCGGCGCCGACGACCGCACCGCCGACACCTTGGAGAAGTACGGCTACCACCTCGGCCTCGCGTTCCAGGCGGTCGACGACCTGCTCGGCATCTGGGGCGACCCGGAGTCCACCGGCAAGCAGACCTGGAGCGATCTGCGCCAGCGCAAGAAGTCGCTTCCGGTCGTCGCCGCGCTGGACGCCGACGGCCCCGCCTCCCGTCGTCTCGCCGAGATCCTGGCGGCCGACGCGAAGAAGTCCGAGACCGAGATCGCCGACTTCACCGAGGAGGAGTTCGCCTCCCGCGCCGCGCTGATCGAGGAGGCCGGGGGCCGCGAGTGGACCTCCCAGGAGGCCCGCCGCCAGCACGCCACGGCCATCGCCGCGCTCGACGAGGTCGAGATGCCCGAGAAGGTCCGCGCGCAGCTCGTCGCGCTCGCGGACTTCGTCGTCGTACGACAGAGATGAGCACTATCGACACGAACTGATCGCAGTCGCCGGCCGGTGCCAGCCGGGCGCCGGCCGACGGAATCCCTGAGCACGCTTCACAGTTCACTGCAGAAGGGGAAGCCATGACAGCGACGACCGACGGAAGCACCGGGGCCCTGCAGCCCCGGGCTCCCTCGGCCAGCGATGCCGACGACCGCACCGAAGACCCGGTGGGCATCGCACAGCAGGCCCGGCGTGCGACGGAGCGCGCCACCGCATATCTCCTCTCCGTCCAGGACCCCGCCGGATGGTGGAAGGGCGACCTCGAAACCAACGTCACGATGGACGCCGAGGACCTGATGCTCCGCCAGTTCCTGGGTGTCCGGGACGCGAAGACCACCGAGGCCGCCGCCCGGTACCTCCGCGGCGAGCAGCGCGAGGACGGTGCCTGGGCCACCTTTTACGGCGGGCCCGGCGACCTCTCCGCCACCGTCGAGGCGTATGTCGCCCTGCGGCTCGCCGGGGACGCGCCCGACGCCCCGCACATGGCCCGCGCGGCCGCCCGGGTCCGGGAGGCGGGCGGCATCGCCGCGTCCCGTGTCTTCACCCGCATCTGGCTGGCCCTCTTCGGCTGGTGGAAGTGGGACGACCTCCCCGAACTCCCGCCGGAGCTGATCCACCTCCCGAAGTGGTTCCCGCTCAACATCTACGACTTCGGGTGCTGGGCGCGGCAGACGATCGTGCCGCTCACCATCGTCTCGGCCAAGCGCCCGGTGCGGCCCGCGCCGTTCGCCCTCGACGAGCTGCACACCGACCCGGCCGACCCCAACCCGCCGCGCCCGCTCGCGCCGGCCACCAGCTGGGACGGCCTCTTCCAGCGCCTCGACCGGGCGCTGCACCTCTACCGCAAGGTCGCGGTGCGCCCGGTGCGCGCCGCCGCGATGCGGTCCGCGGCCCGCTGGATCATCGAACGCCAGGAGAACGACGGCTGCTGGGGAGGCATCCAGCCGCCCGCCGTCTACTCCGTCATCGCCCTGCACCTGCTCGGCTACGACCTCGACCACCCGGTCCTCAAGGCGGGCCTGGCGTCGCTGGACCGCTTCGCCGTGTGGCGCGAGGACGGTTCCCGGATGATCGAGGCGTGCCAGTCGCCGGTCTGGGACACCTGCCTGGCCACCATCGCCCTCGCCGACGCCGGGCTCCCCGCCGACCACCCGCAGCTGGTCAAGGCCGCCGACTGGATGCTCGCCGAGCAGATCGACCGCCCCGGCGACTGGACGGTCCGCCGCCCCCACCTCCCGCCCGGCGGCTGGGGCTTCGAGTTCGAGAACGACAACTACCCGGACATCGACGACACCGCCGAGGTGGTCCTCGCGCTGCGCCGGGTCGACCACCCGGACCCGCGGCGGGTCGAGGAGGCCGTCGAGCGCGGGGTGCGCTGGAGCGCCGGGATGCAGTCGAGGAACGGTGCGTGGGGCGCGTTCGACGCCGACAACACCAGCCCGTTCCCCAACCGCCTGCCGTTCTGCGACTTCGGCGAGGTCATCGACCCGCCGTCCGCGGACGTCACCGCCCATGTCGTCGAGATGCTCGCCGACACCGGCCGCGCCGACCATCCGCGCGCCCGCCGCGGCCTCGCCTGGCTCCTCGCCGACCAGGAGCCCTGCGGCGCCTGGTTCGGCCGCTGGGGCACCAACTACCTCTACGGCACCGGCTCGGTGCTGCCCGCGCTCGCCGCGGCCGGGATTCCCGGCTCGCATCCGGCGATCCGGCGCGCCGTCGCCTGGCTGGAGCGGGTGCAGAACGCCGACGGCGGCTGGGGCGAGGACCAGCGCTCGTACCAGGACAAGGAGACGTGGGCGGGCCGCGGCGCCTCCACCGCCTCGCAGACGGCCTGGGCGCTGATGGCGCTGCTGGCCGCCGGGGAGCGGGACGGCGAGGCCGTCCGCCGCGGGGTGCGCTGGCTGGCCGGCACCCAGCTGCCGGACGGTTCCTGGGACGAGCCGTACTTCACCGGCACCGGCTTCCCCTGGGACTTCTCCATCAACTACCACCTGTACCGCCAGGTCTTCCCGCTGACGGCGCTCGGCCGTTACGTGGGCGGCGGGCCGGCCACCGCACCGCTGGGGGCCTGATGCCGAGACGGCCCCCGCCGGAGACCGAACCGCCCCTGCTGGTCGCCTGTGCGCTCGGCATCGAGCGGTACGCGCTGCGCGACGGGGGCCGCGACTCCACCCCGTCCGCGCGGGTCACGCTCCGCACCGGCATGGGGCCGCACGCCGCCGAACGCGCCATGGAGCGGGCGCTCGCCCCGGGCGCGCCCACCGCGCACTCCCCGGTGATCGCCAGCGGCTTCTGCGCCGGGCTCGCCCCGGGCATGCGCCCCGGCGATGTGGTGGTGGCCGAGCGGACCCGCGACCACCGACCGGACGCATCCGACGTGCTCTGTCACGGCGGCCCGCTGACCGAGGCGCTGCGCTCGCGCGGGCTGACCGTCCACACCGGGCTGCTCCAGGGCAGTGACCACGTGGTGCGCGGTGCGGAACGGGCGGCGCTGCACGCCGCGGGCGCGGTCGCGGTGGACATGGAGTCCGCCGCGACGCTGCGCGCGGCGCGGGCGGCGGGCGACCGCCCGGTTGCGGCCGTCCGGGTGGTCGTGGACGCTCCAGAACATGAACTGCTGCGCCTGGCCACCCTGCGCGGAGGAATATCGGCCTTCCGCGTGCTGCGGTCAGTCCTTCCTGTTTTCTTCGAATGGCACCGTTCTTTGCTGCTCCCCTGGAGGTGAGCCAGATGGCCATGCCGCTCCGCCAGTCCATCCGGGTCGGGACCTATCTCTTTGAACAGAAGATGCGGAGGCGCGACAAGTTTCCGCTGATCGTCGAGTTGGAGCCGCTGTTCGCCTGCAACCTCAAGTGCGAGGGGTGCGGGAAGATCCAGCATCCGGCGGGCGTCCTCAAACAGCGGATGCCGGTGGCGCAGGCGGTGGGGGCGGTGCTGGAGTCCGGCGCCCCGATGGTCTCCATCGCCGGCGGCGAGCCCCTGATGCATCCCCAGATCGACGAGATCGTCCGGCAGCTGGTGGCAAAGCGGAAATACGTTTTCCTCTGCACCAACGCGATGCTGCTCCGTAAGAAGCTGGAGAAGTTCACCCCCTCGCGGTACTTCGCCTTCGCGGTGCACATCGACGGCATGCGCGAGCGCCACGACGAATCCGTAGCGAAGGAGGGCGTGTTCGACGAGGCGGTGGCCGCCATCAAGGAGGCCAAGCGGCGCGGCTTCCGGGTCACCACCAACTCCACCTTCTTCAACACCGACACCCCGCAGACCATCATCGAGGTGCTGAACTTCCTCAACGACGACCTCCAGGTCGACGAGATGATGCTGTCGCCCGCCTACGCGTACGAGAAGGCACCCGACCAGGAGCACTTCCTCGGCGTCGAGCAGACCCGGGAGTTGTTCAGGAAGGCGTTCGCCGGGGGCAACCGCGGCCGCTGGCGCCTCAACCACAGTCCGCTCTTCCTCGACTTCCTGGAGGGCAAGGTGGACTTCCCGTGCACCGCGTGGGCGATCCCCAACTACTCCCTCTTCGGCTGGCAGCGCCCCTGCTATCTGATGAGCGACGGCTACGTCCCCACGTACCGGCAGCTCATCGAGGAGACCGACTGGGAGAAGTACGGCCGCGGCAAGGATCCGCGGTGCGCCAACTGCATGGCGCACTGCGGCTACGAGCCGACCGCCGTGCTGGCCACCATGGGGTCGCTCAAGGAGTCGCTGCGCGCGGCGCGGGAGACCGTCACGGGGAACCGTGACTGACGTGCCCGGCCACGTCGGACCGGCCCGGGCGGCGCGCACCGCCCGGGCCGTGGGGAGAAGCGGGGAGAGGAGCCACCGGTGACCGGTTTCGATCTGGGCCGTCTGCTGGCCGAGCGCGGCGGCGAACGCTACGACCTGCACAGCCGCCATCTCAACCACCAGCTGCCGCGGATGCTCCACACCCTCGGCTTCGACAAGGTCTACGAGCGGGCCGAGGGCGCGTACTTCTGGGACGCCGACGGGCAGGACTACCTCGACATGCTCGCCGGTTTCGGGGTGATGGGCCTGGGGCGCCACCACCCGGTCGTCCGGCAGGCGCTGCACGACGTCCTCGATGCGCAGCTGGCGGACCTCACCCGCTTCGACTGCCAGCCGCTGCCCGGTCTGCTCGCCGAGAAGCTGCTGTCCCACGCGCCCCATCTGGACCGGGTGTTCTTCGGCAACAGCGGTACCGAAGCCGTCGAGACCGCCCTGAAGTTCGCCCGCTACGCCACCGGCAGACCCCGCGTCCTGTACTGCACCCACGCCTTCCACGGCCTGACGACGGGCTCCCTGTCGGTCAACGGCGAGGACGGCTTCCGCGACGGCTTCGCCCCGCTGCTGCCGGACACCGCCATCGAACTGGGCGATCTGGCGGCGCTGGAGCGCGAGCTGCGCCGCGGGGACGTGGCGGCGCTGGTCGTCGAGCCGATCCAGGGCAAGGGGGTGCTGCCGGCCCCGCCCGGTTTCCTCGCCGCCGCCCAGGAGCTGCTCCACCGCCACAAGGCCCTGCTGATCGCCGACGAGGTGCAGACCGGCCTCGGCCGCACCGGCGACTTCTTCGCCTACCAGCACGAAGCGGGCGTCGAGCCGGACCTGGTCTGCGTCGCCAAGACGCTGTCCGGCGGCTATGTCCCCGTCAGCGCGACGCTCGGCAAGGACTGGATCTTCAAGAAGGTCTTCTCGTCGATGGACCGGGTGCTGGTGCACTCCGCCAGCTTCGGCGCCAACGCCCAGGCCATGGCGGCGGGCCTGGCGGTGCTCGCCGTGCTGGAGGACGAGCAGCTCGTCGCCCACGCCCGGCACACCGGCGATCTGCTGCGCACCCGGCTGGCCGCGCTCACCGACCGGTACGAGCTGCTGCACGAGGTGCGCGGCCGGGGCCTGATGATCGGCATCGAGTTCGGCCGCCCGAAGTCGCTGGGGCTGCGCGGCCGCTGGGCGATGCTCCAGGCGGCCCGCAAGGGCCTGTTCGCGCAGATGGTCGTGGTGCCGCTGCTGCAACGGCACCGCATCCTCACGCAGGTCTCCGGCGACCATCTGGAGGTCATCAAGCTGCTCCCGCCGCTGATCATCGGCGAGCGGGAGGTGGACCGGTTCGTCACGGCGTTCACCGCCGTCATGGACGAGGCCCACGCGGGCTCCGGCCTGATGTGGGACTTCGGGCGGACGCTGGTGAAGCAGGCGGTCGCCCACCGCTGACGGGGTGGCGCACGGAAGGGGAGCATGACGCCGAAGAGCGACGACACCACGGTGCGGGCCGTCAACGCGATGACGGCCCGCTGGGCGCGGGCGGCTGTGGGGGAGCGGGGCACGGTCCTGGCCGCCGCCGGGGTCTGGCCGCTGCTCGCGCTGCTCGCCACCCCGGCCGCGGGCCGGGCCCGCGCGGAGCTGTCCGCTGCCCTCGGCACCGCCCCGGAGCACGCGATGGACGAGGCCCGCGCACTGCTCGCCACGGTGGACGCGATGGACGGTACGGCGGCGGCCGCCGGGGTGTGGGCCGCCCGCTCCGTGGCGCTGTGCCCGGAGTGGCGCGCGCGGCTGCCGGAGGGCGCACTCGGCGAGCTGACCGGCGAAGCGGCGGCCGACCGCGCGGCGCTGGACGCCTGGGCGCGGCGCGGCACCGACGGGATGATCGAGCGGATGCCGGTGACGGTGGGCCCCGGGACGCTGCTGGTGCTGGCGAGCGCGCTGCTGCTGCGCACCACCTGGGAGACGCCGTTCGCCGAGCGCCCGGTGCGCCCCGCCGAGGGCCCGTGGGCGGGGCGGACGCTGACGGAGCTGTACCGCCGTACGGAGGGTGACGCGGGGCTGCGGGTGCACACCACCCCGGACGGGCCGGTGACCGACGCGCGGGTCGCGGGCACGGGCGGCCTCGACGTGCATCTGCTGCTCGGCCCGGAGCGGCTGCCGGGCGCTGCGGTGCTGGCGCACGGGGTGGCGGCGCTGGGCGGGGCGTATCCGGTGGTGCCCGGGGCGGAAGGCAACGGTCCGGGGCTCGCGCTCTCCTCGGTTCCGTCCCCGCACGGCCGCCCGCTGACGGAGCTGAGCACCGCGCGGTGGACCGTCGACGCCGACCATGATCTGCTGCGGTGGCCCGAGGTGTTCGGGCTCGGCGCCGCGGTCCGGGCGTCGGCGGGGCACTTCCCGGGGATCGCCACGCGGCCGCTCGCGGTGTCCGCGGCGCGGCAGACGGCGACGGCGACGTTCGGGCCGCTCGGCTTCCGGGCGGCGGCGGTCACCGCGATCGGGATGCGCGCGGCGGGGATGGTGCAGCCGCCGCCGCTCCGCTCCCGGCTGGTGACGGCGCGCTTCACGCGGCCGTTCGGCTTTCTGGCGGTGCACCGGGCGAGCGGTCTGGTGCCGGTCGCCGGGTGGGTCACCGACCCCGATCCGTACCCGGCGGTGTGACGGCCGGGTACGGGCGCGGGGTTCAGCTTTCCAGGAGCCGATCGCGGAGCCGCTCGCGGACGTCGGGGGTCAGGCCCAGCCCCTCGGTGAGGTAGGTCTCGGTCGAGCCCCAGGTCGCGGCGATCGCGTCGTAGGCGGCCGTGAGGTAGGCGGCGTCGGCGCCGAACAGCGGCGACAGCAGCTCCATGACCTCGGGGGACATCGCGGCGGGGGAGTTGTCCGAGCGGCGGATCTTGTAGCGCCGGTGCGGGTCGTTCGACTTGAGGTAGTCGGCCTCGATCGCCTCCCGCTCGACGCCGACGGCGAGCAGCGTCACGGCGACCGAGAGTCCGGCGCGGTCCTTACCGGCGGCGCAGTGCAGCAGGGCGGGCATGCTGTCCTCGGCGAGGGCGTGCAGCAGTCGGCTGTGGTCGGCGGTGCGGGTGGTGATGATGTGGCGGTAGCTCCGGGCCATCCGGGCCGCCGCTTTGCCGTCGCCGAGTATGTGCCGCAGCTGGTCCAGCGCGCCGTCGCGGACCATGGTCCAGAATTCCGCGCCGTCGGCCGGGTCGGTCAGCGGGATGTTGACGTTCCGTACGCCGGGGAGCGTCACGTCGGGGCCTTCGAGGGAGATGTCCGAGGCGTTGCGGAAGTCGAAGACCGTGTGGAGGCCGAGGCCCCCGAGGAACGCCGTGTCGGCGTCGGTCGCATGCGCGAGATGGCCGCTGCGGAACAGCCGCCCCGCCCGTACCCGCCGTCCGTCCACGGTCGGCAACCCGCCCACGTCGCGGAAGTTGCGGACCTCCACGAGGGGGGAATCAGCCGGTGGGACCTGCGGCGTCTGCGTCACGGGCGCTCCTCGGTTCGGCCGCCGGCGCGGTCGCCGGCGAGACGTGGCCGTTCCCGACGATACGACACAGGTGCCGTAGGCAACCATGGTGGGAAGTGACGCTTCCGGCCCGGGAGATGCCCGATGTCGATATGGCGGGCTGCTTTTCGGTGACACCTGGCGATCGTTGTGTATTCCAACTTGAAGAGAATTTGACCGGGTGGTGTTAATCACCCCCCGTCAACCCCTGGTTACGGTGGCGTAGGTCACTTCTCGCGGTGAAGTATGTCCTGACGTGGGAGACGATTCGAAACACATCAGCAGCGGCGCCGTGCGCGCCATCGGGTCGTACGCATCCGTCGGGGACAGCTTCACCGAGGGAGTCGGGGATCCGGGTCGTGACGGGGCGTACATCGGTTGGGCGGACCGCCTCGCGGTTCTCCTCTCGGACCAGCGCGCGGAGGGCGAATTCCGCTACGCCAACCTCGCGGTCCGCGGCCGGCTCCTGGACCAGATCGTCGAGGAGCAGGTGCCCCGCGCCAAGGAGCTCGCCCCCGGGCTGGTGACCTTCTGCGCGGGCGGCAACGACATCCTGCGGCCCGGCTCCGACCCGGACGACGTCGCCGAGCGGTACGAGGCGGCCGTCGCGGACCTGCGCGAGAGCGTCGGCACGGTCCTGCTCTGCACCGGCTTCGACACCCGCGGCATGCCCGTTCTCAAGCATCTGCGCGGCAAGATCGCGACGTACACCGCGCATGTCCGCGCCATCGCCGACCGGCACGGCTGCCCGGTCCTCGACCTCTGGTCGCTCAAGTCCGTCCAGGACCGGCGCGCCTGGAGCGACGACCGGCTGCACCTGTCCGCCGACGGCCACACCCGGGTCGCGCTCCGTGCCGGTCAGGTGCTCGGCCTCCAGGTCCCGGCCGATCCGGACCAGCCCTGGCCCCCGGAGGCGGAGCGGTCGGCCGCCGCCGCGCGCCGCGACAACATCCACTGGGCGCGCGAACACCTGGTGCCCTGGATCGGCCGCCGGTTGCGCGGTGAGTCCTCCGGCGACCACGTCGAGCCGAAGCGCCCGGACCTGCTGCCCCTGTAGGGCGACCACGACGGCCCCGGATTCCCGCGAAGGGATCCGGGGCCGCCGTCGTGTTGCGGGCCGCGCCGCCCGGAGTCAGCCGGTGGCGCCGTCGCGCGGGACCTCGGCCCACACCACCCGGCCGCCGCCGCGCTCGTCGGGCCGGGTGCCCCAGTTCCGGGAGAGCGCGCCGACCAGGAAGAGGCCGCGGCCGCACTCCTTGTCCACGCTGCCCGGCCGCACCCGCGGCGCCGACGCGCCCGGCCCGCCCTCGTCGGTGACGGCTATCCGTACGTATCCGGCGTGCAGCGACAGCTCGCAGCCGACCCGCTCGCCGGCGGCGTGCCGTACCGCGTTGGTGAACAGCTCGCAGGCCACCAACTCCACGTCGTCGCGGACGTCTTGGCCGGTGCCCCAGGAGTCCAGCAGCGCGGTGACGCGCCGCCGCGCCTCGGGGACGGAGGCCCGGCGCGCCGGCAGATGGAACGCGTCCCGGCGCCCGGCGGCGAGGCCGCTGAGCGCCAACGAGGGGGCGTTGCTGGAGGAAGGCACTACGCAACTATGTGTGAAGCCGGTGATCGATGGCAAGGATCAATCTGCAAATTACAGAATCGAATTATGCAGTCTGTTCGCGTAACTGACGGCATGACACACTGCTGCCCGGAAGCAGGCAGAAGGGAATCGGACGTGGTGGAAGCACGGTCGGGCGGGGCGCCGACCGTCCTGCGGGTGGTGCTCGGGAAGCGGTTGCAGGACCTGCGTGAGAAGGCCGGCCTCTCCTTCGAGCAGGCCGCCGCGGCCCTCGATGTCACTCATGCGACGGTACGGCGGATGGAGAAGGCCGAGGTCGGCCTCAAGATCCCGTACGTGGAGAAGCTGCTGGCCACCTACGGCATCGCCGACGCCACCGAGATCGAAGGCTTCGTCTCCCTGGCTCGCGAGGCCAACCGCCCCGGCTGGTGGCACCGCTTCCGCGATGTGCTGCCCGACTGGTTCAGCGCCTACGTCAGCCTGGAGAGCGAGGCGAACCTCATCCGCGGCTACCAGCCCGCGTACGTCCCCGGGCTGCTGCAGACCGAGGAGTACGCGCGGGCGGTGCTGCGCGCCGGGATGCCGCACGCCTGCGACGACGACATCGACCGCAGCGTTGCGCTGCGCATGGAGCGGCAGTCCCTGCTCACCCGCGAGAACGCGCCGACGCTGTGGGTGGTCATGGACGAAACCGTCCTCCGCCGCCCGATCGGCGACGACCCGCGGGTGATGCGCGACCAGATCGGCCGCCTCGTGGAGGCCACCGCGCTGCCCAACGTCCGGCTGCAGATCATCCCGTTCGCCGCGGGCCCGCACCCCGCGATGTACGGGCCGTTCCACATCTTCCGCTTCCCGATTCCGGAGCTGCCGGACATCGCGTACGCGGAGAGCCTCGTCGGAGCCCAGTACTTCGACCAGCGCAACGACGTCTCGCAGTTCCTGGAGGCCCTCGACCGGATGTGTGCGCAGGCCGCACCGGCACACGCCACCGAGGACACCCTGGGTGGCTTTCGCAAGGAGATCTGAACCATGGATCGCATACGCATCTACAACGGCATGCCCGCCAAGGAACTGGGCACCGACGGCTGGCACAAGCCGTGGAGCGGCGGCAACGGCGGCGAGTGCGTCGAGGCGATGAGACTGGGCGACGGCCGCGTCGCGCTGCGCCAGTCCACCGACCCCGACGGCCCCGCGCTGATCTACACCCACCACGAGATCGTCAGCTTCATCGAGGGAGCCAAGGCCGGTGACGCCGACTTCCTGCTGACCAGCGGGCCGTACCGCCATCCCGAACGGAGGACGGTATGAGCGACGCGGAGATCGCCCGGAGGCCGCTGCGTCCGCCGCTGCCCGGCGGCACCGCCCACGGCGGCTTCCGCCCCGAGGAGATCGACACCGGCACCCCGCACCCGGCCCGGATGTACGACTACTACCTCGGCGGCCGCGACAACTACGAGGTCGACCGGATCGCCGCGGACCGCGTCATCGAGGTCCACCCGCAGGTCCGGCTCAGCGCCCGTGCCAACCGCGCGTTCCTCGGGCGCGCGGTCCGCACCCTCGTCGACGGCGGCATCCGCCAGATCATCGACCTCGGTACCGGCCTCCCCGCCTCGCCCCACACCCACGAGGTGGCCCGCGCCGGCGCCCCGGACACCCGGGTCGTCTACGTCGACAACGACCCGATCGTCGCCACCCACGCCGGGGCGCGCCTCACCGACGCCGACCGCACCGGTTTCGCCCTCGGCGACGTCCGCGACGTACGGTCGGTCCTGGCACACCCGACCGTACGGCGGCTCATCGACTTCGACCGGCCGGTGGCCGTCCTGCTCCTCGCGGTGCTGCACTTCGTCCGGGAGGACGAGGACCCGGCGGGCATCGTCACCGCCCTCGCCGACGCGCTGCCCTCCGGCAGCCACCTCGTGCTCTCGCACGCCACCGAGGAGCCGTACGAGGGGTTCCCCGGCGGACGCGTCGATGTGACCGCCCGCGACGGCGTCGTCAACGTCTACAAGAACGCCACCGCCACCCTCAACCTCCGCTCCAAGGCCCGGATTACCGAGCTGTTCGGGCCGTTCACGCTGCTGGAGCCCGGTGTCGTCCGCGTCCCGCTGTGGCGCCCGGACGGCGAGATCCCCGACGCCGAGGAGCTGAACAACACCATCTTCTACGGGGCGATGGGCCGGAAGGTCTGACCGCGCGGGGGACGGCCGCCGGGCCCCGCGCTCAGGCCGGAACGGTGTCCGCCGCCCTGGACTCCGGCTCCCCGTCGGCCGCCGCCGGCGCCTCCGCGTCCAGGGGTGCGCTGTGCGCCCCGTGCGCGACGCAGGCGTGCGCGCCCGCGAGCGCGCCCCGGCGCGCGCACTCCCCGAACTCCAGCCCGGCGAGGTGCCCGTGGAGGAACCCGCTGGTGAACGCGTCTCCGGCGCCGTTGCTGTCCACCACCGGGCCGGGCGGCACGGCCGCCGGGACGTGGCGCGGGGTGCGGTCCTCCGGGGTGAGCAGGTACGCGCCCCCGGCACCCGCCGTCGCGATCACCGCGGACGCCCGGCCCTCCCGCAGGATCTCCCGCATCACCGACCCGATCCGCTCACCCGCCCCGGCGGTGCTGAGGAACACCAGATCGGAGCGGAACGCGAACTCCTTGTGGTGGCAGGTGAGTCCGTCCCAGTCGTGCAGATCCGTGGAGACCGGCAGCCCCAGCGCGGCGATGTCGTCGTACAGGAACCGCGCGAAGTGGGTGATCGACAGATGGACGTGCCGGGCGCGGCGCAGTGCGGGGAGGTAGTGCTCGGGCGGCATCCGCAGGTCGAGCGGGTCGCGGGCGTCGTGGAGGGAGGTGCGGCGGCCGTCCGGGGCGACGAGGTTCACCGAACGGCGGGTGCCGTGCGGGGAGATCAGCGGCCGGAAATCGACGCCGCTGCCGGCCAGTCGCTCCCGGATCAGCGCGCCCTGTGGGTCGTCACCGAGGAAGTCGACGAATCCGGTGCGCAGCCTGAGCGCGGCGCAGCCCAGGGCGACGCCGGTACCGGTGTGGCCCGCGTACTCCCGGATGGGGTCCACCGGAAGGGAGTCGACCGCGGGGACCGGCAGGGTGGGCACCCGCACGACGGTGTCCACCCCCGATCCGCCGACGACCAGGACGTCATAGGGCTCGGTTCCCGGCTGATGTGTCACAGGCGTCCTTGCATCACTGGCTGGCGGCGGTCTGCGGACAGGCCGCGTCCGCAGGCCGGATTCTAGCCCCAAGATGCCGCAAAACGGGGCGTCAGGTGCAGGTGCGAGGAGCGGTGGTGGGGGTGGGAAGAGGTGTACGACGGCGTGGTGGGCGGCCCGCGTTCCCGGGGACGCCGGGACCGGACGGGGATGTCGCCGGGCGCGCCGCGTGGGCGTTGACAAGGTGCGGCGCGCGCTGAAGTCTGTGCGCCGGAGCCGCAGTTGATCACTTGCGGCGGGCGGCCGACCGGCGGCCGTCCGAGGGGAGCGGGTATGGAAGAGCAGCACACCGGCGGCGCGCGGGACGCGATCGTGATCGGCGGCGGCCTGGCCGGAATGCTTGCCGCCACCGCCCTGTTGGGCCATGCCGACACCGTCACGGTCATCGAACGCGACCGCTACCCCGAGAACCGCGACTTCCGCAAGGGCGTTCCCCAGGCGCGGCACCTCCACATCCTGATCACCGGCGGCCAACGCGCCTTGGAGGCCCTGCTGCCCGGCAGCTGCGCCGCGCTCACCGAGGCGGGCGCCCACCGCCTCGACCTGCCACGCGACCTCCTCACCCGCACCCCCACCGGCTGGCCCCGCCGGTTCGACGAAGGCCGTCACCACATGCTCAGCGTGACCCGCCCGGTGCTTGACGCCGTCGTCACCGAGCGGGCGCGGGCCGCGTTCGCGGCCTCCACCACCCACGTGACGGTCCTGGAGGCCACCGAGGCCGTCGGGCTCACCGGCGACGCGGGGCGGGTCACCGGCGTCCGGATCCGCCCCCGCGACGGCGGCGCGCCGCGCACCCTCACCGCCGGACTCGTCGTGGACGCCTCGGGCCGCAGCTCCCGCGCGCCCCGCTGGTACGCCGAACTGGGCCTGACCGCCCCGCAGGAGGAGATCGTCGACACCGGCCTCGGCTACGCCACCCGGCAGTACCGCCCCGGCCCCGGGCGCGCCCCGGACACCGGCGTCAACGTGCCCAACTGGCCGGGCTCCCCGCGCGGCGGCTGCTACCTCCCCGTCGAGGACGGCGTCTGGATGCTGACCCTCGCCGGGATGCGCGGCGACCATCCGCCCACGGAACCGGAAGGATTCCTTGCCTACAGCGCCACCGTCGGCGACCCGTACCTCCATTCCCTGGTCTCCGGCGCCGAACCGCTCACCCCCGTCCACGGCTTCCAGGACACCCGCAACCGCCGTCGCCGCTACGAGCGTTCCGGCGCCTCGCCGCAGGGTTTCCTCGTCCTCGGGGACGCGCACTGCACCTTCAACCCCGTCTACGGCCAGGGCATGTCGGTCGCCGCCCTGGGCGCCCGTGCGCTGCGCGACACCCTGGAGCGCACCGGCGGTCTGCTGCCGGACATCGCTACCACGGTGCAGCGGGAGGTCGCCGCCGTCACCGATCCGGCATGGGTCGCCGCGGTCGGCGCCGACCTGCCCTACCTCCGCGACGCCGAGGAGAAGCGGTCGGCCGGGGAGCGGCTCACGTCCTGGTACCTCGACCGGCTGGCGGCCCGCGCGGCCGTCGACCCGGTCGTGGGCGCCGCCTTCCGCGACGTCTTCTGCCTCACCGCCCCGCTGCCCCGCCTCTTCAGCCCCCGGATAGCCGCCCGCACCGTCCTGCTGCCCCGCCGCCCCGCGTTGCCCGCACCGCCGACGGCGGCCGAGACGGTCTGAATCCGGGGCCCGGCGGGGCGCGGACCACAGGCGTACGGGGACGGGGTTCGGGGCGCGCCACGGTCCGGCGCCCGGGCCTCGCACGTGACGGTGCAGGCCGGCGGGCGCTCCGGAAAATCCGGTGCGTCCCGGGCGGCCCCCGCAGGAGACTCGGGCATGACCTGGACCACGACAGCGGATCCCGACGCCTTCGAAGCGGCCGCCGGAGCCTTCCTGCGGGCCCGGCCCGTGGCACACACCATGCTCCTCTCCGTCGCCGCGACCGTCCGCGCGACCGGCGCCGACGCATACGGCGACCACCCACCCCGGTACGGCTGGTGGCGGGAGACGGCGGAGGTGGGCGCCGCCTTCCTCTGGACGCCGCCGCGCCCGGTGCTGCTCTCCGCAATGCCCGAACGAGCCGCGAGCGCCCTGGCCGACACCCTGACCGAGGAGGGACACCACGTCCCGGGCGTCGGCGGTGACCTCGTGGCCGCCGACGCCTTCGCCGCCACCTGGCTGCGCCACCACGGCGGCACCACCCGCACCGGCGAACGCAACCGCCTCCACCGCCTCGGCACGCTCCGGCCCCCGCGCCCCGGCCCCCAGGGTGCGGCCCGCCCGGCCACCACCGCCGACCGCGCCCTCGTCCTGGAGTGGTTCGCGGCCTTCGCCACCGACGCGGGAACCGCCCCGCCGCGCGACGCCCGTACGGTCGACGACCGGATCGCGCACGGCCGGGTGCTGCTCTGGGAGGACGGCGGACGGCCCGTGGCGATGGCCGCCCACACCGGCGCGGAGGACGGCATCACCCGCGTCGCCCCCGTCTACACCCCGCCCGAACTGCGCGGACGCGGCTACGCCGGGGCCGTGACGGCGGCCCTGTCCCAAGCGGCCCGCGACGCCGGTGCCCGCGAGGTCCTGCTCTTCACCGACCTCGCCAACCCGACCGCGAACGCGCTGTACCGGCGGCTGGGGTACGAGCCGGTGAGGGATCGGGTGGTGGTGGAGTTCAGCGGGGCGGACCTGGCGGGGGTCGGGGACGACCAGGGGCGGGGGTGAGCTGGGGTCCGGGGCGGAACCGGGGCTCGGGCTGAGTGGCGTTCAGGGGGCGCGCTTCCGGGGGCGCTGCCTCGTAAGGCAACGGGCCGCCGTCCGCGCGCCCCGCAGGTCGCGCCGCCCCTCGCGTGGGGAGAGGCTGTGGAAGTGCCCGGGTGCCGTGGCCCCCGGGTGGGCCGGGGGCGGAACCTGTGGTCCGCCCGGGCCGTTCAACGTGGCGACCGTCCCCACATTGGAGGTTCCGTGACCGGTCCCCGCCCCCGCCGCACGCCGTGGCGCGCGCTGCGCCCCGCGAGCTTCGGCGCCGCGCCCACCGGCGAGCGACTGGCCAGGATGCGCCGGTCGCCGCAGTTCGTTGACGGCCAGTTCCGCAACCCGACTCCGACCCGTCAGCTGCTGAACGGCTCGGCGCTGCCGATGGCCCGTTCGCAGCTGAACCGCGAGGGACGGCTGCGCCGCGCGCCCGTCGGCCCGATACCGGTGCACCGCCGGGCCCCGGGGGAGACCACCGGGCCGCCGCGGACCGGGCTGCGCGTCACCTGGATGGGGCATTCCAGCGTGCTCGCCGAGATCGACGGCCACCGGGTGCTCTTCGACCCGGTGTGGGGGGAGCGCTGTTCGCCGTTCGCCTGGGCCGGGCCCAAGAGGCTGCACCCGGCCCCCGTAGAGCTGGCCGCGCTGGGGCCCGTCGACGCCGTGGTGATCTCCCACGACCACTACGACCACCTCGACATGGCGACGATCCAGGCCCTGACCGCCACCGGAGCCGCCTTCGTGGTGCCCCTGGGCATCGGCGCCGACCTGGAGTTCTGGGGCGTACCGCCGTCCCGCGTCACGGAGCTGGACTGGCACGAGTCCACCCGCGTCGGCGAGCTGACCCTCACCGCCACCCCCGCCCAGCACTTCTGCGGCCGGGGCCTGCGCGGTCCCCAGCACACCCTGTGGGCCTCCTGGGCAGTCGCCGGGCCCGAGCACCGCATCCACCACAGCGGCGACACCGGCTACTTCCCCGGCTTCGCCGCGATCGGCGAACACCACGGCCCGTTCGACCTGACCATGATTCAGGTCGGCGCGTACAGCGAGTTCTGGCCCAAGAACCACACGGACCATACGCCGCTGCCCGGCGCCTGGCCGGACATTCACATGACGCCTGCCCAGGGGGTTCAAGCACACCTTGACCTCCAGGGAGGTGCTCCGGCCGGGGTGCTGCTGCCAATCCACTGGGGCACCTTCAACCTCGCCCTGCACCCGTGGGCGGAGCCGGCGGAGTGGATGAAGGATGCGGCCGAGGAGGTTGGCCAGGCGGTGGCGTTCCCGTGTCCTGGTGAGCCGTTCGAGCCTGCGGGGAGGCTGCCTGAGGAGTCGTGGTGGCGGGCTGTGTCCTATCCGATCGCGCATCCGTGGCGCCGTCCCCGGAGCGCCGAGGCTGAGGTCGAGACGCGCAGCGGCGATCTCGATGTCGCGGGCGAGCGGTGATGTGGATCGGGGACGGCCTCACCGAGGTTGTGCGGATGCTGGAGCGTCTCCCGGCCGAATGTGCCCCACGTCGTGCCGCACTCGTGGGGTCGTGTAGATTATTCGGGTTGCCACGGAGCCGACAGGCCCCACAGCAGCCATCCCGCCGCTCCGAGCGGCACGCCACTACTGCGCGACTCCTCACCGGGACGAATTTCGGCATGCCTGAAATTCACACCGCGACGTGATTATGCGTCACCGAGGAAAACCGCTAAAGTAGTGACCACGCCAAGGCGCCGCAAACGAAAGTAAGCGGACCGAGGCAAACCCCTCCGACGGGCAATCGGAAACGAATTCGGACCGGAAACGGCAGCGAATCGGATCTGGTAGAGTCGGAAAGGCCGGAAAGTGAAAGCAAGAAGGCCAACCCCGCTCCAACAGGGGGCCGGAAACGCCCAGCGGATCTGGTAAGGTGGGAACCGCGGAAAAGCCGAAAGGCCGGACCGCACCGGCGAAAATCAGGGCCGAAAGGATCTGATAGAGTCGGAAACGCAAGACCGAAGGGAAGCGCCCGGAGAGCCTGGTGAAACAGGCACAAAGGAAGCGTCCGTTCCTTGAGAACTCAACAGCGTGCCAAAAGTCAACGCCAAATATGTTGATACCCCGTCTCCAGCATCACGCTGGGACGAGGTTCCTTTGAAAGTCCACCGCACCCACGGGTGACGGTGGCACACACAGCGAGGACGCTGTGAACGAGCAACCTATTCCGTTGCTCGTTCCGCTCCCGTGTGTGTAACCCGGATGACCGGGAAACATTCACGGAGAGTTTGATCCTGGCTCAGGACGAACGCTGGCGGCGTGCTTAACACATGCAAGTCGAACGATGAAACCGCTTCGGT
>NZ_JBHYGX010000002.1:0-5852 GCF_042739975.1 Streptomyces sp. NPDC059080
GGCGTAGCGACCGGGCGCCGCATGCACGGAGAAAGCGGTCACAGCGGGGAACAACATGGCGTTCGACAGGCCGTGGGCGACGCGGAAGTGGGCCCGTGCCCGTCCGCGCCTTCGCTCGGAAGGGAGTTCGGCAGATGTGTTGATGCGCTGGCACCTGGGGCTCATCGCCTGCCTTCGCCACGGGGCTAAACGGCAGGCTCGCCGGGCCGACACAGCTGGCGGCCATCGCCGTAGATGGCAGCAGGATCTACTTCCCTGTTCCAGGACTCAGCGCTCCAAGCCTCACCATTTCACTCTTTCGTGTTTACCGTCCGCGACGATTGATGGTTGCTTCCTTCGGCTGAGTGAAATTCCTTCTGTCTTGCAGTTTCAGGCATCTCGAAGTGCTATCTGTATCCATATGGCTGATGAGGCGTCAGATTTCAACTGGGACGGAAGTCGCCGCGATACGTGGACGTCTCGGAACATGCGAGTTTGGGGTTCCAGCGCTTCGAAAACGTTGCGGCGAACCGCGCAGGACTGCTGCGTATATTGCGGCCACGCGATGGAGTACTTCGACCGCTTCGACGGCGGTCGGATCCCCCTGGTCCCTGTGGAATTTCCCGCGGCGCGGGTCATGCCGCGGCAGCGGTGGCAGGTCGACAACGGCGTCGCCTACCTGAACCCGGGGGCCCAGGGTGCCTGCCGGCTCCCTCATCCCGCGGTGTGCCCGATGGCGGAGCACACCGATGCGGACCGGGAGCTGGAGGACGTACGCCGCGTCCTGGCTGTGCACACCCGCAAGGCAATCGACACCGGGCAGTTCGTCCCCCGCGAGGCCAAGGACATCGACGAGACGGTCGTCGCCGAGCAGCACATCGCCGTCGAAGAGGGCACCGAGCGGCACATCGTGCGGCATGCCGTCGGCCTGTGGCTGGCCCCGACCACGGTGCAGGACCTGTGCTGCGTCGCCCTCTCCCAGGGAGCCCGGTGCGGCACGGCGGTGCGAGCGGAGGACGACCCCGAAGGCGCCTGGGAGGAGATCGACATCCCGTCGGTGACCGGGCGGCACGGCCAGCAGGTCCTCGCCGCTGGCGACACCATGTGGGTCTACGGCCTCAACGCCCTGGACTTCGACGCGCTCCAGCGATGGGTCAAGCAACGCTGCCCGATCCATTGGAAGAGCACCGCACCCGACGCGGTGGCACCGGAATGGATCCACTTCAGCGCCATGCATCACGACTCCCACATCCTGCACCAACGCCCCCTCGACGCGGCTCTGCCCTCACCCCGCACGGGCGACCGCGGGCCGTTCGGCATCGTCTTCGAACCAGCCCGAACGACCTGCGCCAACGAACGCTGCCGCAACGGCACCGTGCTGGCCGTCGAGGAGGGGTGGCTGTGCTACAAGTGCGCCCCAAAGGCCCGCCGCCGCGAAGCCACCCACCGCGCCTGGCAACGCGGGATCGCAGATGACTAGGTGTTGCTGGCCACGACGTTGGTGACGCGCCACGTCGATGTTGACCTTCAAGTTGGTTGAAGCTCAATGATGGCGAGGTGCCAAATTCCGAGCTGATGCCGATCGGCGTCTTCGCCCAGCGCAGTGGCCTGACCTCCAGCGCGTTGCGGTTCTACGCCGACTCCGGGCCACTGCCGCCTGCCGACGTAGACCCGGTCACGGGCTACCGCTACTACGCCGCCGCCCAGCTGGAGCGGGCGACCACACTGCGTCAGCTCCGCGAGATCGCCATGCCGCTGGCGGCGGTCGAGGCGGTCCTTGCCGCCGGGGCGGACGAGGCGGCACGGCTGCTCGACGAGCATGTCGCCAAGATCGAAGGGGATGCGGCGGCGGCGCGGCGGAAGGCGGCGGTCATCAAGTCCGCGCTCGGCGGCAACGTCCCCGGTCTGCTGATCGCCACGCTGAAGGGTCCCCTGCTGGCAGATGCGGTCGAGCAGGTTCTGGCCGCGACCGCGCACGAGCCGGGGATGGCGGTGCTCGCCGGCCTGCACATCGAGGCGAGTGACGAGGCAATCGCCCTGACGGCGACCGACCGGTACCGGCTCTCCATTCGGACCCTGGTGCCAGCGCGGCCAGCGGAGCAGACCTGGGTCGGCACAGTCGACGGCGACGACCTCCGGGCTGCAGTAACCGACGTCCGGCGCAGTGCGCTGATCCGCATCGAAGCGGTGCCGCACGGGATCTGGCTGCGAATGCCCGAGCGGGAGGACCGGCACTGCCGGACGCTGTCTGAGGAGTTCCCCGACCACCGTCTGATGCTTGAGTCCCTGGACGAGGTCACCACCCGCGCGACGGTCTCGAAGGACCTGCTGCTGCGGGTTCTGGAAGAGCACCCCGACGAACACGTCGTACTGCGATCTCACCACCCTGGCCATGCCCATCAAGTTCGACCACTCAGCCTGAGAACGACGACGAGGAACCTCATGACCACCACACCTGCCAGCCCTGATCCGACCATGGAAGCCATCGGCCAAGCCGTCGTCGAAGGTCGAACGGGCGACACCGTTTCCGCCCGCCACAAGCTCCTGAACCTGTGGTCGGAGATCGGCTCCTTCAAGGCGGTTACCGAGCACATCAATACAACCCAAGAGCATGCCCCCAACCTCCCCCAGGACGCATACGGTGCCTCCCTCCGCACCGCCCTCGACGAGGTGGCAGAGGCCATCTCCCAGCGGGACATCACCAAGCGGCCCTCCGCACCTGGTCCCGCTGCGTGACGCATCGGAACGCGCCCCTCACCATCGAGGGGCGCCGTCGGCGATGTGCCCCTGGAACACCGTCCTGCTGCTGCGGGCGGCGGTCAGGCGGCCCCAGCTGTGCACCAGGCACATGCGCTGTCGGTAGGCCGTATCCGCGTCGGCGGTCATCTGGCGCACGAGGTGCAGGAAGGCGGGCGCTCGCTCAGCAGATCGCTCAGGGCGTCGGCGCCGCGGTCGGTCCAGACGCCGGCGACGTCCCATCCGTGCCGGGCGGCGGTGGTGCGGCAGCCGATGAGGCGCAGGTGCAGCAGGCGCCGGGAGTGAAGTGCGGCGGAGCGGTCGTAGAGGTAGACGAGGGGGCGTTGTGTCATCGCCGGTCGCCTTCGGGCAGGTGGTGTTCGAGGAGCCATTGGCAGTCCCGGGGGGATGGCGGCGACTTGAGCGGCACCTGTCTGTTTGACGTTTCCACAGGTCAGGGTGCTCGGTGGGTCTCACGTGGTGCCGGGAGGGCTCTCGGGAGCGGGTCGGCTCCCGGCCAGCCGAGGGACCGATGTTCATGTGCAGGCCGTGGCCAGTCCACGACTGGACAACGCCTCGGCGCACAGGGCCAACGCATTCAAGGGCCGCCGGTGTCAACTCTCCCCCTCGGCGACGCCCCCGTCCAGTTGCCCGAGCCCGTCGCCCACCTCGCCCGCACCATCACGGAGAACCGCAAGGGCCACGCGACCATCGGCGCCCTGACACCGTCTCAATGGCTTTTCCCCGGCGGACAGCCCGGACGGCCGATCAGCGCCAAACAGCTGGCGCAACGCCTCAATCAGCTCGGAATCCGGCCCAACCAGGCCCGCAGCACCGCGCTCTTCCAGCTCGCCACCGAGATCCCCGCCGCGATACTCGCCCGCGTCCTGGGCATCCACACCGACGTCGCCGTCGCCTGGCAGTGGCTTTCCGCAGGCGATTGGACCACCTACGCCGCCGACCCAGCCAACGATCCCCGATCGCTCCAACACGGAAAAGGCGTACGCGACCTCCGGTGATCAGTGCGGCGCGACGGGCGGACTGCCCAGCACTAGGTATCGCTCCTTGCCCCGAGAGTTGCGGAGTCCGTTCAACGCGAACTCCGCAGGGCTGGCGCTGGTTTCAGATGTCTTTCCGGCGGATGTGAACTTCCATCTCCTGGAGATTGGGATTCAAGCAATCAAGCCTTCGCCATATCACGCGGGCCTTCCCAGTACGCCGCCCCTGACATCTGAGCCCGGCTGCTGGTTTCCTGGCATGCTCTGGTCCCCTTCACCTTTCGGATCCAGGTAAGCCATTAGGCCCAGGAACCTCCCCTCGGTTTCCTCCCAGCTATGCCGGGGATATGACAGAGCGCCTCGTGGCGCACTGGAAGCGTTCGGCTTTGCCGTTGGTCTGGGGGCGCCAGGGTCTGGTCCAGCGGGGGCTGATGCCCCACTCATGGCAGGTGTTGGCCGAGACCACCCCCGTACGGCTGCGTGGGACGGACCGGGCCAAGGAGCCGGTCCGTCCCACGTGGTCACCGAGTCAGCGGTTGATCTCGACGAACCGTATGCCGTCGTTGTTGAGAGGATGGGCATCGGTCGAGCCGGCTGGCTGGATGCCGTACCGCACGGCCTCCGGAATGCCGGTGGCTTCCTTGGGGACCTTGACCTTGAAAGTGAAGGTGGCCTCCGCCGGGATTTCCCCGAGATTGCACGTGACGGTTCCGTCCTTGGCGGGCATGGCGCACCCCTTGGGCCGCCCGTGCAGCGAGTAACCCGGGAAGGGCTTGAGCCGGATCGTCCCCTTGGCGGGCTGCGAGCCCTGGTTGCCGTAGTCGAAGTCGTACGTGACCACTCCCTCCGCATCCGGCTTCGAGGCGCGGGGCGGCGGGAACATGAACAGATCCACGTCGGCCTCCCTTTCCACGGCCTTGGTCGCACTGATACTGCCGCCCGAGGCGGAACCGCCGGCCGCGCCCTTCTCGACCAGTTCGACGCTCAGCGCGGGCTTCGAGGCTTCCCACGCGCCGTCGGGCGCCTGCAAACGAGCCTTGGTCGTACCGGACTTGGGCAGGTCGCCGTAGGTGATGCTCACCGTTGACCGGTTTACGCGCGTACCCCTGCTGGCGACGGCCGCCCAGGTGAATCCGTTCTTCACGGTCATCCTCAGCTCGGCCCCTGCCGCCGGGCGCGCGCCCTTCCACCCGAAGGTCACGGGGACGGCCAGTCGGCCCCCGCGCGGTACGTTCAACGAGTCTGCGGTCTGCGCGAAAAGGCTCGTGCGGGCACCGGTGGAGGCGGAGGCAGCGCTCGGCGTGGCCTTTGCGGAAGAGTCGTCGGGCGACGAACATGCGCTGACCAGCAGCGCGGCGGAGGCCAGTGCGGCGACGCAGGAACATCGGGCGGTGCGGGTGCGGGACGGAAGTGCGTGCTGGGTAGTCATGTGGTTCGGGTCAACTCCGCATAGACGATGACGTTGTCGGGCCTGTGGCCGTCGGCGAGGGAACCGCCACAGGTGACGACGCGCAGGGCGGCTGTGCTGGTGTCGCCGTAGACCCGCTCGGTGGGAAAGTGACTCTTGGGGATCTGTTGCAGCTCCCGGACGGTGAACTCGGCGCGCGTGCCGTCCGCCCGGTCAACCAGGATCGTGTCCCCGGGGCGTGTACGGGAGATGTCGCGCAGCACGGCTGGGCCCTCGACGGTATCGAAGTGGCCGATGAGCACGGCCGGCCCACGCTCCCCTGGAGTGACCGCTCCGGCGTACCAGCCCATGCGGTCCGCCTGGGTGACAGAGGGCACCTGCACGCTCCCGTCGCTGCGTAGACCGAGTCGCAGCAGCGGCCCTGTGTCCACGCCCGCGGCCGCCATGCGGACCCGGACCGGCTCAGACCGGGCCAGGGGGCGTGTGACAGCGGGCGTGGCCGCCAAGGGGGAGGTGCCTTGCCAGGAGGCCGCCGCCGGGATGTGCGTGCCCGTGTCGTCGGCCGGGGTGCCCAGGCCGCCGTACACGGCGATGCCGATCCCGAGGGCAAGCGAGCCCGCCCCTGCCACGGCGCCGGGGGGGGGGGGGGGGGGCCCGGGCCCCCCCCCCCCCCCCCCCCCCCCCCCGCCCCCCCCGCGCGGGGGGGGGGGGGGGGGCGCCGGGCGGGGGGG
>NZ_JBHYGX010000002.1:5862-23142 GCF_042739975.1 Streptomyces sp. NPDC059080
CGCCGGGTTCCCCACGCCCCCCAACCCGGACAAGCCGACCCCGAGGCCAACCGACCCCGCCCCTGACAGGGCGCCGGCGGCGCTCCCCGGACGCGAGCCCGCGACGCCCCGCCGGCACGCGTGCCTGCCGGTCATCAGGCGGAGTAGCCGCGGCGACGACGCCTGATGACGGAGTAGCCGAGGGCCGCGGCGCCGAGGGTGGCGACACCGGCGCCGACGGAGATGAGGGTGGTGCTGTTGTCCGTGACACCCTCGGCACCGGCGTCAACGCCGCCCTTGGGCTTGTCGGCGGTCTGTCCGGCACCCTTGTCCTTACCGGCGTCGGAGTCCGCACCGCCGGCGGAAGCCTTGACGGCGAGACGCCCGCCGTCGGCGCCGACGAGGTACCAGGTGGTCCCGGCACCGGCCGGGGCGATGCCGTGCCCCTTGACATCGCCGGCCGCGGCATCCTTGGCGAAGTAGTACAGCGGCTGGTCGTTGATGGTGAGCTGCTGCTTGCCCTTGGTCGGGGCCTGCGCGGAGTCGATGTGTCCGAGTTCGCCGGTCACATCGCTGTCCGCCTCCGGCTTGTCGTCCGCGAGTGCGGCCGGCCAAGCGCCCACACACTTGTCGGCGGTGCAGCCGGAGGTGCCCGCAGAGTCCTTCTCCCAGACGTAGAGGGCGTTGCCCTCCGAGTCGGCGAGCGCCTTGCCGTACCGCGTGTCGATCAGTTTGAGTTCGCCGGTCACGGTGGACTCGGAGAGCGCGAGCGCGTTGGAGGCGCCGAGGCCGACGAGAAGGAAGGCGGCGGCCATCGTGGTCGCGAGGCGCTTGCTGGTCATGTTGTCACTCCTGTTGGTGTTGTCCTGCGAGGCAATGGCCGGCAGGTCTGGGCCGAACTGCCGTACCGGAAGGGGAAGGTGAAGCGGAGCCGCGGACCTAGGCATGACGCTGCGTCAAATCTTGTTGCTGGGCGTCGAGAATGCTGATACGGACGATGTCCCGGGCCTTGATGCCCGTGGCGCCGGTGACTTTGACTTTGCCGTTGTCGGGGCTGATCCAGACCGCTGCCGCTTCCTTGCGGCCGTCGCGGTTCTCGGTCACGAGCGTCACGCGCTCGCGCGGTGGAAGGTCACGCAGAGTGAGACGCACCTCGGTGCCCCAGGGCCGGGAAGCCAGCTCGGCGCTGCCGGTGACCTGGCCGGGGGCTCCGCCGAGAGGCATGTCGCGTACGGCTGCGGCCTGCGGCGGCGCGTCGTCACCGGACGTGACGGCGCCGAGAGCGAAGCCGACTCCTGCGGCGCAGGCGGCCAGGGCAACCCCGGCCGTGGCCAGCCGCCATCTCATCGGCCGCGCCGACGGCGGCATGGTCTCACCTCGGCCTGGAGGCACCGGTGGGGCACCTGCGGCCAGGGCTTCGGGGACGTCGAGCAGTGCGTCGCAGGCGCGGCTGCACTCGGCGCAGGCCAGCAGGTGGGCGTCGGTACGGGCCTGGTCGCGGGTGCTGAGCCCGCCGAGTACGTACGCCCCCAGCCAGCTACTGACCTGGGCGTGTTCGGACGATGGACGGAGTCGCGGGTCATCCGGGTCGGATGTGCTCATGGCATCAGCCCCTGCGTCTGCAGGGCGGCACGCAGGGCACGGACGCCGTAGTGGGCACGCGACTTGACGGTTCCCTCAGGGATGCCGATGCGTTCAGCGGTCTCCGCCACGGTGTGTCCGTGGTAGTAAAGATCCACAACTACCTCTCGGTGGGATGGGGTGAGCCGGTCGAGCGCCGCGCGTACGAGCCAGACGTCCGCGAGCCGGTCGGTCTCCGTGACCGGCAGGCTCGTCGAGTCGCTGAGGGCGACCAGTTCCTCGTGACCTCGGGGCAGTGCGGGTCGTCGGTTCTCGGCCCGGTGGTGGTCGACGAGCACGCTGCGCGCGATGGTGAACAGCCAGGACCGGATCTGGGCATGCGTGTACGGACCGTCGGGTTCGGTAGCACCCGAGCGCCACGCCCGCAGGAAGGTCTCCTGGAACATGTCCTCGGCCTGGTGCCTGTCCCGCCAACGGGAATTGAGGTATGCGCGTACCGCAGGGCCGAACTCCGACTGGAGCCCGTCGACGCTACGGATCGTCTCGGTCAACGGGTTGCCACAGCGGCTGCTGTCTGCTGGCGGGGTGGGTTCCTGTGCATGTCGACTCCCGGGTCACGGCATTTACCTTGCTCAGCACCTGGAACGATGTGCCCGGGCGCTTCGTTCAACCGGAGGCGGATTTCTTTGAGCCCCACTTCCGCGAGGGGGTTTGATCCCTTTGATTGATCTCGGATTGCCGGTATGCGGGTGGTTCATGCCCCACGCCATGTCGGTGTGGAGTCGCCGGTGAGGGCGGTGGAAGGCCGTGGCCAGTTCGTTCCTCCAGGGCCAGATGGCGGAGCTTCTTGGGTTCGGCGGCGACGAGTTCGCCGTCCAGCAGGAGGAGGCTGGTCCACACGGGCAGGTCGGTGGCGGGTTTCCAAGAACTGGACGGTCCCTTCGACCGGGGTGCCGGTGAGGAAGACCTGGTGACGCAGGCCCCCGACACGCAAGCGACACCGACAGCCGTTCCCAGCTCTCGGTGGTTGAGGCCAAGATCCGGACCATGCACGGACCAACGCGCCGCCGTCGACAGCCCCGTCGCCGTTTCGGCAGCTCAGCACCACCGCGAGTGCTGTACCACCAGCAGACGAAGAATCTGCTGGTGTCGTACTCACCGAAGAAGCTCGGGTTCTTCTAGACACCGAAAGGGGCGCCTGACCAGGGAGATTCCCGTCAGGCGCCCTCTCCGCACTTCCCACGCCGACTGCCATTCCTCCCGGGGCTCCGAAGTCCACGCCTTCTTGTGGAAAGCCCACGAATAGAGGGCACGCCGCAGCACCCGAGGCGACCGGTAAGCCGCTCCCTGCTCCGCTCGTAGGCGTAGCCACGGTCGGTGAACAGCCGGCCCGGCCGGTGACGCGGACGACCCCGGACTCCGCGTATGCAGGGGATCGCGTCGAGCGCCCGGGTGGCGCCGCGGCACGCGTATGGCCCGCCGGCCTCCTCCGTCCATCCGGCTTCCCCATCGAGGATCTGGCCGCGGAGTTCACCGATGCGCAGACACCGGCTCTGCCCGGCCCGGATCATGTGCCCTGCAGCGGTCCCCCTCTCCCACCGGTGCGCAGCTCGGCGGCGAAGTCCGCGAACCAGGCCAGCATGTCGGGCCGGGTCACGGCGCCCTCCGTGCTGACATCGGTGACGCGTGCGCCCTGGAGGATGTGTTTGACCGGGACCTCCAGCTTCTTTCCGGTGAGGGTGCGGGGCACCGCCTCGATGGGGACGACGACGTCCGGCACGTGCCGGGGCGACAGGCTCTGCCGGATCGCGCCGACGATCTCGTCGCGCAGGGCGTCGTCGAACCGCGTCCCTTCCGCAGGCACGACGAAGAGCGGCATGCAGTAGCGGCCGTCAGGCAGCTCGGCGCCGATGACGAGGCTGTCCGCGACCCGCGGAAGCTGTTCGACGACGGCGTAGAGATCGGCCGAGCCCATCCGCACGCCCATGCGGTTGAGCGTGGCGTCGGAGCGTCCGGCCACCACGACGGAGAGGTCGGCGTCGACGGTGGCCCAGTCGCCGTGCCGCCACACGCCCGGATAGACGTCGAAGTAGCTGCTCTTGTAGCGCTCGTCGCCAGGGTCGTCGACGAAGTACAACGGCATCGACGGCAGGGGTGCCGTCACCACCAGCTCGCCTTGCTGCCCTGTACGCGGCTGCCCAGTGGCGTCCCAGGACGCGAGGGCCACCCCCAGGGCGGGCCCGGAGAGCCGGCCCGTGCGCACCGGCAGCAGCGGGGAGCCGCCGGCCAGGACCGAGCAGATGTCGGTGCCACCGCAGATCGACTGGAGCCGGGCGTCGGGGGCGAGCAGGCCGCGGACCCAGTGCCAGGTGCTGTCGGGCATCGCCGAGCCGGTCTGCAGGATCGACCGCACCGCGCGGAGGTCCGTCTCGGCCGCCGGATGGGCGCCCGCCTTCTCCGCGGCCATCAGGTAGGCGGCGCCGACGCCGATGATCGTCGCGCCGGTGCGTTCGGCGATCCGCCAGACCCCGTCGATGTCGGGGTGGGTGGGGCTGCCGTCGTACAGGACGAGGGTGGTCCCGTGCAGCAGGCCCGCGACCATGAAGTTCCACACCATCCAGCTGGTGGAGGTGTGAAAGAAGTAGCGGTCGTCGGCGCGCAGGTCGACGCCGAGGCCGAGGGCCTTGAGCAGTTCGACGACGATGCCGCCGTGGCCCTGCACGATGCCCTTCGGCAGGCCGGTGGTGCCTGAGGACCACAGGATCCACAACGGGTGATCGAACGGGACGTCGGCGAAGGCCGGTTGGGCCTGCCGGCCGGATAGTTCGGTCCATCCGTGCTGTGTCACGTCTGGCCGCCGCGACCATGCCGGATCGTCCTCGGACGCGTACAGACGGTCGACGGCGACGAGGTGGCGGACCGTGGGCAGGCCGTCCAGGATCTCGGCGGCGTGCGGGCGCCGGTCGTACTCCTTGCCCGCGTAGCGGTAGCCGTCCGCGGCCACCAGGACCGTCGGCCGCGCCTGGCGCAGCCGCGCGAGCACGCTCGGCGTGCCGAAGTCCGGCGAGCAGACCGTCCAGGTCGCGCCGACAGCAGCAGTGGCCAGGAGGGCGACCACGGCCTGCGGGATGTTCGGCAGGTACCCGGCGACACAGTCGCCGGGGCCCACGCCCATCTCGCGGAGTGCGGCGGCCGCGCCTGCCACTTCGCTGGTGAGCCGGTCCCACGAGATCTCCTCGGGGTCGCCCGTCTCGGACACGGCAATGAGCGCGGGGCGTTCGTCGGTGGCGTGGGCGAGGCACTGGCGGGCGAAGTTGAGGCGCGCTCCGGTGAACCAGTGCGCGCCGGGCATCGTTGCGTCGGCGAGCACCTCGTCGTAGTCGCTGACGCCGTCCAGGCCGTAGTACTCCCAGACGGCGGACCAGAAGCCGGGCAGGTCGTCGGTGCTCCACCGCCACACGTCGGCGTATTCGGTGAACGACTGGCCGCGTTCCTTGTGCAGCCAGCTCAGGAAGTCGGCGATGTGGGAGCGGCCCGTGCTCATACGCGCGTCCCGGTGTCCGAGGCCGTGCGGCAGCCGAGCTCCTGGAGGAACTCCAGGGCCCGGGGCCATTGTCCGTACCCCGATGCGGGGTTGAGGTGTCCGACAGGGCCGACGTCCACCAGGCGGCTCTCCCAGGCGTGGGCCAGTTCGACGACGCGGCCGAAGCGGGCCAGGGGGTCGTTCGTGCTGGCCGCGACGATGCTGGGGAACGGCACGGGCGTCATCGGGGTGGGCAGCCAGCCGTTGTCGCGCAGCTTCTGCGGCGAGGGGTGGCCCTCCGGGAGCGGGGTGTCGAAGTCCGGCGGTGTCACGAGCAGGGCGCCGCGCACCGTGTGGTGGTGCCGGGCGGCCCAGTGCACGGTGGTGTGCACGCCGGCGCTGTGCGCGACCAGCACGACGGGTCCCCGGATGCCGGACAGTACGTCGTTCAGGGCTGTCACCTGCGCCTCACGGCTGAGCCTGAGGTCCGTCAGGGGCGGTACGGTCACGGCACCGGTGATCCGTGCCGCGAGGGCCGTCTGCCAGTGGTCGGGGACATGGTCGCGCAGGCCGGGGACGAGCACGACGGTGGGCGGGGGTGCGGGGTTCATGTGCGGAGCTCCGTTTTCTTCAAGGGCCGGGCCGTGGCCGCGACGAGGCCCTTGTCGTAGTGGTGCCGGCCGACGGCGAACGCGAGTCCTGCCACGAGGGCGACGAGCGGGACAACGCGGAGTGCGGCGTCCAGGCCCAGGTGGTCGGCGAGCATGCCGGTCACCGCGGGACCGGGGGCCAGCCCGAGCAGACTGTTGGCGAGGGTGAGCGTGGCCATGGCCGTCGCCGCGACGGCGGCCGGGGTCAGGCTCACCACCATGGCGGCGGCAGGTCCGGCGGTGGCGTTGGACAGCAGGGTGCCGGCACCGATGAGGACGAGTTGCAGTGCACCGGGAGGGAGTGGGAACCCTGCTGTGAGCAGGATCAGCGACCCGGCACTGCAGACGATGGCGACGGTCCATTTGAGATGGGGGTTTCTGCGTCCGAGCCGGTCGCAGACCATACCGCCGCCGACCATGCCGATGCCGGTGATCAGCGCGAAGACGCCGGCGACGAGTCCGGCCTTGGCGGGCGCCAGGCCGTAGTAGCGATCGAGGAAGGTGGGCATCCAGGCCAGCAGCGCCATCGCGAGGAACATCTGCAGCCCGCTGCCGACATAGGCGCACAGGACGGAGACGGAGGAGAACAGTCGCGGCAGGAGCGTGCGCACCTGTTCCCCGGGGTTCGGTGCGCCGCCGGGCCCGAGGACGGCCGATGCCAGTTTCCGCTCCGTCACGACGACGCTGTAGACCGCCGCCAGGACCAGTCCGAACAGGCCCATGACGGCGAACGTCCAGCGCCATCCCAGGTGTTGGGCCACGACACCGCCGATCGACACGCCGAGAACGGATCCGAAGGCGCCGCCCGCGATGAAGGTGCCGGAGAGGGTGGCCCGCAGGCGTACCGGGAACACGCTCAGCACCACGGCGATGCCGACGCTCCCGTAGGCCGCCTCACCCACGCCGACCATGAAGCGGCCCAGGAACATCTGGCCGTAGCTCGCGGAGACAGCGCAGCCCAGGGTCGCCAGGCTCCACACCACCGCGGCCACGACCAGGCTCCTGACCCGGCCCCAGCGGTCGGCGAGCAGCGACAGCGGGAAGGTCAGCAGGCCGACCATCAGGGCGACGATGCCACTCAGGGAACCCAACTGGGCGTCGGAGAGCGCCCATTCGGCCTTCAGCAGCGGGAACACCGCGTTCAGGACCTGCCGCGACATGTAGTCGGACAGCAGCAGTCCGAAGCTGAGGGCGAATACCAGCCACGCGTAGCGGCGGGGCATCGGCTTACGCGGGCCGGTCACCGGCGACCCCGGCACGTTCCATCTTGCGGACGGCAGGCCAGTAGTCCTGGACGGCGTAGTGCTGGGTGGAACGGTTGTCCCAGATGGCCACGCTGTTCTCGGTCCAGCGCCAGCGGACCTGGTATTCGGGGACCGCCGCCTGGCTGATCAGGTAGTTCAGCAGGAGGTTCGCGCCGGGGGCGTGGTCCTGGCCGAACCGGACGTTCTCGGGGGTGTGATGGTTGACGAAATGGGTGGTGAAGGCATTGACGAAGAGGATCTTCTCCCCGGTCTCCGGGTGGGTGCGCACCACCGGGTGCTCCGGGTCCGGGTAGCGGGCCTTGAGCCGGTGGCGCTGTTCCCTCGGCATGACCGCGCCGAAGCTTGCCTCGATGCTGTGCCGGGCACGCAGGCCGGCGATCTGCGTGCGGATGTGCTCGGGGAGCCTGCGGTACGCCTCGGCCATGTTCACCCAGATCGTGTCGCCCCCCACCTCGGGGGTCTCGACACAGCGCAGCACGGCGCCCATGGGCGGACAGTCGCGCCAGGTCGCGTCGCAGTGCAGGGCGTTCTCGTAGTGCTCGGGCTTGCTGTCCAGGTCCTTGTAGATGCGGACGAGGCCAGGGTGGTCGGGGTCGCTGCCGAGAACCGGGTGGTCCTCCAGCGGGCCGAGGCGGGAGGCGAAGGCGACGTGCTCGGCCCGGGTCATGTCCTGATCGCGCAGGAACAACACCTTGTGGCGGAGCAGAAGGTTTTTGATCTCGGCGAAGAGAGTGTCGTCACGGGCGGCGTCGCTGAGTTGGACGCCGTGCAGTTCGGCTCCGATGGTGCAGGTCAGCGGTTCGGCCTGGATCCGGGTCCGGGTGGAGGTCTGCGTCATTGCGCTCTCCTGGAGTGACGGGGGGAATCGGTGCTCAGGGAATCAGGACGGAAGAGCCCGTGGTGCGGCCCGCCTCCAGCGCACGGTGCGCCGCCACGGCGTCGTCGAGGGCATAGCGCTGGTTGACGCGTATCGCGATCCGGCCGGCGGCGACGTGGCCGAACAGCTCGCCGGCCAGTGCGTCCCGCTCCGCCGGCTCGGCGATGTAGTCGGCCAGCGCGGGCCGGGTGACGAACAGCGAGCCGTGCACGGCGAGTTGCATCGCGTCGAGCGGTGGCACTCCGGATGCCGTGCCGAAGCACACCAGCAGGCCGCGGCGGCGGAGCGAGGCCATGGACCCGGCGACGGTGTCTTTTCCGATGCTGTCGAGGACGAGGGGCACGCCTGCCCCGTCGGTCAGCTCCCGCACGCGCGCGGCGACGTCCTCGCGGCGGTACAGGATCGTGTGGTCGCAGCCATGGGCACGGGCGAGTTCGGCCTTCGCCTCCGTGGAGACCGTGCCGATCACGGTGAGGCCGAGCAGCTTCGCCCACTGGGAGATGATCAGGCCGACACCGCCCGCGGCGGCGTGCAGCAGGACCGTGTCGCCGGGCTTCAGCGGATGGATCCGGCGCAGCAGGTAGGCGGCGGTGAGGCCGCGCATGGTCATCGCGGCGGCGGTCTCGCAGTCGATGGCGTCGGGCAGCCGGATCAGCGGGGCGGCGGGCATGATCCGTTCGGTGCTGTAGGCGCCGAGCGGGCTGCCGGTGTACGTGACGCGGTCACCCTCGGCGACGTGGGTGACGTCGGCGCCGACGGCCTCGACGATGCCGGCGCCCTCGACACCGAGACCTGCGGGCAGCGGCGCCGGGTAGAGGCCGGTGCGGAAGTAGGTGTCGGCGAAGTTGAGGCCGATGGCCTCGTGCCGGACGCGGACCTGTCCGGGGCCCGGGTCACCGACGGTGACCCGTTCCCGCCGCAGGACGTCGGGGCCGCCGGTCTCATGGAAGCGGATGGCATGTGCCACGGGATGCTCTTTTCGTTCGGGGGTGTTCAGCGGGTCGTGTCGCGGAGCATGAACCCGCGCTGTCCGGGACGCCGATTGGGCACCATGCCGAGCCGGGCCAGGGTCTGGTCGGTGTCGGCGTAGTACTCGCCGATGTGGTAGATCTCCTTGGCCTCCGCGCCGCTCGCGATGTCACGGCCGAGGGCGTCGGCGATCCGGACCATCTGCTCGACCTGTTGGACGGAACTCATGCGCTCGCCCTTGCGCGCCCACAAGTTGTCCTCGTTGCCCACGCGGACGTGTACGCCGAGGGCGATGGCGATGGCGTTCATGGGGGCGACGGCGCGCATCGAGGACTCGATGGTGAGGACGGCGCCGTCGGGAACGCGGCGGACGAACTCGATCAGGTCGGCGGGGTGGCGCCCGGCGAACCCGCCGCCGATGGCCACGTAGTTGAGGACCAGGGGACCCGTGTACACGCCACTGCGGATGAGGCGCTCGACGGTCTCCAGCTGCGCCATGGTGGCGAGCTGGAAGTGCGGTTGGACGTCGTTGGCGTGCAGGCGCTTCAGGTGTTCGAGGTAGAAGTCGGGACCGGCCTCGACGACCATGTCGCGATATGCCCTGTAATAGTCTGGCTTGGCGATGGAGGTGCCGGCCAGGTCGTCGTCCGTCATGATCTCGACGATGTTCATCTGGCTGGTGTTGATGGCGATCGTCACCTGGTCGGGGCGTGGGGTGAGTTCGGCCAGCAGGTGACGGGTGTCGTAGCTCAGCCATTTCGCCTCGGCGCCCTCGTCCTCGGGAGCGAACGAGATGGATCCCCCGATCTGCAGGACCATGTCCGGAACGGCCTCGCGCAGCCGTCCGAGCAGGTCGTTGAACATGGACATGCGCTTGGAGCCGTGGCCGTCCAGTTCACGTACGTGGATGTGGAGCACGGTGGCGCCGGCGTTGTAGCAGTCGACGGCGGCCTGGACGTGTTCATCCATGGTCAGGGGGAGGTCGTCGGCATCGCCGGGGAGCCACTCCGGGCCGTAGGGAGCGGCCTGGATCACCAGCTTCTCCTGGTTCTCGGGCAGCAGGGAGTCATCGAGGAAGTGCATGGGTCATCTCCTGAGAAGCAGCCGCGGAGGGCGGATGGGTATCGGGCACCAGCCGGACCAACTCGTGTTGCTCGCAAGGGCGTTGCTCGAAGAGGAGCTGCGGTGTCCCTTGCGGTAGGGCCACGTTAGGAGCGGGTTGAGCGACGCGCTTCACCGGAGGTGACAGGAGACTTGTCACTTGGGGACAGGGCCGGTGGCCGCCCGGCGGGTGCGCCACTCGCGTGCACTGATGCCGAACTGGTCACGGAACCAGCGGGAGAAGGCGCTGGGGGCGGAGAAGCCGAGCAGGCCGGAGATCTCCGTCAGGGAGCGTCGCGGGTTCGCCACCAGCTGCTCCGCCAGCCGGGTGCGCGTGGCGTTGACGAGCGAGGAGAACGTCTCGCCGGACGCGGCCAGATGCCGGTGGACGGTCCTGCGGTCGACACCGAGGCTCCCCGCGACCTGTTCCATCGAGCAGCGTCCGGTCGGCAGCAAGACCTCGATCAGCTCACACACCCGGTCCAGCTCGGTGGTCTCCGAGGCCACCGCGATGGACTCGAAATACTGGCGGGCGTAGCCACGCAGGAGGGGATCCGACATCGAATTCGGGGTGTCGAGATCGGTGGCGTAGAAAACCAGGCCGTTGAATTCCCGGTCGAATTCCACCACTGGCCCGAAGTGGCGACGGTGCGCTGCGATGTCGTGAGGGGATCCGTGGGTGAAACACACGGACACCGGCCGCCAGCGGGCACCGAGGAAGACCTGCAGAAATCCATGGAAGGCGCCCACGGCCAGCTCGATGGCCTGCCGTGCCTGGCGCACCTCACCCAGCTCCAGGCTCACCTTGACGGTGGCCAGTCCGTTCGCCTCGGTGAGCCGGCTGCGCAGCATCTCGTTGTACATGCGCTCGTGGCGGACCAGGAGCCGGATGACGCTGCGGACATCGGGTTCTTCACGCAGGACGAGGCTGATGGGCCCGAGATTCGAGAAGCGGCGACGCTCCGCGAGAAGCAGGCCGAACTCCTCTCGGCGGGCAGCCACGGCGGAGAGTTCGAGAAGTTCGGTGACGGCTACGCCCGAGATCCATCGGTCCTGGACAGCAAGCCCGACCGGGTCGAGGCCCACCCGCTTCATCAGGGTGCGCGGATCGATACCGAGGGACTGGCTGAGCTCTACGTAGCTGCTCAGTGCTGCGTTGCGGACCAGTGGCTTCATCGGGGCACTCCAGGGCTCTGTCCCCAATTGATAAGCCATTCGTCCCGCCAGGTCAAGCGATGCGTCAGGTCGTGACCTAGCGTGGCAGCACCGCGGAGCCCTCACGGAATTCCGGCACAAAACACCTTGGCAAATCCTCAGCATTTTGGAAAGCCATCGCCACCGGCTCGAATTCATGGAGGGATGCAGGATTCCATCCCGGGTGTCACGGAATGCGCCGATGAAGAAAGGAGAAGCGTGGTGCGCGGGCCATCAGCAGCGTTTCCCCCTGGGGCCTGCCATGCGACGGGCCTGAGGCCCCCGACAACGAGGAAGCCACATGACCGACCTGTTCGCACTCCTGGCCCGAGCTGTCCGGTCCCACGCCGACCGGACGGCCGTGCGGCAAGGCGGTGCCCAGCTCACGTACGCCCAACTCGACGACATGACCGCCCGGTTCGCCACACTCCTGCGCGCCGAAGGGCTGCGCGCGGGCGACCGCGTGGCGGTGGCCCTGCCCAACGTCATCCACTTCCCCGTCGTGTACTACGGCATCCTGCGCGCCGGTGGCGTGGTGGTCCCGATGAATCCGCTGCTGAAGTGCGGCGAAATGACCTTCGTGCTCCGTGACTGCGGTGCCCGTCTGGTGGTTGCCTCCCCCTCCTGCTCGGACGAGGCCGCACCGGCGGCGGCGCAGGTCGGTGCGGAGTGCCTGGTCACGGATCCGGTGGTGTTCACCGCGATGCTGCACGCGGCTCCGCCGATGACCGGAGCGGCCTGCGGCACCGGCGACGACACCGCAGTGATCCTGTACACGTCCGGCACCACGGGGACTCCGAAAGGTGCGGAGCTGACGCATCGCAACCTTGTGAGCAACGCGCTGACAACGGCGCAGACGCTGCTGCGCGCGGGGCCTGACGACGTCCTCTTCGGCGGCCTCCCCTTGTTCCACGCGTTCGGACAGACCTGTGCCCTCAACACCGCGGTCGCGGCGGGCTCCTGCCTGACCCTGCTGCCCCGCTTCGACGCGGCCGAAGCTCTGGAGACACTGCACCGGGACCAGGTGACCGTCTTCCTGGGGGTGCCCACGATGTACAACGCGCTCCTCCAGCACGGAATCGGGCGGCCCCTGCCGCGGCTGCGTCTGGCGGTCTCGGGCGGCGCCTCGCTGCCCGTCGAGTTGTTGCACGCCGCCGAGCGGGAACTGGGCGTCACCGTGCTGGAGGGCTACGGCCTCTCGGAAACGTCCCCGGTGGCCTGCTTCAACCCGCCGGACCGGCCCCGCAAGGCCGGCTCCATCGGGCTTCCCGTTCGCGGGGTCGAGCTGCGGCTCGTCGCGGACGACGGTTCGCCGGTTGGCCCCGGCGAGGTCGGCGAACTGGCGATCCGGGGCACGAACGTCATGAAGGGATACTGGAACCGGCCTGACGCCACCGCACACGCGTTGCGTGACGGGTGGTTCCACAGCGGCGATCTCGCTCGTGTCGACGAGGACGGCTACTACTTCGTCGTCGACCGCATGAAGGACCTCGTCATCCGCGGCGGATATAACGTGTATCCGCGCGAGATCGAGGAGATTCTGTACCAGCACCCGGACGTCACGGAAGCCGCAGTGGTCGGTGTTCCCGACCCCGCGCACGGTGAGGAGATCGCCGCCGTGCTGGTTCTCCGGCCCGGCGCCCGCACGACGTCGGACGAACTGCGCGACTACGTCAGACAGCGGGTGGCGGCCTACAAGTACCCGCGGATCGTGCAGTTCGTCGCCGCATTGCCCAAGGGAGCGACGGGCAAGATCCTCAAGCGGGACATCGTGGTCGCTCCGCCGAAGCCCCTGGACACCTGACCGTCACGGCCGGTGCTGCCGAGTGGGCCGGGGCCGGGGCCGCACCATGGCGTCCCCGCCCTCGCAGAGCCGGCCTGCGGTGGGGCAACTCCCTTCCGTAGGCCAGCCGTTGTGTGTGCGGAGGTGCTCAGTGCCGGATGGAGACGGTCCTGCCGTCGAAGTCCGCCACGGCGTGCGGGCTGATGCAGCCGTATCCGGGTGCCGGGTGGCCGAGGGTCGGCGTGTGCGCGTTCCCGGCGCCGTCAGCCCGCTGCGTTTGCCGTTCCTGCCCGGCTTTCCCGGTGCCGCTCCCGGTTCACGCGGCCCCGGGCCCGGTGGACGGGTTGGCGCCGGTGCCGCAGTTGCCGGCCGCGCAGGCGGTCAGCCAGGTGTTCCAGTCGGCTTCGTAACGGTCACCGATGGTCGAGGTGAGCAGGGTGCGGGCACCGTTCCAGTCGCCCTTGCGGTAGAGGCCGAGGAGCGTGTCGGCGTCCGCACGGTGGGACTGCAGCATGTAGCGGACGGCCAGATAGCCCCAGTTGTAGACCCGGGTCTGGTCGGCGTTCTCGTAGGTGGTGTCGAACAGGGTCCGCAGGGAGTAGGTGTGCTTTGCGGCCTGCGTGGCGGCGTCGTCGTAGTTGATCTTGCGGTACGAGTAGGAGACGTACTCCGCAAAGCCCTCGACCCACCAGACGGTCGGCGTGGTCAGTCCGGCCTCGAAGTCGCCGTACATGTCGAAGCGGCCGTCGAGGTAGTGCGTGTACTCGTGGTTGAGGTTCCAGATCTGGAAGTCGGGGCGGGTCCACTCGGCCTCGTAGGCGATGAAACGGGGCTGGTTCCCGGCCGCCGCGGGGTCACCCTCCAGGTACATGCCGCCGTTGTTCGTGTCGATTCCATAGATCGCGCCGGCGTACGTCTGGTAGTCGGTGCTGGAGTCGAAGACCACGACCTCGATGGTGTTGTTGTTGTCGCCGTCGACCGGCCCCTTGTCCCGGGTGACGTCATGGAAGTAGGCGTCCTGGTTGCGCAGACTGGTGCAGCTCGCGTCGAGGTCCTCGGCGGACATCTGCTGCGCGAGGATGCGGATGCTTTCGCTGCAGGTGTAGCTGACGGGGAGGACGGCGCTCTTCAGGCGTTGGGCGAGGTCGCAGGTGTCGTAGTACGAGCAGTTCGCCTTGTCATAGGCATCGACCATCTGCGCCAGGCCGACCCAGAGCGGGGCGGTGGGGCCGGTGAGGGAGCTCTTGCCGAGCAGCCCAACGGCCAACGGGCTTGCCTTGGGGCGCAGGGAGTCTTCCTGAAGGAAGCGGCCGAGCTCAAGTCCCGCGTTGGAGGCCAGGAACGACTGCTTCGTGCCCAGCAGGTCGAGATGGTGCAACGCGAAGTCGCTGAGGGCGTCCAGCAGGCTGGGATCGGCCTCCACCGCGGCGACGAACTCCGGCACCTGGTGCCCGCGGAAGGTCACCGTGTACACGCTGTTCACGGCATTGACCATGTACCAGGAGCTGTTGTACGAGGAGTCGTAGTCGGCGAGCAGCCGCTTGACGACGGACAGGTAGCGGGCGTTCTCCACCGCACTGTCGATCAATATGACGGCCTCGGACAGGGTCTCCCCGTTGGCGTCGGAGACGTCGAAGGCGTGCGAGGAGGCGAAGAACGCGTCGAGCGCGCCCTGGATCGCCGTACGCAGCTCCGGCCCATAGCTGCCCACGGTGTCGGGGTCGTAGTACTGCACGTAATACCCGGCTCGGAGGTAGAGGACCAGCTGGGGCATGCCGGTACTGCTGTCGCCGGGGTAGGCGGCCGATCCGTCGCGCATGGCGTTGGCGACGGTGACCATCTGCGCCTCGCGGAAGGCCAGATAGCCGTCGTTGCCCTTTACGCTGAACAGCGTGTTGATGCAGTCGGTCGTCGAGGACTTGATCTGCTGGACCAGTTCGCTTCCGGTGCGGCTGGTGAAGTCGCTGACGTTGCACTCGGCCGCGGTCCGGGCCTTGGAGCCGGCCTTGCCCCTGCCCTTGGAGGCGGCCTTCATCGAAGGCGCCGGGTGGCTCGGGAGCGCGGTGTGGGGGTCGTCGTAGTCCCGCCGCAGTGCGTCCTTGGATGCGGACAACGGCGGGCGGTCGGCGGCCTTGAGGGCTTTGCGGCCGACGTGAGCGGCGTCGCCCGCAGGTGCAGTCGGCGACTCGGCGGAGGGACCACCCGGCCCCGTGGCGGGTCCGCTGCCCGTACGGCCCTGACCGGCGTCACCGGTCCGGGTGTGACCGGTCACTGTCGTCGCGGCGAGGCGTTGCTCGGTGGCCTGGCTCGGTGCGGAGAGCAGGCCCACGCCCAGGCATGCTGCCAGGACCGCAGTGGACAGTCCGGTGAGTCTCTGTCGAACCGTTCGGTTCTTCACGTGCCGCCTCCCAGCGGAGTGGTGACCGCGCAAACGGCGCGCGGCTGTGGGGGAATGCTCGGGGGGTGGGGCCGGGCCGGGTCCGACCGTTCATGTGGCATGAACACGCCTTCTCCCCTCTGCGCGCTGTACAATGGCACATGTCACATGTCTTTCGGAAGTACTCTCACGCGCATTCATTTCCGTGCCAACTCGCCGCCACAGCAGTCACGTTCGGCCCCGGCCCGCGTACACCGCGCCGACTGCCGCCATCGGAGTCCTGACCGCCAGACCCCTGTCCGGGGCAGCTGCCCCGGACCGAAACCAGAGCCCCGATCCCCGAGATCCGATCCCCGAGATCCGACAGAGTCCTGAGGAGCAATGTCCGTGTCTCACTCGCTCTCCGCACCCCGCACCAGCAGCCATGACCTGCCGGTGTCGCCCGCACTCGACGCCTTCATGAGCACGGCGTGGGCGAACACCCCGCTATCGGCGGATCTCCGCGTCCCCTCGTACGACGCCACTCCCTCCCGCCGCGCCCGGTTCGCCGCACACTTCCCGGGCGAGCGCCTGGTCCTCCCGGCCGGCACGCTCACGGTCCGCTCCAACGACACCGACCATCGCTTCCGTCCGCACACCGGCTACGCCTGGCTCACCGGCCTCACCGGCGAGGACCAGGCCGGCCATGTCCTCGTCCTGGAACCCGACGGCGACGAGCGGCACGAAGCGGTGCTCTATCTGCGGCCCCGGTCACCGCGCACCGGCCAGGGCTTCTACCGCGACCGCAGGTACGGCGAGTTCTGGGTCGGGCGCAGGCCCGACCTGGCGGAAGCCTCCCGGATGACCGGCATCCGCTGCGCGCACCTGGACGACTGGGAGAAGCTGATGACCGGGCCGCAGCCCCCGACACGGGTACTGGGCGGCGTGGACCCATCCGTCGACGAACTCCTGCGTTCCTGCCGCTCGTTCCCGCCCCGACGGTCGGCTCCGGCGGGGCCGGAAGCGGTACTCAGCGAACTCCGACTCGTCAAGGACCCGTGGGAATCCGGCCAGTTGCAGCATGCTGTCGATGCCACGGTTGCCGGGTTCGAGGATGTGGTGCGAAGCCTTCCGCAGGCGCTGCGGCACCCGCGCGGGGAGCGCTGGATCGAGGGCGTCTTCGATCTGCGGGCCCGGCTGGAGGGGAATGGTCCGGGCTACTCCACGATCGCCGCCGCCGGTGCGCACGCCTGCGTCCTGCACTGGATCCGCAACAACGGCCCGCTGGACCGCGACCAGCTGCTCCTCCTGGACGCCGGCGTGGAGACCGATTCGCTCTACACGGCCGACATCACCCGTACCTTGCCGCTGTCCGGCCGCTTCTCCGCCGTGCAGCGCAGCGTCTACGAGCTGGTGCTGGCCGCTCAGGAAGCGGGCATCGCGGCCCTGCGCCCGGGTGCACGATTCCGTGACTTCCATCTGGCGGCCATGAGGGTCATCGCCGAAGGGCTCCACGAGTGGGGCGTGTTGCGGATGTCCGCCGATGAGGCGCTCCACGCCGACAACGGATTCTACCGCCGGTACACGCTCTGCAGCAGCGGACACATGCTCGGCATGGACGTTCACGACTGCGCCCAGGCACGCGCCGACGCCTATCTGGACGGTCACCTGGAGGTCGGCCAGGTACTGACCGTGGAACCGGGGCTCTATCTCCAGCCCGATGACGAGACGCTGCCCCCGTCCCTGCGCGGTATCGGGGTGCGGATCGAGGACGACCTCGTGATCACGACCGACGGTGCGCGCCTCATGTCGGCCGCGCTGCCGCGCACCGCCGACGGAATCGAGGAGTGGATGGCCACCCTGCTCGACAGTTGAGCAGGACCGCTCCCGCCGTCGGGGGCCCCCGGCGCCGGGGGGGCGCCGGCGGGGGGGGGGCCCCCCCGGGGGCCGCGCCCGGGGCGGGGGGGATGGCGCGGGGGCCCGGCACGCCACCCCCCCGATC
>NZ_JBHYGX010000002.1:23152-100431 GCF_042739975.1 Streptomyces sp. NPDC059080
TCCTGTCGGTGGGCCCGCGCCCGCCCGCCCCCAGCGCCGCCCCCCGCCCGCCCCCCGGGGGGCCCCGCCGCGGGGGCCCCCCCCCCCCCCCCGGGGCGGGAGCCCCCGGGGCTCCGGAGCCGGGCCGGCGGTTCATGCCTCGGCGGCCGGCAACGACACCCCTCTGATCCGGATACCTTCCGCGCCCGTGTCGGCGTCCTCCTCGTCGGCCCAGAGCGACCTGACATGTGACATGTGGGTCAGCATGCAGGTCTCGGCACGCTGGGCGTCACCAGCGATCACGAGGTCGAGCAGTTGGACGTGTTCCTCGGCCGATGCGGTCAACTGCCCGGTTTCTGCGAGCCGGTTCAGCCCGAAGAGGCGCGACCGCTTGCGCAGGCTGCTCACTTCCTCCACCAGCCTGCGATTGCCGGCCAATCCGAGCAGTTCGAGATGGAAGCGACGGTCCGCCTCCAGGTAGCCGATGATGTCGTGCTCGGCGGCCGCGGTGACGATCGCCAGGGCAAGCGGCCGTAGCGCCTTCAGCTCCCTGGTCTTGCCCATCCGGGCGATGCGACCGACAGTGGGTACCTCGATCATGGCGCGGAGCTCGGTGAAGTCGTCGAGGTCCTGTTCGGTCAACTCGGTGATCCGAAAGCCCTTGTTGCGGACCGCTTCGACCAGGCCCTCACGCGCCAGGTCGAGCATGGCCTCACGGACCGGGGTGGCGGACACCCCGAACTCTGCGGCGAGAGTGGGAGCGGAGTAGATCACGCCCGGACGGAGGTCCCCCGCGATCAGGGCCGCTCTGAGGGCATTCGCCACTCTGTCGCGCAAGTGCTCTTGCGCCGAGATGGCGTTGAGCGTCGCCAGGCGGGCCATATGTGTTCCTCCAGCGCCGTACGGGCCCTCAGAATACAATGTCACGTTTCCACTGGGGCCTGCCGTTCCCTGCCTGTGGACAACTCGGTCAGGGCGCTGAATTCCGGTGCACCGCCGCGGCGACCACGAGGTCTTCCCAGCCCATTCCGACGCTCTTGAAGAACCGGGGGCCCTCAAAGACAGTCGTCTTCACACCGAGGACCCGGCCGGCCACCAGGTCCGCGAGGTTGCCCGCGATGCCCTCGGCACTGAAAGCTCCTTCCGCCATCGGGATCAGCAGATCGCCCGCCTCCGACAGGGCTGCCGCCCTCGATTCGACGATCACGGCGGAGCGTGACACCAGAGCGGTGTCGGCCTCCCGGGCGCCCGGGGTGTGCGAGCCGACCGCGACGACCGTCGCCCCGTCCGGTACGAGAGCGCCGTCGAAGAGCGGGGTTGCGGACGCGGTGCAGCAGAGCACCAGATCGGCCGTGGCCACCTCCGCGGCCCTTTGCGCCTCGCCCGCACGGGCATCCACGCCGAGCCGGCGAGCCTGCTCGACCAGCGCGGCGACCCGGTGCGGGGTGCGGCCGATCACGGTGACCCGTTCGACCCGCCGTTCCGCAAGCACCGCGGCAAGGTGTCCGTACGCCTGGGGTCCGGTTCCGAAGAGCACCAGATGGTGCAGGACGGGGTCGGTGAGATGCCGGATCGCGAGTGCGGACACCGCCGGCGTGCGCAGCGTGGTGAGCGCGGGCCCGTCGAGCAGGGCGAGCGGCAGCAGGGTGGGGCCGTCGAGCAGCAGGTAGCTTCCGGTGATCCGAGGCAGGCCGTGTGCCGGGTTGCCGGGGGCGACTCCAGCGATCTTCACACCGGTCACCTGTCGGGTGGCGGCGGGCATGATCAGCAGTTCCCCGCCGGGCACGTTGACATGGTGCCGGGCCGGGGACCTCTCCGGATCGAGTCCCCCGCTCAGCGCCGCCTCCAGGGCGTCCACGGCTCCGGAAGGCCCCAATGCCTCGATGTCGTCGGCGCCGAGCAGGGGCAGATTCACAGCAGGAACCCTTCGGGGAAAGGATCGGACGGGTCCAGGAAGAATTGTGCAGTGCCGGTGATCCAGGCGCGGCCCGTGACGGTCGGGACGACAGCGGGCAGCCCGGCCACGGTGGTCTTCTCGACGAGCCGCCCGGTGAAGGAGGTCCCGATGAAGGACTCGTTCACGAAGTCGGCGCCCAGGGGCAGTTCACCGCGTGCGTGCAATTGCGCCATGCGTGCCGACGTACCAGTTCCGCAGGGCGACCGGTCGAACCACCCGGGGTGGATCGCCATGGCATGCCGGGAGTGGCGGGCATCGGATCCGGGGGCGATGAACTGCACGTGCTTGAGTCCGTGAATGCCGGGATCCTCCGGATGGACGGGCCGATCGATGGCGTTGACCACGTCCATCAGGGCGAGTCCGGCTGCCAAGATGTCGTCCTTGCGTGCCCGGTCGAAGGGCAGCCCGAGGTCGGATAGGTGCACCATCGCGTAGAAGTTGCCGCCGTAGGCGAGGTCGTAGCGCATCGGCCCGTAGCCGGGTACGTCCACCGTCCGTTCGAGAGCAACGCTGAACGCCGGAACGTTGGTCAGGGTGACGGCGGTGGCCGCGCCGTCCCTCACCTGGACGTCCACGCTGACGAGTCCGGCCGGAGTGTCCAGCCGTACGGTGGTGACGGGTTCGGTGACCTCGACCATGCCGGTCTCCACCAGAACGGTCGCCACTCCGATGGTGCCGTGCCCGCACATCGGCAGAAATCCGGAAACCTCTATATAGAGGACGCCGAAGTCCGCGTCGGGCCGGGTGGGTGGCTGGAGGATCGCGCCGCTCATGGCGGCATGGCCACGCGGTTCGTACATGAGCAGGGTGCGCACGGCATCCCGGTGCTCCTGGAAGTACCGGCGCCGTTCAACCATCGTGGCCCCGGGAATGGTGCCGATGCCGCCGGTGATGACGCGGGTGGGCATCCCCTCGGTGTGTGAGTCGACTGCATGGAATATGTGACGTGTCTGCAAGGCTCCCCCTGGTTCGTCACGGTGAAATGAACGTGGAGACCGCGTAGTTGGGCAAGAGCGGGCCTGAATGGGTGATGGCCTGATGCCCGACGGCTGATCTCGAAGACCTCATCCGAGGCCATCCTGGCGCTTGGAATCGCACGCGTGCCGTGCCGCGTCCGTTCCCCGGCCGAAGGGCACCCGACAGGATCTCAGGCAAGGCCCCCGGCCAGCGCCTTCTCCGTCGCGGCACGTACGGCGGCCGCGTCGTCTTCGGACAGGGGAAGGCGCGGCGGACGGACTCGGCCGCCGTGGCGTCCGGCGACGTCCATGGATGCCTTGATGGCCTGGACGAACTCCGGCCTGGAGTCCCACCGCAGCAGCGGATGCAGCTCTCGGTACAGAGGCAGGGCGGTTGCCATGTCACCCGTCACAGCGGCCCGGTACAGCTCGACGCAGCAGGACGGCAGCATGTTCGGGCTGCCCGCGATCCAGCCGACGGCCCCGGCGAGCGCCAGTTCCAGCAGTACGTCGTCGGCTCCCACGAGCAGGTCGAGGCCGGGTGCCTGTTCGGCGATCTCGTACGCCCTCCGGACATCGCCGCTGAACTCCTTGACCGCCACGATGCTGCCCTCCTGGTGGAGTGCGGCGAGCAGGTTCGGCGTCAGATCCACCTTCGTGTCGTACGGGTTGTTGTACGCGACGACCGGGACGCCGACCCGGGCGACATCGGCGTAGTGCGCGCGGACCGCCGCATCTTCGCAGCGGTAGCCGTTGGGCGGCAGGAGCAGCACGGAGCCGGCGCCCGCCTCCGCTGCCTGCTCCGTCCAGCGCCGTGACTCCGCGCTGCCGTAGGCGGAGACGCCCGGCATGACGCGGCTGCCGTCGCCCGACGCCTCGACGGCGACCCGGACGAGCTGCTCGCGTTCGCCATCGGTCAGGGTCTGGTACTCCCCCAGCGACCCGTTGGGCACCACGCCGTCGCACCCCGCCGCGATGAGCTGTTGGACATGCGCGGCATAGGCGTCGTAGTCGATCGTGTGGTCATCGCGCAGGGTGAGTGGGGTGGCGACCATGACACCGCGCCAGGGGCGGGTGCGGGGGTCGGTGTTCGTCTGCATCGCGGCTCCTTGAGAGGTGTGGTATTTCGCGGTGTAGCGGATGAGTGGGCGGCGCCTGGCTGCGCGCGGCGCCGAGGAGTGGCAGAGGCGTGTCGGAGTGCCGGTCGGCAATGCCGGGGAGTCGGGGTGGTCGGAGAGTGGCTGTGGGCTACCCGGAGTCGTCCAGGTCGGCGAGCGTGGACAGCTTTACGGGGCAGGCCAGCGGGCGTCGGTCGGGGCCGTCCGGCTCCGCACCGGTGCCGGGTCCGGGTCCGTGCGCGCCGGCCAGTTCACGGACGGCGAATCCGCAGGTCCGGCCCTGGCACCAGCCCATTCCGGCACGGGTGAGCAGCTTGACGGTCCGGGTGTCACCCGCTCCGAGCTCCTCGCACGCGGTACGGATCCGGCCCGCGGTGACCTCTTCGCAACGGCAGACCTCCGTGTTGGCCGTGAGCCACTCGCTCCACCCCGGCCCCGGCCGATGCACGGCACCGCTCAACGTGGCGAAGGCCCGCAGACGACGCCGGGAACGGCGCAGAACGATCGCTCTGCGCGCCGCGCTCCTCCGTACCCCGCCCCGCACCGCGCGAATTATGGAGAACGCCGCCAACTCTCCTTCACACAAGGCGAGTTCCACGCCACCGATGCCGCCGGTTTCGCCGGCCGCCCAGACCCCCGGCACCGTGGTCCTGAGCTGCTCGTCGAGGGCGACCGCATGCGTGCCGTCGGCGCACACGCGCGTACGGCAGCCCGCCGCCACGGCGAGTTCCAGCTGGGGAACGAGTCCGTGTCCCACTGCGAGCGCATCGCAGGCGATCTCGCGACCGGATCCCGGCACGGGGCGCCAGCGACGGTCGATCCGGCTGACGGTCACCGCCTCCACCCGGTCGTCGCCGTGGACCTCGGTGACCGCTCGGTGGCTGAGGATGCGCACTCCGGCGCGGGCCAGTGCTGCCCCGTACCGGACCCCTTCCGCCGCCTTGCCGGGGTTGACGGCCAGTACTCGGGGAGCGCGCGCGTAGGCCCCGTAACCGGACGCCTCGATCAGTGCCGGAACGTTCGCACCGGCGCGCGTCAGCGACAGGGCGACGGCCTGCAACAGCGGCCCGCTTCCCGCGACCACGATCCGGCTCCCCGGCAACACCAGTCCGGACTTGAGCATGGCCTGGGCGCCGGCCGCGCTCACCACACCCGGAAGTGTCCAGCCGGGGAAAGGCAGCTGGCGTTCGTGGGCGCCCGTAGCCAGCAGCAACCGGCGTGCGCGGACAGCGGAGTGATGCTGTTCGCCGGCTCCGGTGACCGCGTGCAGGGTCCAGCTGCTGTCCCCGGCTCGTTCGACCGTCCACACCTGGTGGTCGGCGAGTTGCCGGATCGCGCCGGAGGCGCGGTGCGTCGTGAGTCGCGCGGAGAGTTCGGCGAAGACGGGCCAGCCGTGATGGAGGGCCCCGGGCCGGGTGGCGCCGAGTCCGTCGGCCGGGCTGCGGTAGTACTGACCGCCGGGGGTGACGGCTGCGTCCAGCAGAACCACATCGAGCCCGTGATCGGCCGCTGCGACGGCCGCGGCCAGACCGGCCGGTCCCGCGCCCACCACGGCGAGTTCGGCGCGGTCCCCGTCCCGTGACCGAGGTTCATCTCTCAAGTGCGGCATGCCCGTCGCCCTCCTGCGTGGTGATGGCGTCGCCGGGGCGGGCGGGAATCAGGCAGGCGCGCTGATTGGGCCTGCCGTTGACGGTGGCCAGGCAGTCGTAACAGGCGCCGATGCCACAGAAGGCGCCCCGCGGCCGGCCGTGGACCCGTGTGGTGCGCCAGGTCAGGATGCCCGCCGCCCAGAGGGTGGCGGCGATGCTCTGACCCGGCAGTCCCGGAATCGGGTGTCCGTCGAACGTCAGCTGGAATTCCGGTTCGGGCTCGGCTGCGACGAGTTCAACCGGGGTACGCGCACGGGGGCGTCTCACAGGAAACCCTCCTGGGACGCATCAAGCACAACAGGCACAAAGTTCCTTTCCTGGGAAACGGAGATCTTCTTCCGGCACACCAAGGGGGATCTACCTTTGGGGCGCCGAGTTCCTCTCACAGGGCGCGGTGCCCCCTTCTGGGAACGCACGCGCCCCCTACTGTCACGTCATGTGACATGGCATGTGGTGTCGAACCGGTCGGGCGCGAAGGGGCCGAGATCGAGTACGGGCTGCCGCCCACGGATCGCGTCGGCGATCAGCAGTCCGGTCGCAGGGGCCAGCCCGACCCCGGCCCCTTCATGGCCACAGGCGTGAAAGAGACCGGGCACCCGGGGGTCCGGGCCGATCGCGGGCAGATGATCGATCAAGTAGGGGCGGAATCCGTGGTAGGCGCGCAGCACCCGCACGTCCGTCAGTACGGGGAACAGCCCAACGGCCTGGGCGGCCAGCCTGGCGACCACTGGCACGGACAATGTCCGGTCGAAGCCGACCCGTTCGCGGCTCGCCCCGATCAGCACCGGCCCCGAGGGGGTCCCCTCGATCACGGGCGAGGTCTGCAGCGCCGCGGACCCGCTCGACACATCGGACACGTACTCCGCCGCATAGACCTTGTGCCGGATCAGCCGCGGCAACGGCTCGGTGACGAGAACGAACCCTCTGCGCGGCAGGACCGGCACGTCCACCCCGGCCAGTTTGGCCACCTCACCTCCCCAGGCGCCCGCCGCGTTGACGACGACGGGGGCACGCAGTTCGTCCCGTGCGGTGCGCACCCCGAGCACCGCACCCTCCCGGTCCTTGAGTATCCCGATGACCTCCTGTCCCGGGCACAGGCGTGCCCCCGCGCGGCCAGCCGCGTGCAACAACTCGGATGCTGCCACGGCTGGTTGAACCTGAGCGTCCTGCGGGTAGTGGCAGCCACCGGCGAGGTCCGGTGCCAAGTGGGGCTCGACATCGCGAAGCCGGTCGGATGTGACGTGGCACGCCTCGATTCCGGCTCCCCGCTGACCCGCCGCAGTCGCTGACAGGACCGTCAGGGACTCCTCGGACGCCGCCACGACCAGGCCGCCCTTGAGCTCGTACTCGATGTCCGGCGGCAGTTCCTCCGACAGTCGGCACCACAAGGAGGCGGAGAGCAAAGCCAGTTCCAGTTCGGGTCCCGGCACTTTGTCGGAGACCAGGAGGTTTCCCTCCCCCGCTCCGGTGGTGCCTCCGGCGACCGACCCGCGGTCAACGACGGCGACGGACAGTCCGGACCGGGAGGCGTAGTAGGCGCAGGCGGCACCGACCACTCCGGCCCCGACGATGACGACATCCAAGGGCTGTCTCATGAGCACGGCGGTAATATGTCACATTGCTTTGGGCTCGCCAAGGGTGCATGCAGAGCCAGTTGATCAAACGTCACACGCCTTCGCGTCATTCACAGGAGTGCCTACTCCGCCGCTGAGGAAGTGGAGCCAGGAACGCCGCCCATGCGCCGCTCCCAAGGAGCAGCGACGCTCACGAAGCGTGCAAGTTCCGACTTGCAGGCGCCTCAGTCGTCAACGGTTTCGAGTAGGTGGACGCCCGAGAGGACAACCCGCGCACCATGCCGCCGCCACGCGCGCTGCCCCCATTACAGAGAGGGGCGGGAGGCACAGAGAGGGGCGGGAGTCAACGGGCCTCTGAAGCGTTCCCACGGTGACGGCGCGCGTTGGCCCCCGCCCGAACACCTATAAGGGCTCGCAGATCATTAACACGTTGTCTTGATCTTGCTCTCGGGTTCGCTGCTTTGGGCGAGGACCCGGGCCTGGAGGGGTGCGAGGGCGGCGGGTGGGGTGGCCGCCGGCAGTGGGAGTCCCTTGGGACTTTTCTGGGACTTCCGGCCGCATCAACGAGGTATGAGCGGGAAACACCCGAAAGATCATCTGCGCAGTTCAGCAGTGCGATGCCATCAGACGCGGCAGGTCACGGGGCCTCAGACGCGGCAGGTCACGGGACCTCGCTGGTCACATGTTGATCATATGACCGGCCAGGCCGTGCACAGCTTCCTTGACGGCTTCGCCCAAGGTCGGGTGGGCGTGCACATTGCGGGCGACCTCGTGCACCGTGAGATCCCACTGCTGGGCCAGGGTCAGCTCCGGCAGCAGTTCAGTGACGTCGGGGCCGATCAGGTGGCCGCCGATGAGCTCGCCGTGCGTGGCATCGCTGACGAGTTTGACGAAGCCGGCGGTGTCGCCGAGGCCGTGGGATTTGCCGTTCGCGGTGAACGGGAACGTGGCGACCTTGACGTCGTGGCCGAGGTCGCGGGCCTGGGACTCGGTGTAGCCGAAGCTCGCGATCTGGGGCCGGCAGTAGGTGGCCCGCGGGATCATCGCGTAGTCGAGTTCCATGGTCTCGGCGTCGGCGATCGTCTCGGCGGCGATGACGCCCATGGCCTCGGCGGCGTGCGCGAGCATGAGCTTGGCGGTGACGTCGCCGATGGCGTAGAGGTGCGGGACGGACGTGCGGCAGCGGCCGTCGACGGCGATCGCGCCGCGTTCGGTGAGCGCCACGCCCGTGTTCTCCAGGCCGTAGCCGGTGATGTTGGGGGCGAAGCCGATGGCTTGGAGGACCTTGTCGGCCTCAAGGATCTGTGGTGCGCCGTCCTGGCCGGTGACGGTGACGCGGACCTGGAGGCCGGACTCGTCGATGGTCTCGACGCGGGTGGAGGTCAGGACGCCGATGCCCAGCTTGCGGTACTGGCGGGCGAGTTCGGCCGATACCTCGGCGTCCTCCAGGGGTGCCATGCGGTCGAGGAACTCGACGACCGTGACCTTCACGCCGTAGTGGTGCAGCACGTAGGCGAACTCGATACCGATGGCCCCGGCGCCCGCGATGATGATCGACTGCGGGAGCTCCTCGGCGAGGATCTGTTCCTCGTAGGTCACCACGCGCGCGCTGCGCTTGGTGCCGGGAAGCAGCTTGGGGGTGGCGCCGGTGGCGATGACGCAGTCCCCGAAACCGATGGTCCGGGTGTTGCCGTCGTAGTCGGCGACCTGGAGGGTGTGCGGGTCGAGGAAGGTGCCGCGGCCGTTCACCTCGGTGATCTTGTTCTTCTTCATCAGGTAGTGGACGCCCTTGACCCGGCCGTCGGCGACCTTACGACTGCGGCGGAACGCCTCGCCGTAGTCGAAGGAGACCTGCCCGTCGACCTTGATGCCGAAGGTCTTCGCCTCCCGGGTGAAGATGTGGGCCAGTTCCGCGTTGCGCAGCAGGGCCTTGGTGGGGATGCAGCCCACGTTCAGGCAGACGCCGCCCCAGTACCTCTCCTCCACCACAGCGACCCGCTTGCCAAGCTGTGCGGCGCGGACGGCGGCGACATAGCCACCGGGCCCGGCGCCGAGTACGACAACGTCGAATCGCTCGTCCTGCTCGACCTCGTCCTGCTCGACCATGATCCCGTCCTCTTCCTCGGTCTTCGTCGGTCTTCATCGGCTCGTTGGTGTTCAGCGGTTCGTCGGTGTTCAGCGGTTCGTCGGTGTTCAGCGGGTCGCCCGCCGCTCCTACGGCGCCCGCCGCTTGTGTGGCGGGCGGGCCACACGGCCGGGCGAGGCCGATCGGTGGCCATGGGGACATCTCACACCGGCGGCAGGCCGATGTCGGCGCAGCCGCTGCGGAGCGTGTCGAGTCCGAACGCTTCGACCGGCCCGACGGCTCCGGGGGGCCGCCTGCCGCACCCACGCACGCACGGTGAACGAGCGCAGGCGCGCACCGCGCCGCGGGCCGTCCCCGGTCAGGCCGCGCCGAAGCGCCGCCTCACCTCGTTGACCAGCTGCTTCATGAAGACCGTGCAAGGCCGTGCACGGGAAGCCGGTCGGCGCCGTCGGCCGCGCGAAGGCGGGGGCTCGGTTCGAAGTCGACGGTCCGGAGGGAGCGGGTGCCGTTCGCGAGGGGCTCGACGACGTGGTCGGGACGCGTTCCGGCGTATCCCTCAGGTGGGCTGCCCGCCACCGCCGCCCACGGCGCGCAGGACGAAGGGCAAGAAGCGGTCCGCCGCCTCCTGCGCGGCGGCCGCGCCGACCTGCTCCGGCGGTCGGGGGGTGAGAATGAACCTGCTCATCACGGGGCCGACCACCACCTCTCCGAGCAGGTCGGCATCCTCGGCCGGCGGGATCTCCCCCCGCTCGACGGCGCGCCGCACGACCTCGGCCACCCGCCGGTGGACCGGCTCCAGGAAGGCTGCCGTGAGCGCCTGGGCCAGGACGGTGTTGCGCGCCGCCTCGCCGATCAGGGCCCGCATCAGCCGACCGCCCTCACCGGTCATGGCGGCGGCCTTGTCACGGAGCACCACGCGCAGGTCGCCTTCGAGGCTGCCGGTGTCCGGCGGCCCCTGCGGGTCCTCGGTGAAGGTGGCGGCTGCGGCCACCACCAGGTCCTCCTTGGACGACCAGCGCCGGTAGAGGGTCGCGGTGGAGACGCCCGCCCGGGCGGCCACGGCGGCGGTGGTCAGGCCGCTGTATCCGCTCTCGGCCAGTACCGCCAGCGTGGCGTCCAGCAGGGCCCGGTCCCGGGCGGCGTCACGGGGACGGCCCCGAGGGGGCGCGGGCGCGGTCCCGGCGGGTCGAGATGCAGATGTGGTGCGGGCCATATCGCCACCGTAGCACCATACGAAACGAAAACATTTCGTTTCGTTTATCGTCGTCGGTATGAGTGCTTCCCCAGACACCACGGAGACCGTGTCCACCCCGACGACCGAGGCGGTGACCGCCGACGCGGCAGCCACCGTCGCCCGCCTGAACGCCACCTTCGCCACCGGCCGCACCAAGCCCCTGGCCTGGCGCAAGAACCAGCTGCGCGCCCTACGACGCCTGCTGGTCGAACGGGAGGACACCTTCACGGCCGCGCTCCACGCCGACCTCGGCAAGAACGCCACCGAGGCGTACACCACCGAGATCGGGTTCACCCTCAACGAGATCGACCACACCCTGCGCCACCTCGACCGCTGGCTGCGCCCGCGGCGCGTCCCGGTGCCGCTGGGGCTGCAACCCGCCCGGGCCCGCACGGTGCGCGAGCCGCTCGGCACCGTCCTGATCATCAGCCCCTGGAACTACCCGCTGCAGCTGGCCCTGTCGCCACTGGTCGGTGCGATCGCCGCGGGCAACAGCGCGGTGGTCAAGCCCAGCGAACTCGCCCCGGCGACCTCGGCCGCGCTCGCCCACTGGCTGCCCCGCGCGCTGGACCCGCAGGCCGTGGCCGTGGCCGAGGGCGGCGTACCGGAGACCACGGCCCTGCTGGAGCAGCGCTTCGACCACGTCTTCTACACCGGCAACGGCAGGGTCGGCCGCATCGTCATGGCCGCCGCGGCCCGCCACCTCACCCCGGTCACCCTGGAGCTGGGCGGGAAGAGCCCGGCCGTCGTGGAGCCGGGCACCGACCTCGCGACCGCCGCCCGACGCATCGCCTGGGGCACGTTCATGAACGCCGGCCAGACCTGCGTCGCCCCCGACTACGTCCTCGCCATCGGCGAGGCCGGGGCCGCGATCGAGCCGCACCTGACCACCGCGATCCGTGAAATGTACGGCACCGACCCGGCGCAGAGCGCCGACTACGGCCGCATCGTCGACGAACGCCACCACGACCGGCTGACGGCACTCCTCGCGGACGGCCGGATCGTCACCGGCGGCGACCACGACCGGGCCGACCGCTACCTCGCCCCGACCGTCCTCGCCGACGTGGACCCGGACGCGCCGGTCATGCGCGAGGAGATCTTCGGCCCCGTCCTGCCGATCGTCCGCGTCCCCGACCTGGACGCCGCGATCGCCTTCATCACCGCCCGCGACAAGCCCCTGGCCCTGTACGCCTTCACGGCCTCGCCCGCCACCGAGCGCCGCCTGACGACCGAGACTTCCTCGGGCGCCCTCTCCTTCGGCGCCCCCAATGCACACCTCGCCGTCCCCGGCCTGCCCTTCGGCGGCGTCGGCGGGAGCGGCCTGGGCAGCTACCACGGCGAGCACTCCCTCGACACCTTCAGTCACACCAAGTCCGTCCTCGACAAGCCCCTCCGCGCCGATCCCCTCCGCGTCGCCTACCCGCCCTTCACCACCCGTAAGTCCCGGCTCCTGCGCCGCTTCCTCTGATGACGGTGCGGCTCCCCTGCCGCTCGGGCACCGGCCTCGCCGGGCGCTCTTCACGGGGGCCGGGCGGATGCGCCGCGGAGGGTTTCCTGGTCAGCGTGGAGCAGGAAGTGCCGTACCGGTGAGAGGCGTGCGCGAAGAACTGCCCGGCTCAGGTCCGTGTGACGGTGAGGAGCAGGGGCGCGTGGACACCGAGGCCGGCGGCGGAGTCGGCGACGGCTTCGGCCAGCCAGCCGACCGCCTCACACGACCACTCCACGAGTTCGCCGGTGAGAGTCGTGCCGTGCTGGGGCGGCCCGTTCCAGAAACTGTCGTCGAACGGCGGCGTCGGCGCGCCGTCCGGGTCCGCTGCCCCTCAGAGGCAGCCGGCACGGTCCCTCAGTACGCCCGGCAGTTCACATCAGCCTGGTTCATCGGCTTCTCGGCGGTGTCGATCTCGCCGATCACGTCGACGTCCACGTGGTTGCGCCACGACGTCCGCTCGGTACCACGGCAGTCACGACGGGCCGCCGTGCGGTGGGTGCTCCCGCCACCGGGTTTGAGCGTCTCGGTGCGTGAACACGCCTGCTGACGCCAGCTGTTGTCCGTGTACCACCCGTAAAGGCAGTTGAACACCTTGGCGCGGTCGTTGCTGCAGTTCCCCTTCTTCCACCACCCATGGCCGGACGCCGCCACCCCGGTGCCGGACCGGTGTGGATTGTCCCTCCCGCTGGCGGCGCGCCGGAAGGACTGGCCCTGGGGGCCGGGGTCACAGGGTGTGGGTGCGTCCTGGGCTTTCCCGGATGAAGTCGCCGGGCCGGCCGACCCAGTCGCACTCCAGGTAGCGCCAGCTGCCGTCGAGGACGTAGCCGGAGACGGGGCCGCGGTGACGGTGGCGGCCCAGCGGTCCGCCGGCCTGCACCCACAGCACGTTCGCGGCCGAGTTGCTGCGGATGTCGAACGTCAGGTGCTTGATCATCACCTGTGGGCCGAACGGGAGCCACGGTGAGGCCGCCTCTGCGATATGGCCTTCGGGCAGCGCGTACCGGTCCCGGCTCCGGTCGGTCCTCGCTTCGATCGCGGTCGGACTGTCCGCACCCGGGGGCGGGCTGGTCGTCATGGCTGGCGTCCTTCCTGTCGGTGTGGGGCGGGCTCGCACGCCTACGCGTGTTCCACGCGCCCGACGCGACCGACGCGACAGCGCCTTCCCCTGAGGCGCCGGAGAAGCGCAGCACGCGCCGGAGTATCATGGAATGGCGTGTTTGCGTATTTTGGTACAGATACTTTGGTGCAGGTATTTTGATACAGGCATCTGACGTCTCCGATATCGGAGCGGGAGCATGGCCGCAGACGAAGAGGACGAGACAGGGCGAGTCCGGCGGCCCTCCGGCAAAAGGGTCGCCAAGCAGTCCGGCGATGCCGAGGCCGACAGCCGAGCTGACGACGCCGGCGGGAAACCCGCGAAGGGCCGCGTAACGGCCGCGCACGCCATGCGGTACGCGGTCGAGCAGCTACAGGAGCTCTTGGGGCGAGCCCCCGAAAGCGTCTCCACGGTCAAGCCGACCGACGAGGGCTGGGAGGCGGCCGTGGAGGTCTTGGAGCTGGAGCGCGTTCCCAGCACCACGAGCGTGCTGGCGAGCTACCGAGTGACCCTGGACGAAGAGGGTGAGCTGGTGTCCTACGAGCGTGTCCGCCGCTACACCCGAGGACAAATCGACCCGCGTATGTAGGACCTGCCCTGGTCATCCCGATGGCCCGTTCACCACGTGGACAGTCCGTTCAGGACGTGGACGGTCCGTTCAGGACGTGGACGACGCGGCCAACCAGACCTGGACGGGCCCGCGGAAGGGAGCCACCGTGACTGTCGTGCCGCAAAGCGGAGGAACCGTGGCGCGAGGAGGTGGGGCGAGTTCTGGAAATCTGTACGACATCCTCGATCTGATCCTGGACCGCGGCCTGGTGATCGATGTCTTTGTGCGCGTATCGCTGGTGGGCATCGAAATCCTCAAGATCGACGCCCGCATTGTCGTATCGAGCGTGGACACCTATCTGCGCTTCGCGGAAGCGTGCAACCGCCTCGACCTGGAAGCCGGTGCCAAGAAGCCCGAGGGGCTGACGGATCTCGTCGGCAACATCACCGAGGGCGGAGCGCACGGCAAGGCCAAGGGAGCCCTGAGCGGAGCCGCGGAGGCAATTTCCGGGGCCCTCAAGGAAGGGCACGAAGACAGCGAGGAGCCGGAGGAACGAGAAAGGGAACCCGCACGGAAGCAGTCCCGGCCGACGCGTCGGCCGGCGCGGCACCGAGAAGGGTGAGCCATGGCCGTGTACGTCTACTCCGTTGTCGCGACCACGCACCCGCAACGCCTGGACGGCCTTCCGGGTGTGGGCGACCCACCGGCCACGCTGCGCACGGTACGCGGCGGAAAGCTGTCGGCAGTGGTCAGCGACGCCCCGGAGGATCTCCGTCCCAAACGCCGTGACCTCGCCGCGCACCAGGACGTTCAGGAGCGTCTGATGGCCGACGGCCCGGTCCTTCCCCTCCAGTTCGGCTTCACGACCACGGATGACGATGCCGTTCGTGCGGTACTGGAGGAGCGCGCCGACGCGCTTTCCGAACGGCTGCGAGCCGTGGAAGGCTGTATCGAATACCACCTCAAGGCCGCCCAGGACGAAGATGCGTTGCTGCGTCAGGTTCTTGAGGAATCCGGCGAGGCACGGGCACTCAACGAGCAGATCAGAAGCGGCGCGAACAACCCGGAACTGCCGCTCGCCCTCGGTGAACTGGTCGCGCAGGAGGTTCAGATACGTCAGGGCCGGCTCGCCGCCTCCGTTGTCGAGGCGTTGCGCCCCTTCGCCCGCGAGGAAAGCACGTCGCAGGCGGCCGGGAACGACTTTCTGAGCGTGTCCTTCCTGGTGGCCCGGGACAACGAAGAGGGTTTCCGTACCTCGGTGCGGAAACTCGCAGCGGAACTGGGCGACGACTTCGCTCTACGGCTGCGCGGTCCGCTGCCCGTCTACAGTTTCGTCTAGGGAGCCTCTCATGGGCCTGTTGACGCACATCGCCACCCTTCCGCTGGCACCGGTGCGTGGCGTGGTGTGGATCATGGAACGCGCGGTCGAGGCCGCGGAGGAGCGTTACTACGACCCCGAGCCCGTCGAAAGGGAACTTGTCGCACTGGAGCGGCAGTTCTTGGCGGGTGACATCGACGAGGAGGAGTTCGACCGGCGCGAGGACGAGTTGCTGGACCAGCTCGAAGAGATCAGGGCGCATTTCCAGACCGACCCTGACCACGATGCAAGGTGATGTGGCCGTGACATCGCCAGTCCCCAGGAGAATGAGCGAGTCCCCGTCCAGGGCCGCCCCGTACGGCCAGGGTTCGTCGGCCAATCTCGCCGACATCCTGGAACGGGTTCTGGACAAGGGCATCGTCATCGCGGGCGATATCCAGATCAATCTCCTCGACATCGAGCTGCTCACCATCAAGCTGCGTCTGCTGGTCGCCTCGGTGGACAAGGCGAAGGAGATGGGCATCGACTGGTGGGAGCACGACCCCGCGCTCTCCTCGCGGGCCTCCGACGGGTCCCGCTCGCTCGCCGACGAGAACAAGCGGCTGCGCGCCGAGGTCGAGGCGCTGCGGGAAGGCACCGAGCTGCCACCGGCCGAGGATGCGGAGGGCCGCCAGGCCCGTCAACTCGACTCCCTCACGTCCCACGCATCACGCGGCGAGTGGGCCGGGACCGGCACGCGCGGCACGAGGCGGGATGAGGCATGACCGAGGCCGTCACGTATGCGTACGCCGTCGCGCGGGACGACGACGGAACACTGGAGGCGGAGCTGTCCGGGCTGCCCGGCGTGGCGGAGGCGCCGGTGCGCCTGGTGCGGGCGGGGCAGGGCGATGACGTAGTGGTCGCGGTGAGCCAGGTGCCCGCACAGGACTTCCGGGAGGAGGCGCTGCGTGCCCATCTGGAGGACATGGACTGGCTGGAGACGGTCGCCCGCGCCCATCACCGCGTCATCGAGGCGCTGGCGGTCCGCGTTACGGTCCTGCCGCTCCGTCTGGCCACGGTCTACCTCGACGAGGAACGCGTGCGGCTGATGCTCGGGGAAAGCCGGGAGGCGTTTTCCACCCGGCTGTCCGAGATGGCCGGGCTGGTGGAGTGGGGCGTCAAGATCTACGTCGAAGACCCCCCGGCCGCCGAAGGCCCCGCCGCGCCGTCCACCGAAGCGGGCCTGAGTCCGGGGCGCGCCTACCTCAGCCACCGCAGGGCGCAGCGGCACGCCCGCGAGGACGCGTACCGGGAGGCCGAGCAGGTGAGCCGGGAGGTGGAGGCCGCCGCCCGCCGCCATGCGGTCGCCCGGGTCCAGCACCGGCCGCAGCAGGGCGACCTTGCCCGCGGGCCGGGAGAGAACGTCGTCAATGACGCCTACCTCGTCCCCCAGCAGGCCGCGGACGGGTTCTGCACCGATGTGCTGCGGACCGCGGACGGGGCCTCCGGCGTGCGGGTCGAGGCCACCGGGCCCTGGGCCCCGTACTCCTTCGCCGCCTCCCTCGGCGCCGAGCCGGTGAAGAGGGCCACGCCATGAGAACGGCGAACGGGCCGCCGGCCACGGCGGCAGAGCCGTTGCCCGACCGGCAGGTCGCGCTGATCGACCTGTTGGACCGGCTGCTCAGCGGTGGCGTGGTCCTCACCGGTGACCTCGTGCTGTCGATTGCCGACATCGACCTGGTACGTGTCTCCCTGAATGCGCTGATCGTCTCCATCAGCGAGCAGAACCCCGCCCCGTGGGCCGCCGTCCCCGCAGTACGTGACGACCATGAGGGGTGAAGGCCGCGCCCCCCGCAATCGCTTCGACGATGTCGCCGACGCGGCCACTCGCGCGTTCCGTCTCCTGCCGGCAGCACCCCAGGACATCGCCCCCTCCACCGGTCCGGACGCACACAGAGCCGCACACCGGGTCACCGCCGACCCCGATACCGTCGAACGGGACCTGATCAAGCTTGTCCTCACTCTCGTCGAGCTTCTGCGGCAGCTCATGGAACGCCAAGCCCTGCAACGGGTGGAGGCCGGAGACCTCACCGAGGAACAGGAAGAGCGACTGGGTTCGACATTGATGATCCTCCACAGCCGCATGGTGGAACTGTGCGCTCAATACGATTTGTCGATGCAGGACCTCAATCTGGACCTGGGGCCTCTCGGGCCGTTGTTGCCACCACAGGAATAGACGGTGAAAGGAGGGCCAAAAAATCCAGGAAGTCGGGCCAAGGCTCAGGCGGAGGAAGTACACCCACTCCGCCGGGGCGTTCTCGGACCGGTTCTCTCCGTCCTTGAGAGGCACTCATGGATCACTGCACGAAAGTCTCTCTCATCGCCGCTGTAGCGGCCGGCTACGTCCTGGGAAGGACCAAGAAGGGAAAGCTGGCCATCGGCCTCGCATCCCTGGCGGCGGGCCAGCAACTGCCACTCAGTCCACGGGAAATCGTCAGCCTGGGCGTTCATAAACTGGCGCAGAACCCGCAGTTCGCGCCCCTCATCGAGCAAGCTCGGGGCGAGGTGCTGGAAGCCGGGCGCACGGCCCTGTCGGCCACCGCGAACCGCCGCCTCGAAGCCGTTGCCGACGCCCTTGAGCAGCGCACCCACACACTGCTGGAGCCTCGGGAAGCAGAAGGCGGAGGAGAAGACGGAGGAGAAGAGGAGAACGAAGCGGACGAAGAGGTAGAAGAGGGGGAGTGGGAAGAAGACGAGGAGCCGGAAGAGGAGGAAGAAAGGGAAGAACCGCGTCGTCGCCCGAAGAAGCGACCGGCCGGAGCGGCGAAGAAGACTACCGCGAAGAAGGAGCCGGCCGAAAAGGCGGCGGCCAAGAAGTCCCCCAAGAAGGCAGCCGCGAAGAATCGCCCGCACCCCAACAGCCGTAGGAGGTAGCTCTCATGGCCAAACAGGAGCGCAGCCCCACGGACAGGAATGCCTCCGGCCTGGACCAGGTAAAGGAGCAGTTGTCCGCCTATCTTGCGGCCCAGGGACAGCGAATGATGGAGTCGGCCACCGGAAAGCTGACCGACCTCGCACAGGGCCTCGAAAACACGGCTGGAGGCGGCGGGGGTGATCTCCTCGACGTCGGGAAGCGGGTGCTTGGTGGCGAGAATCCCGTCAAGGCATTCATGAGCGAAAAGGCCGGCACGATGAAGGACAAGGTCGTGGATTCGGTCACGAGTGCCTTCGGGGGCGGCAGCGGAAAGTCCGGAAGCGTCAAGGTGACCAATATCGTTGAGGCCGTCGACATCGGGATGCCCTTGCGTACGGTGTATGACCGGTGGACCGAGATCGAGGAGTTCAGCTCCTTCACCAAGGGTGTCACCGGCGTCTCCCGGAGAGACGAGGTCGCCAGTGACTGGAAGCTGAAAGTTGCTTTCTCCCACCGCAGTTGGCAGGCGACCGTGCAGGAGCAGGTGCCCGATGACCGCATCGTGTGGACGTCCGAGGGCGCCAAAGGGACAACGCACGGCGCCATCAGCTTCCATGAACTCGCGCCGGCCCTGACGCGCGTCATCGCCGTCGTCGAGTACACCCCCTCCGGGTTCTTCGAGAAAACCGGCAACATCTGGCGTGCTCAGGGTCGCCGCCTGCGTCTGGACCTCAAGCACTTCCAGCGGTACGTCACCCTCACCGATGACGAGGAAGCCGAGGGCTGGCGCGGCGAGATCCGTGGAGGAGAGGTCGTCCGCAGCCACGAAGAAGGGCTCAAGGACGACGAGGACGAAGCCGGAGGTGCCGGGGAAGACGGAGAACCGCAAGGCGAGGAGGACGACGACTACGACGCACGCGAAGCCGAGGGGGATCTTGAAGAGGACGAGGAGCCCGAGGACGAAACGGAGGAGTGAAGTCCGGCGGACGCGCTCCCTCCACGGTGCTGACAGCCGGGGCCCGGAGCCGCTCGGCCGGTCATGCGGGCGTCCATGCCGGTCCCTATGGTGGAAGAGACGGGACCCCGCCGCGGCGGAAGGGTGAGCGACAGTGCGCAGGACGACCGTTCGACATGACCGGGCCGTGCGGGTTCGCGAGGCGGCGGAGGTGTCCGAGCGGCCGCCGCTCTCCGCCACCGTGGTGCGGGCCCTCGACCGCATAGGGCAGGTGAGGGGCCTCGACCTGGTGGCCACTCCCCTCGCGCGCGTGGTGCGGGCCGTCCCCCTGGGGCGTTTCCGCGATATCGCGCACGGGCTGCCGCTCGGCCACCCGCTGCATCCGCTGCTCGTCCAACTGCCGCTCGGCACCTGGCTGTCCGCCGCGGCGCTGGACACCCTGCCCGGGGCGCGGCGCGAGGCCCGGTTCCTGGTGGGGGCCGGAGTGCTCGCCGCGGCGCCCGCGGCACTGGCCGGGTGGGTGGACTGGGCGGAGCTGCACGCGGAGCAACGGCGTACGGGCCTGGTGCACGCGGTCGCGGGCGCGACGGCGACCGGGCTGTACGCGGCCTCCTGGGTGCAGCGCGGCCGCGGCCACCCGGTGCGGGGCAAGGCGCTCGGCTTCCTCGGGCTGGCAGCGGCCGGGGCGGGCGGCATGCTGGGCGGACACCTGGCCTACCGGCAGGGCGCGGGCACCAACAAGGCCGCGCCGGTGCCCCATCTGGTGGCGGACCGCTGGTACCCCATCGGGCAGCTGGAGGACTTCCCGCCGGGGCAGGCGGTACGCCGCATGGTGGGCGAGGTGGCCGTCCTCGTCGTCCGGGAGACGGACGGCCGGATCCTGGCCCTGGCCGACCGGTGCAGCCACCTCGCCGGGCCGCTGTCGGGCGGGCGGCTCTTCGACGGATGTGTGCAGTGCCCCTGGCACGCCAGCGTGTTCCGGCTGACGGACGGCGCTGTCGTACGCGGACCGGCGACCGCCCCGCAGCCGTCCTTCCGGGTCACGGTCCGCCCGGGCGGTGAGGTGTGCGTGGCCCCGTCCGACGCCAGGTGACACGCGGGCCGCGCCCCCTCACCGGCTTCAGCCCTTGCGGGTCTTGACCTCTTCGGTCAGGGCCGGGACGACGTGGAAGAGGTCGCCGACGACGCCGTAGTCGACCAGCTCGAAGATCGGGGCCTCGGCGTCCTTGTTGATCGCTGCCCGGTCGATGTGACGGCCCGCTCACCGTTTCTGCAGCAGTTTCCGGGCCATCACGATCCGCTGGATCTGGTTGGTGCCCTCATAGATCTGGGTGATCTTCGCGTCGCGCATCATGCGCTCGGCGGGGAAGTCCTGGGTGTAGCCGTAACCGCCGAGCAGTTGCACCGCGTCGGTCGTCACCGCCATGGCGACGTCGGACGCCAGGCATTTGGCGGCCGCGCCGAAGTACGTCAGGTCGGGGGCAGCGGCACAGCTGCGGGCCGCGGCGGCGTAGACCATCTGCCGGGCCGACTCCACCTTTATCGCCATGTCGGCGAGCATGAACTGGACGCCCTGGAAGTCGGCGATGGCCTTGCCGAACTGTTGGCGTTCCTGCACATAACCGACCGCGGTGTCGAGGGCTCCCTGCGCGATGCCCAGGGCCTGGGCGCCGACCGAGACGCGGGTGTGGTCGAGGGTCCCCAGCGCCACCCGCAGTCCCCTCCCCCGCTCGCCGAGGAGGCGGTCGCCGGGGATCCGGCAACCGTCGAAGTACACCTCGCGGGTGACCGAGCCCTTCAGGCCCATCTTCCGCTCGGGCTCGCCGTAGCCGATGCCGGGGTCGTCCGCGTGCACGACGAACGCCGAGATGCCGCGGGAGCCGGCGTCGGGGTCGGTGACCGCGAAGACGATGAGGTAGGTGGCCACCCCGGCCGAGGTGATCCAGGTCTTGACGCCGTCCAGCACCCAGCCGTCGCCGTCGGCGGCCGCCCGGCAGCGCATCGCGGCGACGTCGCTGCCCGCCTCGCGCTCGCTGATCGCGTACGCCATCAGCGCCTCGCCCGCGGCGACTTCGGGGAGGTACCGGCGTCGCTGTTCCTCCGTCCCGGCCAGCAGCAGCGGTACGACCCCGAGCTTGTTGGAGGTCTGGATGGTGGAGGACGAGGCGCACACGCGGGCGACCTCCTCGACGGCGATGGCCGCGGCGAGGGCGTCGACCCCGTCACCGCACCGCGTCGTACCGCTCCGCGAAGATCCGGTCGGCCACCCAACGGCTGATCTGGACGAACGGCACCTCGACCGGCGAACCGACGAGGGCCAGCCCCGTTCTCCCGGCGGTCTCGACGACGGCGGGTGGCACCTCCTGGTGCACCAGCCCGGTGCCGAAACACAGCGCGGTCACCGGCAGCTCCGCCAGGCGTTCGACCAGCCGGGTCCATCCGGCGTCGTCCCGCTCCAGCATGCCCGTCGTCATCACCAGCTCGTCACCGCGCAGGAACGGCAACGGATCCGGCAGCTCCGTCGTGGACACCCACCCGATCCGCCGGTCCGCATCGTGACAGTGGCTGCTCAGCGCCCGAAGCCGCAAGGAGGGTTCGGCGAGCAGATCGGCAACGGAGACAGGCACGCGGCGATTGTGCAACAGGGCGGGGTGGTGGCGGAACGGGGGGCTCGATCCGGCGGCCGGCGCCTCGGTCCTCCGCGGGGCCAGTCCACCGACGGAGTTCCGGCCGGGACGCCCGCACGGGCCCCGGACCGCTCAGCCCGGGCGGCTCGACGTGGGAGGGCATCCGCGTCAACGCCCTCGCACCGGGCACCACGCTGACCGAGATGCTGCGGGAGTGGGACGCGAAGTCCCCGGGCACCGTCGCCCGGCTGAGCGCGGACCTTCGGGAGGCGGGCGGGCTCGGCTCCGTACCGCACGGAGCCGAGCCACGGCACCGGCCGCCGGGCGTGGAGCGCAGCGAGCCCGGTGCCCGCCCCCTCCCGCGTCAGGCCCCCGGCTTCCCGGAAGAGGCCGGTCCCGCCGTCAGCAACGCCGTGATCTCCTCCGCGAGCTGCGGGCCGAGTTCGCCCCAGCCGTCCTTGTAGCCGTAGACACCGGCCAGGGTGCGGGCGTCGTAGTCGCCGTTCAGGATCTCGATGTCGGTGGCGGTGATGAGTGCCGGGTGGGCGACGCCGACGGCGGCCGAGACCTTCAGCAGTTCCTTGCGCAGGGTGCGCAGGTAGACGGCGGCGCGGGTGGCCTTCGAGGTCGGGTCGAGGCCGCGGACCAGCCACGGGTCCTGGGTGGCGATGCCGGTGGGGCACTTGTCGGTGTGGCACTTCTGCGCCTGGATGCAGCCGATGGACAGCATCGCCTCACGGGCGACGTTGATCATGTCGACGCCCAGGGCGAAGGCGACCGCGGCGTTCTCGGGCAGGCCCAGCTTGCCGGAGCCGATGAAGGTGAGGTCGTCGGTCAGCCCCTGCTCGGCGAAGGTGCCGTAGACGCGGGAGAAGCCCATCCGGAACGGCAGCGACACCGAGTCGGAGAAGATCAGGGGCGCCGCGCCGGTGCCGCCCTCGCCGCCGTCGATGGTCACGAAGTCGACCCCGCGGTCGCCGCGCGCCATCAGCGTGGCCAGCTCCTGCCAGAACTCCATCTCCCCCACGGCGCTCTTGATCCCGACGGGCAGGCCGGTCTCGGTGGCGAGCAGTTCGACGAAGTCGAGCATCGAGTCGACGTCGTGGAACGCGGTGTGCCGCGACGGGGAGGCGCAGTCCTCGCCCACCGGGATGCCGCGGATCCCGGCGATCTCCGGGGTCACCTTCGCGCCCGGCAGCATCCCGCCGAGACCGGGCTTGGCGCCCTGGGAGAGCTTGATCTCCAGCGCCTTGACCGGGGCCCCGGCGACGACCTCCTTCAGCTTGTCGAGGCTGAAGGTGCCGTCCTCGTTGCGGCAGCCGAAGTACGACGTGCCGATCTGGAGGATGAGGTCACCGCCGTTGCGGTGGTACGGCGAGAGGCCGCCCTCGCCCGTGTTCTGCATCGTGCCGGCCAGCGCCGCGCCTTCGTTGAGCGCCGTGATCGCCGCGCCGGAGAGCGAGCCGAAGCTCATCGCCGAGATGTTCACCACGCTCGCCGGACGGAACGCCTTGGCGCGCCCGCGCGGCCCGCCCAGCACCTTGGCGGAGGGCAGCGGGGCCTGCGGATCGTGCACATCGGGCAGCGCACCCGCGAACGTGCGCTGCTTCACGTAGGCGTGCCCCTGCATGTGCTCGACGTCGTTGTCGGTTCCGAAGCCGAAGTAGTTGTTCTCCCCCTTCGCCGACGCATAGATCCAGGTGCGCTGGTCGCGGCTGAACGGGCGCTCCTCGTCGTTGGAGGTCACTATGTACTGCCGCAGCTCCGGCCCGATCGTCTCCAGCAGGTACCGGGCGTGCCCGATCACCGGGAAGTTCCTGAGCAGTGCGTGCTTCTTCTGGATGAGGTCGCGGGCGGCCACCACAGCCAATGCTGTGGCGGCGGCCGCCCCGATGCTCCGGGCGCGCATGATCGTTCCTCTCCTCGGTGCTCGACTCCCTCGCCATGCGGTGGGCGTCGTCATGTCGTGTCGGGCGTTGGGCGGCGGGCATGGCCAAGCGGGCGTCAGCGCCCGCCGGAGAACGCGAAGTGATACTAGAGGCCCGCGCGAAGAGGCATGGGGTCAGGGTCGTCGGGGGCGATCCTCCGCGCCGGTCTGCACTGTTCCGCCCGGTGCCGGTCGCGCCGCCTTCACGCCTCCGCTTATGACCGCAACGTCTCCGAGGGCGATTCCCCGAACTGCCGGCGGTACGCGACGGAGAAGCGGCCCGGGTGCAGAAAACCCCAGCGGGAGGCGATGGCCGTGACGGTCGTGGCGCCCGGGTCGGCGGCCAGGAGTTCCGTGCGGACGCGGTCCAGGCGGACCTCGCGCAGGTAGGCGAGGGGTGTCGTGTCGAGGTGGCGGCGGAAGCCGTCCTGGAGGGCCCGTACGCCGACGCCGACGCATTCCGCGATCTCCGCGACGGTGAGCGGTTCGGCGGCGTGCCCCTCGATGACCTCCATGGCGCGGCGGACCGCGAGCGGGGCGACGCGCGGCTGCTCGCCGAGGAGTGCCGGGGTGTAGGTGTGGGGCTGGGCCATCAACAGCTGGGTCATGAGGAGCGATTCGAGCTGGGTGGTGACGAGGGGCCGGCTGGTCATGCCGCCGGGGTCCTCCGCTTCCCGGCGCATCAGCTCGACGATGTTCAGCCAGGAGCGGGAGCCCGGCGTGGTGAGGTTCATACCGAGTGAGAAGCGGATCGGGCGGCGCACGGTGCGGCCGAGCAGGCTGCCCAGGTGCGCTTCGAGGGACGAGCGGTCGAACCACACGATCAGCTGCGGATTGCCGCCGCCCCAGCGCATGTCCAGCTTTCCGGTCGGAGAGGGGACGGAGGCGAGTTCGGGGGAGGAAATGATCTCCTCGCGGCCGCAGGTGATCTCGGCGTATCCGGCGAGCGGTATCTGGACCAGGAAGAAGCTCTCCAGGTCGCCCGGCGTGATCCGGACTTCCGTTCCGTAATCGAGGTAATACAGACCTGTCCGGTCGAAGGGGGTGCCGTGCAGCCGGGCGTCGAGTGTCGCCGAGCGCTGCGTGATGCGCAGGTCGTGCGGGCAGAAGGCGCGGCCGACCTCGGCCCGCGCCTCCCAAATGTCCGCTGTATGGAACAGCTGGTGATTTGCGAGCAGGGGCTCTTCAGCGGACATAGGAACCTCCCCCGCCGAGATGCGCGATCGGGACAGCGACCCGCGTGATCCGGATAGCGCAGATGATCTTGCCATACCAAGGTGGGTCCCCGACCGCCGCGGACCCGAGAAGGAAACCAGGGAATTCAACGATGCAGGGAGTGCCGGGCCGGACCGCGTTCGCCAAGGGCGGCGTCCCGCCCAGCGGACAGTCCGTCGTCCGCTCGCCGCACGTGACCGGCGCGGCGAGAGCCGCCGAGGCCGTACCCCCGCACGTCGCGGCGCCCTTGCCGCTGCTGCCCCGGTTCGCCGGGCCGGCCGGGCCCCGGTAGCCCGCCGGGTGACCCGGGACCCCTCCTCTGGCCCCCGGGTGAACCGGCTTCCCTCGGCTGCCCGCCGGAATCCCCCCGTCGGCGGGCAGTCGCCTTCCGCACCACCGCACGCTCACCCGCTGACGCCGCCGCGTCGCCGAAAAAAGCTGTACCGGCGCACGGCACCGCTCCCTACCGCACACCATCCGCACCCCGGAGGCCCCTTCATGCGCAAAATCACCATCGTCGGAGCCGGTCAGGCCGGTCTCCAGCTCGGTATCGGCCTGATCGACCACGGTTACGACGTCACCATCGTCTCCAACCGCACCGGAGACCAGATCCGTGAGGGCCGGGTCATGTCCAGCCAGGCCATGTTCGGCACCGCGCTGGCCCACGAGCGCAACCTCGGCCTCGACTTCTGGGGCGACGCCTGCCCCGCGATCGCCGGACTCGGCGTGAACATCGCCGACGGCCAGGGCGGCCGCGCGATCTCCTTCGACGCCCGTCTGGAGGCCACCGCCCGCTCCATCGACCAGCGCGTCAAGATGCCGCTCTGGATGGGTGAGTTCGCGCGCCGCGGCGGCCGCCTCGACTTCGGCGAGGCGGGGATCGGGGACCTGGAGCGCTACGCCGCCGAGTCCGACCTGGTGATCGTCGCGGCCGGAAAGGGCCAGATCGCCGGGTTGTTCGAGCGGGACGCGCAGCGTTCCCCGTACCACGCCCCGCAGCGCGCGCTGGCCCTGGCGTACGTCACCGGCATGACGCCGCTGCCGCACCGCACCGGCGTCAGCTTCAACGTCATCCCCGGTGCGGGCGAGTACTTCACCATGCCCAGCCTCACCACCACCGGCCCCTGCGACATCATGTTCTTCGAGGGCGTCCCGGGCGGTCCGCTCGACTGCTTCGACGGGCTCGCCCCCGACCAGCAGCTGGCGAAGTTCCTGGAGCTGCTGCGGACGTACGTCCCGTGGGAGGCCGAGCGCTGCACCGATGTCGCGCTCACCGACTGGAACGGCACCCTCGCGGGCCGCTTCGCGCCGACCGTCCGCAAGCCCGTCGCCACGCTGCCCTCCGGCGCGCAGATCCTCGGCCTCGCCGACGTCGTCGTCCTCAACGACCCGGTCACCGGCCAGGGTTCCAACAACGCCTCGAAGTGCGCGGCCTCCTACCTCGCCAGCATCCTGGACCACGGCGACCGCCCGTACGACGCGGCGTTCATGGAGCTGGCCTTCGGCCGCTTCTGGGACACCGCGCAGTCCGCCACCACCTGGACCAACGCGATGCTCGGCGCCCCGCCGCAGCACGTCCTGGAGCTGTTCGGCGCGGCGAGCGTCAACCCCCGTGTCGCCGCCCGCTTCGTCAACGGCTTCGACGACCCGCGCGACTTCTTCCACTGGTTCATGGACCCGGCCGCCGCGCAGAACTACCTGGCCGAGGTCAGCGCCTGAGCGCACGTCGGGACATCTGACGGCACCTCAGCGATACACACGTCACGAGAGCAGGACAGCAGGACATGAGAAGGATCGCGGTGATCGGCGCCGGGCAGGCGGGCGCCCAACTCGCCTTGGGGCTCCAGGCGCACGGCTACGACGTCACCCTGGTCACCGACCGCAGCCCCGACGAGATACGCCGCGGTCCGGTCATGTCCAGCCAGTGCATGTTCGACACCGCGCTGCAGAACGAGCGCGAACTCGGCCTGCACCACTGGGAGGAGCAGGCCCCGGACATCTCCGGTATCGCGTTCTCCCTCATCGGTCCGCACGGCACTCCGGACGTCTCCTGGCGCGCGCCGCTGGAGGGCCCCGCGCACTCCGTCGACCAGCGGGTCAAGTGCGCGGCCTGGATAGAGCAGTTCGCGGACGGCCACGGCGAGATCGTGCTGCACGAGGCGGGCGTCAACGACCTTGAGTGGTACGCCCGTACGCACGATCTCGTCGTGGTCTCCACGGGCAAGGGCGAGCTGAGCCGCCTCTTCCCGCGGAACTCCGAACTCTCCCCGTACGACCTCCCGCGCCGGGCGCTGGCGCTGACGTACGTCACGGGCGCGGCGCCACGGGAGGGGGAGGCCGCCGTCCACTACCGGCTGGTTCCCGGCGTCGGCGAGTACTTCTCCTTCCCCGCCCTCACCACGACGGGGCCCTGCGAGATCATGGTCTTCGAGGGCGTCCCCGGCGGCCCGATGGACTGCTGGGACGACGTCCACACGCCCGAAGGCCACCTCACCCGGTCCCTGGAGATCCTCCACCGGTTCTTCCCCGACGAGTTCGAGCGCCACCGGCACTCCCAGCTCACCGACAACGGCGGCGTGTTGCGCGGCAGGGTCACCCCGACCGTCCGGCATCCCGTCGCCCGTCTGGCCTCCGGCCGTCACGTCCTCGGCATGGCCGACGCCGTCGTCCTCAACGACCCGATCACCGGCCAGGGGTCGAACAACGCGGCGCAGGCCGCGACGCACTACCTCGACAGCATCCTCCGCCACGGCACCGCGGAGTTCACCGCGCAGTGGATGCAGCGCACCTTCGACAACTTCTGGCGCGGCTGGGCGCAATGGGCCGTCGGCTGGACCAACTCGCTGCTGACCGACCTGGGTCCCCATCACCGCGAGATCCTGACGACGGCGGCCGAGATCCCTTCGGTCGCGGGCGCTCTCGCCGCCGGGTTCGACGATCCGCGCACCCTCTACCGCTGGTGGTTCGAGGAGGCGGAGGCCCACCGTTTCCTCGCCGAGAAGCGCGCCCAGCACGCCGCCCGCTTCGACGGCCGCGAACTGCGCCGCGCGCTGGGCCAGTACGCCACCGGCGTGACCGTGGTGACGGCCCGCGCCCCCGACGGCCGCAACGTCGGCATGACGGCGAACTCCTTCACCTCCGTCTCCCTGGACCCGCCCCTCGTCCTGTGGTGCCCCGGTAAGAACAGCCCGAGCCTGCCGGACTTCACCGACGCCTCGCACTTCGCCGTCCACGTACTCGCCGCCGACCAGCACCATCTCTCCCGCCAGTTCGCCACCCCGTCCGACGACAAATTCCGCGGTACGCCGACCACCCCCGGTATCGCCGGCACTCCCCTCCTGGACGGCGCGGTCGCCCGATTCCAGTGCCGGACCGTCCAGCGCCTCGACGCCGGTGACCACATCGTCTTCCTCGGCGAGGTCGAACAGTACGAGTCCGACGGCGGCACCCCGCTGGTGTTCCACTCGGGGTACTACCACGTGGCGACGAAGCACCCGGATCTGTGAAACGGCCGCCGGGCGCGGCTCCTCTCGCACGGAGGCGCACGCCTTCTGCTGTGCGCGGCGCGTGGCGCAGTCCGGGACGGTGCCGCCCCAACGCACTCGCCTCGAATGACGAGAAGTTGCCCTTTCGGACGGCCGGATGGAGACGACCGGACCCAGGGCGTATCCCTCACGTCGGCGAGTCGTTGGTGGGTTCGTGGCGCGTCGCCATGAGGTGGTTGACCAGGCACGGATGAGGGCCGGGCCGCTGCCATCCCCGCCACGAAGGGGCCAGGAAGGCTTCCGCCGCCGGGCACGCCGGAGCGGGCGCCCCGGAGTCCCGCGCCGTTCCGGTTCGCGCTCTTGCACCCCCGTCATTTAGCGACATAGCGTCGCTTGAGGACACGGGGAGAAACGTGTCCGTCCGAGGCGGCGGATCGGCGGCGTGAGCGCCGTCCGGCCGTGCCGGGACCCGTCGACCGCCGAGGTACGCATCGTGAACTCGCCGACACCGCAGGCACAGACACTGCTCTTCTCGCTGTTCACAGCGGAAGGGCGGGAGAACCCGCACCCCGCGCTGGAAGCTCTGCGGCAGACCGCGCCCGTGTACCACGACCCGGATCTGGACACGTTCTTCCTGACCACCTTCGCGGACTGTCAGGCCGTCCTCGCCGACGCCGCCTACCGCGCCCCCGACCTGGCCTGGTGCGAGGAGAATCTGCCGGACTGGCGTGAGCACCCGGCGGCCGACTTCTTCTACTCCTCGATGCTGCGGGCCGGTGGCGCCGACCACACCCGGCTGCGGCGGCTCGCCGGAAAGGGCTTCACGCCACGCCGGGTCGCCGCGCTGCAGGCGGCCATCGAGAAGATCACCGATGGCCTGCTCGACGACCTCGCCGACGCCACCTCGGACGGCGGCACGGCCAATTTCCAGGACCTTGTCGGCTACCCGCTCCCCGTGGCCGTGGTCGGTGAGCTGATCGGTGTGCCGGAGGCCGACCAGGCCCGGTTCCGGTCGCTCGGCGGCGATGCCAGTCGGCTGCTGGAGCCGGTACGTACTCCGGAGGACTGGGCGCGGGCCGATGGGGCGGTGGAGCAACTGCGTGAATATTTCCGGGAGTTGGCCGGGCGGCGTCGGCGTGAGCCCGCCGGTGATCTCGCCACTGCGCTGGCCCTGGAGAGCGAGGGGACGCTGACGGAGCACGAACTCGTCGACATGCTGCTGCTGGTGTTCGTCGCGGGGTTCGAGACCACCACCGGGCTGCTGGGGATGGCCGTGCACACCCTGCTGAACCACCCCGGCCAGCTGGCCCTGGTCGCGGCCGACCCCCGCCTGGTGCCGCAGGCCGTCGAGGAGTCGCTGCGCTGGGACACGCCCGTCCAGATGACCGAGCGCATCGCCGGCCGGGCCGGGGTCATCGGTGGGGTGCCGGTCCCGGAGGGCGCCAACGTCACCATCGTGCTGACCGCCGCCAACCGCGACCCCGCACAGCACCCGGACCCGCACCGCTTCGATGTGACCCGTACCGGCACCAAGGTGCTCAGCTTCAGCGGCGGGCCGCACTACTGCCTGGGCGCCGCCCTGGCCCGTATGGAGAGCGCGGTCGCCCTGCGCCGGTTGTTCGCCCGCTTCCCCCGGCTGGCGCCTGCCGGGGACCCGGTGCGGCGGGAGTCCTTCAGCCTGCGCGTCTTCGAGGATCTGCCCGTCCGCCACGGCGCCGCCGTACCGACCGTCACGCACTCCGGAAAGGCCGCCGCATGAGTTTTCTGGACACCGAGCGCGAGGTGCTCGAACGACTGCTGCCCGGCCTCGACGCCGCGCTCGCCGGTCACCCGCTGGCCACGCTGGAGCGGCCCGGCAGCCCCGCCGTCGCGGCGTTCCGGGATGCCGGGGGAACCGCCCTGCTGGTGCCCGGGGAGAACACCGGCATCGGCGCGCGCCCACTGGAGGCCGTCCGGCTCCAGCGGGCCATGGGCGCCCGCTGCCCCTCGCTGGCCGTCGCCACCACCATGCACCACTTCTCGGTGGCCGGCCTGGTGGAGGCCACCCGGCACGGGGGCGGTTTCGCGTGGATGCTGCTGGAGGCCGTCGTCAACGACCGGCTGCTGCTGGCGTCCGGCTTCGCCGAGGGCCGCACCGGCCAGTCCGTCCTGCGCCCGGCCATCACCGCCGAACGGCGCGGCGACCACATCGTGCTCAACGGCAGCAAGAAGCCGTGCAGTCTCGCCCGCTCCATGGACGTCCTCACCGCCTCCGTGACGATGACCGACGGGGACGGCACCGAGCGCCTGGCGGTGGCCATCGTTCCCGCGACGACCGACGGCGTGTCCGTACGGCCCTTCTGGAGAAACTCCGTGCTGGCCGGTGCCGAGAGCGAGGAAGTGGTCCTCACCGACGTCGCGTTGGACCCGCAGATGGTCGTCACCACCGACGTCACCGCCGGATCCGCGCTGGACGCGCTGCACATCGCGGGCTTCCTCTGGTTCGAGCTGCTGATGACGGCCGGATATCTGGGCACGGCCAGCGCCCTGGCGGAGCGGGTGCTGCGACGCGGCGGGGGTTCGGCCGCCGACCGGGCCACGCTGATCACCGAACTCGACGCCGCCATGCTGGCGGTGGAGGCCGTGGCCCGGGAGATGGGCGAGGCCACCGAGTGGGGCGAGGCCCTGCTGGTCAGGGCGTTGACCGCGCGCTACGCCGCGCAGGGCGCCATCGCCCGCGCCACGCCGGTCGCGCTGGCCGCGCTCGGTGGGATGTCCTTCATCGGCTCCGACGAGGGCACCTACCTCGCCTCGGCCGCGGCCGGCCTCGCCTTCCATCCGCCGTCCCGGGGCAGGACGGCCGAGGCGCTGTGCGCGGCCGTGGACGGCCAAGCGCTGCGGGTCGGGTGACGGGATGAGCGCAGCGACAGGCCCCACCGTCGAGATCCTGCCCGGCATCGACGCCCTCCCCGCCGGGACGTGGGACGAGCTGGCCCCGCCGCACGACCCCATGTGGGGGCGGGAGGTGTTCGCGGCGATGGAGCACGGTGCCATCGGTCCGGACGGCTACGCCTACGCGGTGGTCCGTGAGGCGGGCCGCACCGTCGCGGTCCTGCCGCTGGCCGCCGTCCGCGGGCTGCGCCTGGACCAGGTCGTCGGGGAGCGGGAGCGTCGGCTGCTGGCTCCCGTGCGGCGGCTGTGCCCCGGCCTGCTGCGCGTGCCGATGCTGTTCTGCGGCAACTTCCTGGGCCAGGGGCACGTCCTGAGCCGGGAACCGCTGCCGGGGCCGGTCGCCGCGCTGTTGGTACGTACGGTGCTCGACCACGCGCGGCGCCACCGGCTCGGCACCGTCGTCCTCAAGGACTTCGCCCCCGGCGAGCTGGCGACCCTGCGACCGGCCCTGGAGGCGGCGGGCTTCTTCCAGGTGCCGAGCATGCCGGACACCGAACTGGCCCTGGGGTACGACTCGTTCGACGCGTACGTCGCCGCACTGCCCGCCAAGGCGCGCCGCAACGTCCGCAGCAAGCTGCGCAAGTTCCACGCCCGGGGCGACCTGCGGATCGAGGTGCTTGCCGACTTCGCCGGCCTCGTCCCCGCCATGCTGGGGCTGTACCGGCAGGTGATGGACCGGGCCGACCAGACGCTCGACGTCCTCGACGCGTCGTTCCTCCGGGCGCTGCACCGGCCCGGCGGCCCGGACCAGCGGCTGGTGGCCTGCTTCGAGGGGGACCGTCTCGTCGCCTATCTGCTCTGTCTCTTCCGCGGCGAGGGCGCGATCGGGGCACGTATCGGGCTCGACTACCGGCTGGCCCACGAGGCGCACCTCTACCACCACGTCCACTACGCGGCCATCGAGCTGGCGATCGGCCGCGGGTGCCGTCACATCCGGTTCGCGCAGACCGCCTACGAGCCCAAACGGGAGCTGGGCTGCGCGCTGGTCGAGCAGCGCTACGCCCTGACCCATGTACGCCCGCTGCCCCGCGCGGTGCTGCGCCGACTGCTCCCGCGCGCGCTCGAAACGGCGCTCGCCCGGACGCTCGCGCCCCGGTCGTGAGCACGCCGCCGCATCCTCCATTCCCCTCACGGAAAGGCCGTCATGCCCCGCGTCGAAGTAGAGCTTCATATCGCCGCCCCGCCGGACCGGAGCTGGGCCGCCGTCGTCGACGTCGAGAGCTACCCCGCTTGCATGGAGAACGTCCGGTCCCTCACGGTCGTCGCGCGGAACGGCCCGCGGGAGCGGACCACCGCCTGGTCCGTCCATCTCAAGGGGTCGGTCCTCGAATGGACCGAGGCGGAGCGGATCGACGAGGAGGCCCGCCGCTTCGACTTCCATCAGGTCAGCGGCGACCTGGCGCACTTCGTCGGCCACTGGGCCATCCGCCCGGCCGAGGACGGCGGCAGCCTGGTGTCCCTGCATGTCGAGTTCGACATCGGCATCCCGCTGCTCGCCGAGATGCTGAACCCCGTCGCGGCCACCGCGCTGCGCGAGAACGCCGAGCAGATGCTCACCGCGCTGGAGCGCCGCCTGACCGGCTCCGTCTGACCGGCACCGCCCCTCGCCCGTCCCTGTCCAGGAGGCCGCACATGACCGACCCGTCCCAGGCCGCCGCGGTGTTCGAGCGGTTGCGCCGCCACCAGTCGCCCAAGCTCGCCCTCACCGGCAAGTTCGCCGGACGGGGTGCCGTGGAGTCCGCCGCGTCGGGCTCGCGGGTCACCCTCTCCGACGGCCGTTCGGTCCTGGACTTCGGCTCGTACGCGGTCACCCTGCTCGGCCACCGCCACCCCGGTGTCGCCGCCGCCGTGCAGCGGCAGCTGGAGGTGATGCCCACCTCCACCCGGAGCCTGGCCAACCCCGTCAGCGCCGAGGCTGCCGCTGTCCTCGCCGAGTATCTGGGCGGCGCCCTGCCCAAGGTCCACCTCGGGCTCAACGGGTCCGACGCCGTGGAGATCGCGGTCAAGCTCGCCCGCCTCGCCTCCGGCCGGGACCGGGTGCTGGCGGTGCGCGGCGGCTTCCACGGCAAGACGATCGGCGCGCTGGCGCTCACCCACAGCCCCTTGTTCCGCAAGGGGCTGCGCGGCTGCACCACGGACGTCGTCCACCTCGACCCCGACGACCCCGACGCGGTCCGCGGAGAATGTGCCCGGGGCCCGGTCGCCGCGCTGGTCTTCGAGCCCGTCCAGGGCGAGAACGGCGCCGTACCGCTCTCCCCCGAGGTGCTGCGGCGGTGGACGCGGGACGCGCACGCGCAGGGTTCCTTCGTGATCGCCGACGAGATCCAGTGCGGCCTGCGGCGCTGCGGTGAACGTTCGGTCGCCCTCGCTGAAGGGCTGCCCGTCGACGCGGTGCTCGTCGGCAAACCGCTCGGCGGCGGCATCGTGCCGCTGTCCGCGATGGTGTGCTCGGAGGAGCTGTACGCGCCCCTGGCTGCCGACCCGTTCCTGCACTCGGCGACCTTCGGCGGGCACCCGCTCAGCTGCGCCGCCCTGCCCGCCGCGCTGACGGCCGTGGAGGAGCTGACCGGCCACGGCCGTCTGCTGACCGACCGGCTGACCGCCGGTCTGCGCGCCCTCCACGCGCGCCACGGGCAGGTCATGAGCGGTTTCCACGGCCGGGGCCTGCTGTGGGGCATCGACTTCACCTCGCCGGGGGCCGCCGGTGAGGTCGTCGTCGGCCTGGCCGACGCCGGACTGCTCGTCTCGCCCTGTCTGAGCCGCCCCACGACCGTACGGCTGCTGCCCTCGCTGACCACCACGGCCGCCGAGCTGGACGAGGCCCTGGGCATCCTCGACGCCGCCCTCGACGGCGCGGGCCGCGCCCTCACCGCCGACTGACCCCGACCCAGGAGAACGACGTGACCGACCCCGCAGCCCCACAGGGCCCCGCCACCGGACCGGCGCTGGCCGACATCGTCCGCGCGACCATCGCCGACGTCCTGGGCACCACGCCCGACGACATCTCCGACAGCACCGACCTGGAAGCCGACCACGGCATCGACAGCTTGGAGCTGATGGCCATCGGCGCCCAGCTCGAACGCGCCCTCGGTGTGCAGATCGCGCCCGAGGACCTGATGCGCGCCGAGAACGTCGGTCACGCCATCGCCCTCCTGACCGAGCGGAAGGCCGCCCGGTGACGTCTCCCCCGCGCCCCGCAGACCGCCCCCGCGTCGTCGTGACCGGCATCGGTGTCAAGACCCCGGCCGGGAACACCCTCGACGAGGTGGTCGCCGCGGTCATGTCGGCCGAGTCCACCGCCGCCGCCCTCGTCGACGAACTGGTCGACCGGCAGGCGCCGGTGCGCTTCGCCTGCCGGGTGCCGGACTTCGGCCTGGAGCCGTACCTCACCCGCCGCGAACTCCGGCAGATCGACCGGCCCACCGCACTGGCCCTGTGCGCCGCCGTCGACGCCGTACGCGATGCGGGACTGCCGCCGATACCCCCGGACCGCGTCGGCGTCCACCTCGGCACCGGCATCGGCGGGCTGCCGTCCATGGAGGCCACCGCCCTCGACCACGGCGCCGATCCCATGGGCATGCCCGTGCACACCGTTCCCCGGACCATGGCCAACTCGGCGGCCGCCCGCATCGCGATGCGCCACGGCTTCCGGGGCTCCTGCCTCACCCACACCACGGCGTGTGCCAGCGGTACCAACGCCATCGGGGAGGCGCTGCGCAGGATCCAGCACGGTGAGCTGGACGCGGCGGTGACCGGCGGCTTCGACTCGGCGATCACCGCCATCATGCTCAGCGGCTTCGCCCGGATGCGGGCCCTGTCCCTCCGCAACGACGCCCCGGGCCGGGCCAGCCGTCCCTTCGACGCGGACCGCGACGGCTTCGTCATGGGCGAGGGCGCCGCCCTCCTCGTCCTGGAGCGGCGCGACGCCGCACTCGCCCGCGGCGCGCGGATCCACGGGGAGGTCGCCGGGTACGCGACCAACTCCGACGCGTTCCACATCGCCGCGCCCCATCCGGAGGGCGCCGCTGCCGCCGCCTGTATGGCCCACGCGATCGCCGACGCCGGGCTGCGCCCCACCGATATCGGGCAGGTCAACGCGCACGGCACCGCCACCCGGCTCAACGACCGCGCGGAAGCCGTCGCCCTCCACCGCTGCTTCGCCGGTCAGGCACCGCCGGTGACGTCGGTCAAGGGCGTCACCGGCCATCTCATCGGCGGTTCCGGGGCGTTGGAGGCCGCGGTCGCCCTGGTCTGCGCCGGGCGCCGCACCGTGCCGCCCGTCGCCAACCTCACCACCTGCGCCGAGGCCGACCGCATCGATGTGGTCGCCGGTGCGCCGCGGCAGGTGGCCCTCGCCCCCGTGCTGTCCAACTCCTTCGGCTTCGGCGGGCAGAACGCCTGCCTCGTGCTGACCCCCGGGAACTGACCCACCCGCCTCCTCGCCAAGGAGATCTGTCATGCGCATCCTGCTCACCGGGGCGACCGGCATCGTCGGCACCGAAGTCACCGACCGCCTGCGCACCACCGCGCCCCGCGGCACCGACCTCGTCCGGGTCGCACGCCGCCGCGCCCCGAACCCCCTGGTCCGCTGGGACATCGGCGCCGAACCGGTGCCGTCGGAGCTTTCCGGCCCCTGGGATGTCATCGTGCACACCGCCGCGTCGACGCGCTGGACCCTGTCCCGTGCCGAGGCCGCCGACGCCAACATCCGCCCCCTGCGCGCCGTTTTGGACCTGGCCGGTCCCGACACCCATGTCGTCCATGTCTCCACCGCCTATGTCGGGGGCGTACGCAACCCCGAGGATCTGCGCGGCCCGGAATTCGAGGGCTACCGCAACGGCTACGAGTGGTCCAAGGCCGTCTGCGAGGAGATCGTCACCACCGAGCATCCCGGGCCCGTCACCGTGATCCGCCCGCCGCTGATCGTGGGCAGCCGGGCCGACGGCCGGATCTCCCGCTTCTCCGGGCCCTACACCCTCTTCCCGGCCCTGGTCTCCGGCCTCGCCGCCGTCGTCGTCGGCGACCCGGACGGCTACGCCGAGATCAGCCCGCTCGACGAGGTCGCCGATGCGATCGTGGCGGCGGCCCTGGGCCCCGCGCCGGCCGCCCCGCACACCGAAACCCTCGCCGCCGGTGCGGCCAGCCTGCGCCTGGGCGCCCTCGTCCGGATCAGCTGCGACACCATCAACGCCTTCCGGGCCGCCCACGGCGCCGGTCCCATCGCCGTCCCCCCGACGGTCTCCACCGACAGCTGGAACCGTTTCTTCCTGCCGCTGGCACAGCAGTGGCTCTCGCCGGTGCAGCAGCAGGCCGTCAACCTGCTCGCCATGTTCCAGAGCTACACCGGCATGGCCGAGCCCTTCGCGCCCACCCGGCCCGTGCGCGATCCGGGTGAGGTGTTGGCCGCGTCCGTACGCCACTGGGCCCGGAGCAGGCCCCGGCAGGCGCTGGCCGACCCCAGCCCGTGGACGCTCGTCGGGGCGTAGGGCCGGACGTGGCCCGGGCGTTCCGCGGCCGGGCTCCTCCCCTTTTGCCGCTCGGGTGGCCGGCTCGCAGTATGGCGGGAGGGAGGGGTGTGCCCTCCCGTGCCGGGGCGAGCCACGGCGGTGGCCGTCGCCCGTCCGGCCCGTCCACCTGAGGGGACCTACCATGCCTGTCTGCACGACGCGCGACGGTGTCGACATCTTCTACAAGGACTGGGGGCAGGGCCGCCCGGTCGTCTTCCTCCACGGCTGGCCGCTCAACGGCGACGCCTGGCAGGACCAGCTCAAGGCGGTGGCCGACGCCGGTTTCCGGGGCATCGCCCACGACCGGCGGGGGCACGGGCGCTCCGACCCGGTGTGGGACGGCTACGACTTCGACACCTTCGCCGATGACCTCAACGACCTGATCACCGGGCTCGGCCTGCGCGATGTCACGCTGGTCGGGCATTCGATGGGCGGCGGCGAACTCGCCCGCTACATCGGCCGTCACGGCACCGGCCGGATCCGGTCCGCCGTGCTGCTGTCGGCGATCCCGCCGCTGATGCTCCAGGGGCCGGCGAACCCCGAGGGCGTCCCGCAGAGCGTGTTCGACGGCATCAAGGACGGCATCCTCCACGAGCGCTCACAGTTCTGGCAGTCCACCGCCGTCGGCTTCTTCTCCGCGAACCGCCAGGGCACCAAGGTCACCCAGGGCAATCAGGACGCGTTCTGGTACATGGCGATGCAGGCGACCATCGAGGGCGGGGTGGCCTGCGTGGACGCCTTCGCGGCCACCGACTTCCACGAGGACCTGAAGAAGTTCGACGTCCCCACGCTCGTGGTGCACGGCGACGACGACCAGGTGGTGCCCCTCGACGCGACCGGCCGCAAGACGGCCCAGCTCGTCCCGGCCGCCACGCTCAAGGTCTACGAGGGCGGCTCCCACGGCATCGCGCTCGTGCCCGGGGACAAGGAGAAGTTCACCGGGGATCTGCTGGACTTCCTGGCCGGGTGACGGATTTCCGCACCGGCTGATGGGTTTCCTCGGCGGCTGAACGGTCCCGGCCGAACCGGCCCGGCCGTGCGCCCCGGCCGTGCGCCCCCGCCCCGCCCCGGCGCGGCCTCGCCGGGGCCGGGGCCCGGGCCCGGTGCCCTTGTCGCGTGCTCGGGCCGGGTGCCGCACAGTGGGAAGAGGGCCGGGCCCCGGTGCAACCGGAGGCAGCCGTCCCGTCGGCCCGTACGCGGTCCGGTGCCCCGCACACGGTGCCGCCCGTCCCGGACAGGAGGAGAGATGCGCCGCACCTTGCCCGTCCCGATCGCCGGGGGCCCTGCGCAACCGGCGCCATCCCCGTGGCCCACACCGCCCCGCGAGCCGCCCCTCCAGCCGGATCCGGACGCGCCGCACCCGCCGCCTCCGGGCCCGCAGGATCCGATGCATCCGGTGCCCGAGCCGTCCCCGGAGCCGGACGAGGAGCCCGTACCGGAGCCCGGCAGGGCGACGGCGCCGACCGACGGTTCGTGATCCATCCGCTGGCTACGCAGCCTGCCAGCGGTGACTGAGCGTCACGGTTGGCCCACCTGAGCACGCTTGTCGCCATCGCGCGCCCGCGGCTGTCCGGGGATGGCGCCGAGGTCGGCTCCGGTCACCTCACCACTTGCGTCCCACAACCGCGTCGCGGTCACGGTGTCGGCCAAGTGGTTCCACACCGGTTCCCGTCGGGGCTTGCCGCGCAGGCCGAAGACGCGCGGACCCCATAGTTGTCCTCCGCGCACATCCGGGTCGAGCACCGCCCGGACCGCGGGCCATGCGCCGGCGTGTTTGCCCTGGACGAGGAGAGCGGCTGGTGCCCCGCAGAGCCGCGCGCCGGCGGTCCGCGCAGGGACCGCCGGCCGTGACGGGGTCAGAGAGTCCAGTGCGCCGCCGGGATGGACCACTACGCTCGCCACCGTGCTGCGGGCGGCGCGCAGGCGGCGGTCGAGTTCGAGGCCGAAGTACATCTGCGCCAGCTTGGAACGTCCGTAGGTGCGCTTGGGCCGGTAGTCCTTCCGGGACTGCAGGTCGTCCAGGTCGAGTCGCTCGGACTTCGCTGCGAAGCTGCCCATGGTCACGACGCGGGCCGCCGGTGCGGCCGACAGCAACGGCATCAGCCCGTACGTCAGCGCGAAGTGCCCGAGGTGGTTCGTGCCGAACATGAGCTCGTGACCGTCCGCGGTCTCCCTGCGCGGCAGGTCGTCGAGCGCGACGCCGGCGTTGTGGACCACCGCGTCGAGGTGGTCCACCTCCAGTGATTCCGCCGCGGTTCTGAGCGACGCGAGGTCGGCGAGGTCCAGCCGTACGGCCCGCACCCGCGCGCCAGGAACCCGCGAGCGGATCGAGGCCACGGCGACTTCGGCTCTCGCGGGATTCCGGCTGCCCAGCACGACAACGGCTCCGGTTCCGGACAACTGCTCCGCGGCGAAGTAGCCGATGCCCGCATTGCCGCCGGTGACCAGGAAAATGCTGTCATCGGCACGCGGCAGCCGTTGAACATCCCAGGGCAGCGCGGACGTGGAGGGCTTGGACGACATGGCGGCGGGGCTCCCTTGCAGTGGAAGGCGGTTGCGGCTGTTCCGCGGGGCAACTCGGCCTCCACGGTTCCAGCGGCCACCGACACCTCGCCTACAGATCACCGACAGCTCTGCCTGCCGACGAACCTGCCCAAGTCCGGGTGAAGGAGGGCCTCGACGCCTCCCGTTCGGGCGACGCGCGACCCACGCCTGTTCCGCGGAGGACGAGAGCCGGGACCTACGCCCCTCGGCCGGGCAACCGTGCCGCTCCGGGGCACCCGGCGCCTCTGTGCGGCCCGAGCTTCACGGCCGAAAGGCAACAGATATTTCCCGCTGCGCCGACCTCCACAAGTGCGGAACTCAACCAGGCCGACCCATCCGCCAATAATCGACTTCCGCAGCTTTCCCGATATTTAAGACAAGCCACCGGTAACACCCCACCACGCTACGCCTTCGATCGATGCACAGAAAGTGATACGGTCCTTCGACGGCAGCGCCAACTCCCTTCCTGTTGGCCTGTGTTCAAGGGGCAGTGATTCAAGCGTGACTATCAATGGCGACGGCTTCAGCGCCGAACCGGAAGAGCTCAGGGGTGGCGCCTCGGAGATCCTGAAATGCCTGAAACCGGCAGAAGGTGTCGACTTCGATGCGATGTCCAAGGGTTTCGACGGTTCCGGGCAGAGCGACGTGATCCTGTCCGGGAAGTTCCAAAAATTCTGCAGCACATGGACCGTGGCCTACCTGAGCCTCGGTGACCGTTCGGTCGACGCTGCGGGACATCTCAAGACCATGGCCCGCAACTACGAGCAGACGGATGCCTACGCGAACGGACGCCTGCACTCATAGGGCACGACACAAAAGGGCAAGAACAATGGGCAGGAAACGGGGATAGGCGTGGCGGCGGAACTCGGGGAAACCAAGGACCCCAAGGAACTTATTCCTGGCAACACAGGGGACTTGGAAAACGTCGCAGATTCACTGAGAAAAGCGTCGGGGAAGTTCGAGGACACCGGAACCCGGCTGGGCGGCGTACGCATATCCGGCTGGTCCGGAAAGGCCAGTGATCAGTTCTGGGAGAAATTCTCGACTGAGAAGAAGAACTGGTTCTACGCCGCCGACGCCATGTCCGATGCGGCCTCGGCGGTGAGCAAGTACGCCTCAGCGCTCAGTGGAGCGCAGCAGCAGGCAGCGGAAGCGATCGACCTCTGGGAGAGCGGCGACGAAGCCCAGGCCCGAACCGTCCTGAACGCCGCTCGGCAATCCCTCAAGGAAGAGGCCGGTACTGCGGGGAAGAAGCTGGCCGATCTGGCCGGTGGCGCCTCCGATGCACCGGTCTGGCTGACCAAAGCCGGGGAAGTCGCCGAGCAGCAGAAGGAATCGGGAAAAGGCAGCCAGACCTCCTGGGAGAAGAGCACCGATTCGGTGACTGAACCCGGCACGGGGTGGGCCAGAAACAGGCCCTTCGGTACAAGCCCTGACCAACCCGTCGACAATAAGCACAAGCCAGAGGTCAAGCTGTGGGAGCGGAAGGGCGAAGCGAGCGTCTGGGGTGCCGAGGCCCAGGGTGAGAAGCAGGTCGGGGACGGAAAGCTCAGCGGAAAGGCCGGGCTCAAGCTCCTCGGGGCCGAGGGAACCGTAGGGGCGTCCTACAAGGATGGCAATCTCGAGGCGAAAGTCGGCGGGACCGCCTACCTCGCCAAAGCATCCGCCGAAGGCGGCTACGAGAACGGCCCCTTCGCGGCCAAGGGGGATGCCTCGGCTTTCGCCGGACTGGACGCATCGGCGACGGCGGCCGTGGGCAAGGAGGGCGCGCACCTGGGTGCCGAGGCTTTCGCGGGCGCCAAAGCGACAGCGAGCGGGCATGCGGACGTCGGCGGTATCGGGGCGGGTGTCACCGCCGAAGGATGGGCCGGGGCCGGCGCCGAGGCCCACGTGGATGCCGGGATGAAGGACGGCAAGTTCGTCATCGGCGGCTCGGTGGGTGTCGGACTCGGAGTCGGCGGCAAGGTCGGCGGACAGATCGAGATCGACCCGCACAAGGTCGTTGACACGGTCAGCGATGCCGCGGACGCGATCGGCGACGGTCTCGACGCGGTGGGCGACGGTCTGAAATCGCTCAATCCCTTCGGCTGACAGTAGCCTCGGTTCCATACATCAGGGAGTTGATTTCACCATGGCGACCACTCTGCCGGTAAAGATCGAATTTTCGCTGCCGGACGGCTGGCAACCGGCGCCCCCCGATGAGGTGGGCGCGCCCGGAGTCGCGTTCATCGCACTCCATCCGGCATCGCGCGACGGATTCACCGCAAACATCACCATCGCCGGAAAAATGCGGGACACCATCGACCTAGCGGCAATCGGCGACGAGTCGGTTCAGCGGCTGCGCGAGGCAGCGACGGTGAGCGTCGCCAATCGCACCGAGGTGGGAACCCCCGAGGCGCCTGCGCTCACCCAGACGCTGCGCATCTCCACCTCGCTGCACGGGCGGCTGCTGGACCTGGTCCAGAGCCAGGTTTATCTGGTGGTACAGGATGTTCACGACCCGGCCTCACACGCGGTGATCGAATTGGTGTTGACGGCCAAGTCGACGCAGATCGACCAGGTCGAGGAGGACTTCAAGGACTTCGTCCGGTCACTTCGCCCGGCGGATTCCTCCGCCGGATGATTTCCGTGCGCCGCGGCGCTCATGAGTGAGCTCCACACCGAAATTGATCGGTGCGGAGCTCACTCATGAGTACGCCGGCCGGCGCGCGCTCACGGCATCGTGCCTTGGCGGTCCAACACGTCGCACAGGTAATCCAGTTTCGCCTCGATATGCTCCGGGCGCAGCCGCCCCTGGTACGAGAGGACCACGGCGTTCCGCTGGAAGCGGAGCGGCTCCTCCTTGGCCCGGGGGTCGGAGGTGAGGAAGCGCACCAGGCCATCGGTCAGTATGTGCCGCGCAGCGGTCTCATCGGTGCTGATGACGCGAAATGCCTCGTCAAATGCGGGAATGCCCAGCTCGACAACTTTGCCGTGGCGGAACAGGCGAGTCTCTACCGTGTCCAGGGGGCGACGCCGCTTGATGGTTGTATAGGGCAAGGAGCTCGGTATGTTCACCGCGAACAGGACGGTGAGATGCGGTTTTTCCGACGGGTTGGCTCCGCGGTAACGGTGCTCGAAGCAGCAGAAGGAACGTCCGCGGAACTCACCGGAAACGTAGTCATAGATGGGCTCGTTGACGGTATTTCCGGCGAAATATGCATCCCCCTTGCCCTGCGTGGACGGGGTGTAGCTCCATCCACGCTGTTCCACGAGCTGGACGAGTTCCTCCTTATTCCGTTCGCTTCGCTCGAATGTTCTCTTCCCCCACCACCACATATAGCCCGCAAGGCCGAAGATTCCGGCCGCGAACAGGTACGCGCCAGCAGTGACAAGCATTTCCCACACCTTCATGCGCCTGAGCATGCCGGACTCCGGACCGTGAAGCAAATCCCCGGACCAAACCCGGTCAGGCCGCGCGCATTTCACCCGGTGCACGGTGAAAAAAACGACAGACGCTCTTGAGGTGACCAGATGACTCGCTATGGCGTTATGCCGTGTATTGCCCTACCGGACATGTCCAATCGACACGGCCAGCCGGGTCCTTCCAGATCACTGCATTTTCAATGATCTCTGGTGTCGCCGGCCGCTGCGTTCCCGGCACCAACGGAAGTCCGACGGCGTAGAGCTCCACGAATGCTGTAGGCAATCGATCGGCGAGTTCGTAAAGTACCTCATGGTCGCTGCATGAAGCATCCACACTGAAGCCGCACTTCATGCCTGTGTCATCTTCGATGAGGACATCAAGATAGCTCTCGGTGTCACCTGGAAGATAGGAGACAGTAGGGGCGTACATCTTTCCTCCAGGGTCGAGGTCATGCAGAACCTGAGCCACGAGCGCGGATAGCCGTGTCATCCCATATTCTCCCATGCTTTGACTCTTGAGCGTGAGACGCAGCATATCAGCGATTCGTGCCGACCCTGGGAACGCGTCACATCGTGTGGACGATGAAATCAAATTCCGTCCTGATGTGCCGCGTGCCTCCGCGGGTGATCGGGAATTTCTCGTCGATTACTAGCGTGTACGGCTTGTTCACGACCACCTTGGTGGACGAGTGAACCAGGTAGTTCGCCGCAACCGCGGGGTGAGTATCTTTGTAGCCTGTGGCCTTTCCGTTCAAATAGAGCCTTGCTGATTCAGACATCATCCCCTTGGCTGCTGCGGCAGTAGTTTTGTGCAGCTTGAAGCCCCAGGCGAAGGTTTTCTTGACACTGCTCCCTTAATGAATTTGCCCCGTGAATCGACCGTACTGACTGCCCGCTGTGGTACTGGGGTTGCCGAAAGAAAATACGGTCGCACTGCCCCAGTCCCAGCCGCTTGCGCTTACCCCCCCACCCTTTCCACCCGTGAGCGTTTCGGTATTGCTGCGGGTCGACACTGACACTTCGTAAGACTTAAGACAGGAATCTTCATTTCGGTTGGCGGCCACCGACGGCGTGACTGTCGTAATCGTCGATGCCAGCGCCACAGCGGCGGCAATTGAAACTTTACCGAAACGCTTCATTACTTAATTTCCCCCTTTGGCGCCTCGGGTCAGAAGGCGCCTTGAAAATGATTACTGATTCCTTTTGCGGTCGGCTGGGCGTGACGCAGGAGCGACCAGATCCCCTCGACGGGGTTGAGGTCGGGTGCGTAGGGCGGCAGGTAGTAGAGGGGCAGCCAGTCCCGGGCCTCGGCGAACTCCCGCAGGCCGGTGGCCTTGTGGACGTTGAGGTTGTCCCAGACGAGGACGATGGGGCCCCCGAGTTGCTGGTGTGCGGAGATGAGCAGGTCTCGGTAGTCACGCCAGGAGAAGCTCTTGCGCCCGTCGCGACGGCCGTCGTCGCGGCGAGGCCGGTAGATCAACCTCGACCGCTGGCCTGGTTTGTAGCAGGTCAGCGCGGCGATGGAGACCCGTCTGCGCGAGCGACCGCGGACTCGCACCACCGGGGTGCGGCCACGTGGTGACCAGGTCTTGGCCTGCGGCGGCGTCATGGAGAAGCCGGCTTCGTCCTCGAAGACGAGCCAGGCTCCATGGGCCGCCGCGAGGCTTCCGCGCAGGGCCACACCTCCTTGACCCACCCAGCGACAGCCTCGTCGTTGCGCTCCATCGCGCGTCGGGCCGGGGTCCGGCAGGACCAGCCGCCTCGCACCAGGAGCTTGCGCACACCCTGGATCGTGTAGGTCAGGTGGAAGCGTCGGCCGATCACTGTCTTGACGCGTGCCAGCGTCCAGCGTTGGTCCTCCCAGCCGTGCGCGGCCGGCCCCTTGACCAGCTCCGCCTCCAACTGCGCGAACTGCTCCTCGCTCAACCTGGGCAGCGACGCCGGGCCCTGCGAGCGCAGGGCCCGCGGACCGCCTTCCTCCCACGTCCGCCGCCACCGCTGGACCGACCGGACACTGACACGTAGATCCTTGGCAATCACCAAACTCGCCTCACCCCGGGCGAAGCGCTCTGCGGCCTGCCCCCGTAACTCCTCGCGGAACTGACGCCGTTCGGCGGTCAGCCCGCCACCCTGTGGATACCGCATACCTCGGTCGTACCCCAGGCAGCCGACACCCGACAGCCCCTACGACACCACGAGTTCAACCTCAGTAACCGGGCCTGGGCAGCCTGAACGCCCCCACTCGGCCACTTATTGCTTGCACTCAACTCCTCAACGCTACGAACGTGATGTACGCCATATCCGGTGCACCGGACATGTGTTCTGATGGGCCGCCGGTAACTTCCTGTCATCAACCTGACATGCAGGGTGATTGCCGCACAGTCAGGCTGCCGAACCGGCCACCCAATCCGGTTCAGTGGGCCTGCACGTCTTGCCCTTGACCGAGGTCGCCCGTCACTACCAGTCGGAGATGAGCACCCTCTTCGAGGGCCGTGAAGTGCGTGGCATCGAAAAGTTGTACCGGCGGACCCTGCTGGTCGAGCCCACGACGATCTGCGCCGCCCACTGCCGCTGGTGCATCCGCGGGCAGTACGACACCGCCACGCTCTCGCGTGAGGATCTGGAACTCATTGCCCGCTACTGCGGGACGGATCCGGAGAACCAGGATGTTCGTGAAGTACTCGTAACCGGTGGTGACCCGCTGATCCTGGTCGACCGGATCGAATGGCTGCTGGACGCGCTGGAAGAACACGCACCCCAGGTCGAGATCGTGCGCATCGCTACCCGGGTGCCGCTCCAGGACCCGCGCCGGGTCGATGCCCGTATGCAGCACGCCCTGCGACGCCGTTCGACGTTCCGGGTCGAGATCGCCACGCACATCAACCACAAAGGCGAGCTGTTTCCCGAGGTCAGGGAGGCGTATACGGCGCTGCAGGAGGCCGGGGCACGCATCTACGACCAGACGGTCCTGCTGCGCGGGCTCAACGATAGCCTCGACACCCTCGTCGGGCTCTTCGACGAGCTGCGCTACATGGGAATCGAGGCGCACTACCTGTTCCACTGCGTCCCGATCCGCGGCATGGACCACCATCGCACGTCCGTCGAGGAGGGCCTCGAACTGCACCGCCAGCTGGGAGCCTCGGGGCTGACGTCCGGCCGTATACGCCCGCACTTCACGCTGATGACGGATGTCTGCAAGGTGCCGCTGTACGGGGGGGGTCGATCATCGGCCGGGACGAGCACAACCGGATGCTGATACAGACCGCCTACCGGTACGAGGAGAGGATGTCCTGGGTCCCCGGCTGGCAGCTTCCCGGAAATGCCCGCGTCGACGACAACGGGTTTCTGCAGGTGTGGTACTTGGACGCTATCGGCGGAAAGGCCGAGTTCTGATGCCCCGCCTCTGGCTCGGCAACGCCTGCACCGAGCACATGGTCGACCGCATGGACCTGCTCACGCAGAATGACTTCGACGGCATCCTGTTCGCCATGAAGCGCCTGGTGTGGCTGATGCGGGACGGCGATGCCCTCGTCCTGCCCCGACCGGTGCCTGACGACTTCCTGCATCACGTCGCCCAGCACACGGGTATCTCCCCGGACCGCATCCACGTGATCGCGCCGGACGCGGACCTCCTCACCCAGGACTTGCTCCACTCCAAGGGGATCCTCGGCCGTCTGAGGGAACTGGTCACTCCTGACTGGGAGTTCTGTCCGTACATCCACGACCGGGGCGCCGAGGTGTTCGCGCGTGAGCTCGGCCTTGTCACCGGATCACGGTTCGTCGCGGAAGGAGGTGCGGAACTGCTCAACAGTAAAGTCGTCTTCCGTGCCCTGGCCGCGGGGGCCGGGTTCGCCGTCCCCGACGGCATACCGTGCCGCACCACTGAGGATCTGCTGCGCACGCTGCATCGGCTCTTGGCCGCGCACCCGGCCGTCATCCTCAAACGTGACCGCGCCGTCGGCGGCCACGGCAACACCGTGATCACCACCGACCCTGGCCTGGAAGGCGCAGGAGCCCAGCGCACGATCGTCCTCGACGATCCGGCCCATGACGAACAGGTGCTCAAAGAAGCCGGGTTGACCACCACCCATGCCCCGCAGGGAGAGATCGTCCCGGAGGTGTTCCACCCAGGCTGCACGTCCGTGTACGTGGAGGTGAACTGCCCCGAACACGGCGAAGCTGTCGTACTCAATGGAGGACAGCTTCGTACGGACCAGCATCCTCCGGTCCTCGCCGGACTCGCACTGCCGCCCCGGAGCGTGCCCGGACCGGCGTGGGAGCACTTCACCAGCGAGGCCCTGCGGATGGCCCGCTTCATGCAGAGCCTCGGTTATCGCGGTCTGGCCAGCATCGACGCCGTGATCGACCAGGCCGGCAACGTATGGTTCAACGAGGTAAACGCGCGGCTGGGCGGCAGTACCCACCTGCATCACATCGCCGAGACTCTTGTCGGCCCGGACTGGACGGACAGCCATGTCCTGATCAGCAGGTTCAACGTCCGGGCACCCGCGCTCGCCCATCTTCTGCGCGCCATGCGAGAACACGGGCTCGCTTGGGATTCCCGGCACGGTCATGGCATCGTCATCGCCTCCGATGACACCGCCGCCACCGGCAACCTCGAGTACGTCGTCCTGGCGCACAACCACCAAGAAGCCAGCGCCCTCGAAGACCAACTGACCGGCCTCCTGGCCCAGCACGACAGTTAAGGATCACTACGCGTGGCGTACCGCGGCCTGTTCACCCAGCACGTCTCGATCTGGGCCGCGGTCGTCGCGGCCAGCCGCCTGCCGGTGGCGATGGCGCCACTCGCCTTCCTCTTCTACGGGCGCGGTACGGACGCCGGATACAGCGGCGGCGCCGCCATGGCCGCCGCGTACGCCATCGCGGAAGCTGTAGGCGCCCCGCTTCTCAGCATGCGCCTGCGCACGCGCCCCTACCGCCGGGAAATCACCGCTGGACTCGGACTGTCCGCCGTCGCCTTCGCCCTGCTCGCTTTCCTTCCCACCCCCGGCACCGTGCTCGCCGTGATCCTCGCCGCGATCGCCGGCGCCGCCGCGGCCGCCGCACCCGGCGCACTGCGCACCATGGCCGAGGACCTCGCACCCAAAAAGCGCCTCCACGCCGCCCTCAGCCTGGAATCCACGCTCAACATGGCCGCCTGGGCCGCCTCACCGGCCCTGGTGTCCTTACTCGCGCTCCAGTCCGCCCCGCAGACCCCGTTCCTCCTCGCCGCGCTCGCCACGCTCGGCGCCACCGCCGCGCTGTGGCTGCTGCCCGACAAAACCGGCGCCACGGACGACGGACAGCGCGCCCCGCTCAAACAAGCCCTGACGGCCTGGCCCGTCTACCTGACCAGCATCGCCGCCATGTACCTGCTGGCCAGCATCGAGCTCACACTGCCTGCCCTGCTCCAGCACCGGAAGCTGCCCGTTACCTACAGCGGCCCGATCCTCACCGGCTTCGCCCTCGCGAGTATCCTCGGTGGCCTCGTCTACGGCGCGCGCACCTGGCCCGGCAGTGTGCAACGTCAGAGCACCCTTCTGCTCGTCATCATGATCGCGGGCGTCGCCGCCACCGCACTGGCCTCCACCTGGGCCGTGATCGCCGCTCTCCTCGCTCTCACCGGTCTTCTGCAGGCAGCCGTACTGATCACCCGTAACCTCACCCTGCGCGAACAACTGCCCGCCGACCTTCACCCCGTCGGCTACTCCGTCCTGTACGCCGGCAGCGGCATCGGCTACGGCATCAGCGCTGCCGCCACTGGTCTCCTCCTCACCGTCACAACTCCCGACACCGCCGTCCTCGTCGCCACCGGCACCACGTTCCTGCTGACCGCAGCGACGTGGCTCAGGCGGAGGACCCCGAAGGACAAGCAGCGGTCTGCGGATATCCAGCGGCAGGACGCCCCTCTCCTTGAGGAAGGGTGAGAGTACGTCCCCAGTCGCGTACAGGCCGAGCGCGTCCTGATCGAGGGCGCCCCGGCGAGGAGACCCGCCTGGACCACCTCGGCGTCGAGGTCAAGTCCACCAAGGAGGTCACCGCCGCGACCACCCGTCTCAAGGACGCCGGCCTGGCGACGTTCGAGGAGAACGACAGGTCCTGCTGTTACGCCCTCCAGGACAAGGTCTGGGTCCACGGCCCCGGCAAGGAGCCCTGGGAGGTCTACGTCGTCAAGGCCGACGCCGATCAGCTCGGCAAGAGCGCCGTCGGCGGCGGCGAGCAGACCGCCGACGCCGAGACGGTCACGGCCGGCGCCGCCGGATGCTCCTGCGGCAGCTGACCCGGCTCCCACCCCGCCCCGCAGGCCACGACCGGCCTGCGGATGCCGGCCCCGGCCATGCCCTTCCCCCGGCGTATCCGGGGGCGGGAAGGCGCTTCTCCGGCGCCGCTCGGAATACCGTGGGAGCAAGGGGGTCCCGGGCTTCTTCTCTCGCCCCTCGCGGGAATTCCCCCGCTCCATGAGGCCCCATGGCGCCCGGTGAGAAGGGAAAGACGTCCGGTTCCGGTCCCTTCTCCGCGCCTCTCCCCACCGTGGGCAGTGTGACGCCTCGTGCATGTGCGGCGCCGATGGCGCGCGGCAACGCACAGTCCTGGTGAGCGCAAACGGAAGGCGGAACGCCGGCGCGCCCGGGCCCCGCCTCCGGACGACGGGTCCCGGGCGCGGCCGCAGTGTTCAGCAGATGCGGGGCAGTTGCTCGCCGAGCGGGAGGTCGACCACGCGGGTCCCGCCGAGTCCGGTGCGGGCGACGACCATGCCGGGGTGGTCGGTGACGCATTCACCGATGACGGTGGCGCCGGTGCCCAGCGGGTGGGCGCGCATCGCCTCCAGTACGGCGTCGGCCCGGTCGCGGGGTACGAAGGCGACCAGCTTGCCCTCGTTCGCCACGTACATCGGGTCGAGGCCCAGCACCGCACAGGCGTTGGCCACCGGTTCCGGGACCGGCAGGTTCCGTTCGTCGACCACCACGCCGACCGACGCGGCGGCCGCGATCTCGCCGAGGGCGGTGGCCAGACCGCCACGGGTGGGGTCGCGGAGGACGTGCAGGTCCAAGGTGACGGCGAGCATCGCCTCGACGAGCCCGCCCAGCGCCGCGCAGTCGCTCTCGACACCGACGTCGAACTCCAGCCCCTCCCGCACGCTCATCACGGCGATACCGTGCGCGCCGATGGGTCCGCTGACGAGGACGACGTCGCCGGGGGCGGCGCGCTGCGGGCGGATGTCGACGCCGTCCGGGATGAGGCCGATACCGGCGGTGTTGAGGTAGATGCCGTCGCCGTGACCGGCCTCGACGACCTTGGTGTCGCCGGTGGCGACCTCCACGCCCGCGGCCCGCGCGGCGGCGCCCAGTGCCTCGGCCACCCGCGCGACCAGCGCGGTCTCCACGCCCTCTTCCAGGATGAAGCCGCAGGAGAGGTAGGCGGCGCGGGCGCCGCTCATGGCGAGGTCGTTGACGGTGCCGTTGACCGCGAGGTCGCCGATGCTGCCGCCGGGGAAGAACAGCGGCCGCACCACGTAGGAGTCGGTGGAGAAGGCCAGCCGCGCGCCGCCCAGCGTCACCGCGGCGGAGTCGGCGAGCGAGGAGAGCACCGGGCCGCCGAAGGCGGGCGCGAAAACATGCTCGACGAGTTCGGCGGAGAGCACTCCTCCCCCGCCGTGCCCCATGACGATCCGGGGGTGGTCGCGTAGCGGGGCGGGGCAGGTCCAGCCGGCGAAGTCCGGGGCCGGTGGCGCGGCCTCGTGCAGGGTGGTGTCAGACAACGGGGGTCGCCTCCAGTGGTGGTGCGGTGGGGGTGCCGAGGCGGCGGTAGAGGTAGTAGGCGGCGCAGGCGCCCTCGCTGGAGACCATGGTGGCGCCGAGCGGGGTGCGCGGGGTGCAGTCGGTGCCGAACGCCGGGCATTCATGGGGCTTGATCAGGCCCTGGAGCACATCGCCGCTGCGGCAGGCGGCGGGCTCCTCGGTGGTGATGCCGGTGACGGCGAAGCGGTGCTCGGCGTCGTAGTCGCGGTAGCGGGCGGAGAGCCGCCAGCCGCTGTCGGGGATCGTGCCGATGCCGCGCCAGGAGCGGTCGGTGACTTCGAAGATGTCGGCGATCATCGCCTGGGCGGCGGGGTTGCCCCGGGGGCGGACGGCGCGGGCGTAGGCGTTGTCGACGCGGTGCTCGCCGCGCTCCAGCTGTTGTACGGCGCGGCGGACGCCTTCGAGGATGTCCAGCGGTTCGAAGCCGGTGACGACGATGGGCACGCGGTGGCGGGCGGCCAGCTCCGGGTACTCGTCCACGCCCATCACGCTGCACACGTGTCCGGCGGCGAGGAAGCCCTGGACGCGGCAGTCGCCGGAGCGCATGATCGCCTCGATGGCCGGGGGCACCCGTACGTGCGAGACGAGCAGGCTGAAGTTGCGGATGCCCAGTCGGTGCGCCTGGTGCACGGTCATGGCGTTGGGCGGCGCGGTGGTCTCGAAGCCGATGCCGAAGAAGACGACTTCCTTGCGGGGGTTCTCCCGGGCGACCTTGAGGGCGTCGAGCGGGCTGTAGACGACGCGGACGTCGCCGCCCTCACTGCGGACGCGGAAGAGGTCGCGGTCGGTGCCCGGGACCCGCAGCATGTCGCCGAAGGAGCAGAAGATCACGTCCGGGCGGGAGGCGATCTCCAGGGCCTTGTCGATGGTCTCCAGCGGCGTGACGCAGACCGGGCAGCCGGGGCCGTGGATCAACTCGACCTGGTCGGGCAGGAGTTGGTCGATTCCGTGACGGATGATGGTGTGCGTCTGGCCGCCGCACACCTCCATCAGGGCCCACGGCCGGGTGACGGTGGCGTGGATGTCGTCCAGCAGCCGCCGCGCCAGGTCAGGGTTGCGGAACTCCTCCAGGTACTTCACCGCTGTGCCTCCCGCGCCGCGTCGGCGGTGGACCGGGCGCCGGGCGGCGCGCCGGTGCCGTTCCCGAGGGCTTCGCCCCCGGCGTTCCCCTGCTCGGCGGCCGCTTCCCACGGGTCGCCGAACTCCTCCTCCAGCAGGCCGAGGTCCTCGAAGAGGGCGAGGGTCTGCCGGGCCGACTCCTCGTCCAGCCGTTGGAGGGCGAAGCCGACGTGCACGATGGCGTACTCCCCGACCGCGAGATCCGGCAGATATTCCAGGCAGACGTCTTTGTGTACGCCGCCGAAGTCGACGGTGGCCATGCGTGTGCCGTCACGCTGCCGGATCTCCAGCACCTTGCCGGGTACCGCGAGACACATGGGGTTCTCCTCGCTCTGCGGGATCGGGGGGGTCAGGGGGCGGTGGTCGCGCCGCGGGGGTCCGTGCGGGCGGCGACCATCAGCTGGCCGAGCGCCAGTCCCCCGTCGCCGGGCGGGACCAGCCGGTGGCGCAGCACGGTGAAGCCGTCCGCGCGCAGTGCGCGGGCGCAGGAGGCGGAGAGCAGCCGGTTGGCGAAGACGCCGCCGGTCAGGGCGACGGTGTCCAGCCCGTGCCGGTCGCGGGCGGCGGCGCAGACCCGGCCGACCAGCGTGGCGACGGCGTGGTGGAAGTGCGCCGCGATCCGCCCGGCGGGGACGCCCGCGCGCACCTCGGCGGCGAGGGCGGCGAGGAGCGGCGCGGGGTCGGCGGCCACGGGGCCCGCCGCCGTGTCGCGCAGGGTGAAGGTGTAGCCCGGCGGCGGCTCGTGCGGTGCGGGGTCCTCGGCTCGGCAGGCCGCCGCTTCGAGCGTGACGGCGGCCTGGGCCTCGTATCCGGCGGTGTGGCAGACGCCGGTGAGGGAGGCGACGGCGTCGAAGAGGCGGCCCATGCTGGAGGTGGGGGCGCAGTTCACGCCGCGGGCCAACTGCCTTTCCAGCAGCGGGAGTTGGCCAGGCGGGCAGGCCCGTACGCAGGGCAGGTCGGGGTCGCGGGGCAGACCGGCGGCGTGCAGGTGGGCGAGGGCCATGCGGTAGGGGTGGCGGACGGCCGCGTCGCCGCCGGGCTGCGGGACGTAGGCGAGGTGGGCGAAGCGGTGGAAGCCGTCGTAGTCGGCGAGGAGGAATTCGCCGCCCCATACGGCGCCGTCGTCGCCGTAGCCGGTGCCGTCGAAGGCGACGCCGATCACCTTCCGGCTGCCGTCGAGGCCGTGTTCGGCCATGGCGGAGGCGATATGGGCGTGGTGGTGCTGGACCCGCCGCACGTCGTCGGTGCCCGCGGCGCGGCGGGCGCGGCCCAGGGAGCGGTAGCCGGGGTGCCGGTCGGCGACGACCCGTCGGGGGCGGACGCCGGTGAGGTCCGCGAGGCGGCCGGCGGCGCGGTCGAAGGCGGTGAGGGTCGCCAGGTCGTCCATGTCGCCGATGTGCGCGGACAGCCAGGCGCGTCGGCCCTCTCCCAGGCAGAGGACGTTCTTGAGGTCGCCGCCGACGGCGAGCGCGGGGGTGACGGGCACGGGCAGCGGCAGCGGGTCGGGCGCGTAGCCGCGGGAGCGGCGCAGCAGCACCGGCGCGCCGTCGATCATCCGGACCACCGAGTCGTCGCACGGCACATGGATGGGCCGGTCGTGGGTGAGCCAGCCGTCGACGAGCGGTGCGAGGGTGGCGAAGGCGTCCGCGTCGTCGGTGACGATGGGCTCCCCGCCGCGGTTGCCGCTGGTCATGACGAGCAGCGCGGGCCCCGGCGGGTCGCCCGGCAGCCCGAACAGCAGGTGGTGCAGGGGGGTGTAGGGCAGCATGACGCCCAGGTCGGGGCTGCCGGGGGCGACGGCGTCGGCGACGGCCGGGGCGGGCGGCGGGCGGTCGGCCGCGTCCCGCCTGCGGAGCAGCACGATGGGGCGGCGGACACCGGTGAGGAGGTCGCGTTCGGCGGCGGAGAGGTGGACGAGCCCTTCGACGGCGGCGAGGTCGCGGGCCATGACGGCGAACGGTTTGCCGCCGCGTGCCTTGCGCTCCCGCAGCAGCCGCACGCTGCGCTCGCGGGACGCGTCGCAGGCCAGGTGGTAGCCGCCGAGGCCCTTGACCGCGAGGATCGCGCCGTCGGCGAGCATCCGCCGGGCCGCGGCGACCGGATCGGCCGGAGCGGCACCAGCGGTTCCCGGGTGGCGGCGCAGGGTCAGCCGGGGGCCGCAGTCGTGGCAGGCGATGGGCTGGGCGTGGAAGCGCCGGTCGGCGGGGTCGGCGTACTCGCGGGCGCAGCGGGCGCACATCGGGAACGCGGCCATGGTGGTGGCGGCCCGGTCGTAGGGCAGGGCGGTGACGATGGTGAAGCGCGGCCCGCAGTGGGTGCAGGTGAGGAAGGGGTGCCGGTGGCGGCGGTCGCCGGGGTCGGTCAGTTCGGCGAGGCATGCCGCGCAGGTGGCCGTGTCGGGGGCGATGAGGGTGCGGGCGCGGTCGCCGGTGCGGGTGGCGGCGATGCGGAAGCCGGTGGAGCCGCCCGGCGGGAGCGGGTGGTGGGCGACGGACTCGACGACGGCGAGGGGCGGCGCGTCGGTGCCGATCCGGCGGCAGAACGCGGCGACCGCGCGGGGCGCGCCCTCGACCTCGGCGACCACGCCGTCCCCGGTGTTGGCGACCTGGCCGGTCAGCCCCAGCTCCGCGGCGAGGGTGAAGACGAACGGGCGGAAGCCGACACCCTGGACGACGCCGCGGACGGTGACCCGGCGCCGTTCGGCCGCGGGCGGCGCCGCGACCGCTTCCCGGGGCACGGTCATGAGTGGCTGTGCGCGACGCCGTCGTGGTGGTGGGTGTGGCCGTGTTCGCGGGGCAGGACCTGCCGGGCCATGACGGGCCGGTGGGCGGGGGCGTTGCCGTGGGCGGCGAGCGTGTGCTCCAGCAGGACTCCGGCGCCCTCGCCGGTGCGGGTGGAGGTGAGGACGGTTTCGACGCCGGGGTTGATCTGCTGGACATGGGCGCGGAAGGCGGCCTCGTCGAAGCCGACGGCGTCGGCGAGGTCGCTCTTCGTGACCAGGACCAGGTGGGCGAGGCCGAAGGCGGTCGGGTACTTCAGCGGCTTGTCCTCGCCCTCGGTGACCGAGCAGAGCGCCACCCGCAGCGTTTCGCCGAGGTCATAGGTGGCCGGGCAGACGAGGTTGCCGACGTTCTCGACGAACAGGACGCGGGTGCCGTCCGGCAGCCAGCCGTCGAGGTGGCCCCGGAGCATGTCCGCCTCCAGATGGCACAGCCCGTCGGTGAGGACCTGCTTCACCGGCGCTCCGGAGCGGCCCAGACGGCGGGCGTCGTTCTCGGTGGCCAGGTCGGCGGTGAGGGCGGCGACCGGGATGCCGCGCGAGCGGGCGAGGGTGAGTTCGGCCTCCAGCAGCGCGGTCTTGCCGCTGCCCGGGCTGGACAGCAGGTTGACCACCGTGGTGCCGCGGGCGGTGAGTTCGGTACGGAGTGCCCGGGCGCGCCGGTCGTTCTCGGCGAGCACGGCCTGCTGGAGGTCGACGACGCGGCACATGGCTTCAGTTCTCCTCGGATGCGGATGCGGGAGCGGGGGCGGGAGCGGGAGCGGGGGCGGGAGCGGGGGCGGGGGCGGGGGCGGGGACGACGCCGTGGTCGGTGCGGTGCACGCTGACGATCTGCAGCTCCCGTCCCGCGACGAGGGCGGCGGCGGTGCCGTGGCAGGCCGGGCAGTGCAGGTGGGGCGGCATGCCGGTGGCCCATTCGTGTCCGCACGGGGTGCAGCGGGCGCGTCCCGGCACGGTGTCGATGTGCAGGGCGGCGCCTTCGAGGGCGGTTCCCTCGCAGGCGAGGGTGAAGGAGAAGTGCAGGGCGTCGGCGACGACTCCGGCGAGTTCGCCGACCTGGAGGCGGACGGTGTCGACGGTGCCGGGGGGCTCGTCCCGTAGGGCGCCGTCCACCTGTTCCACCACCGCCAGGGCGAGGGACATCTCGTGCATCGGTCTCCTTCCGGATCGCGTGCCCGGACCGCGCCGGTGTCCGTCCGCGCGGCCGGTGCCATTACAGGGGGCGCGGTGGCGGTGGGCGGGGCGCCACGCCGCCGCCGGTGCCGCGCCGTGGGCCGTTCGGGCGGCGGCGCGGACCGGCGGCGCGCGGGCGGGTCACATGGACCGGATGCGCAGGTAGCGCTTGACGTCGGGCAGCAGGGCGATCGCGCCGCCCGCGGCGGCGACGGCGGCCAGTGCCGCGGCCGCCAGCAGGACCTTCCGCATGGGGTGCTCCTTCGTGTCAGGTGCGGGCGGCGGGCCCGCTCGCGGGTTCGGGTGCTCCGGGAGGGGTGTCCGTGGCCTCGCGCAGCAGCGTGCGGAGCAGCCGTACCGCCTCCTCGACGGCGGCCTCCACGGGGGCGCTGAGGCCGATGCCCTCGTCCAGGCGGGCCGGGACGCATCCGACGACGAGCACCCGGCGCGGCCGTTCGCCGCCGGTGGTCTCGCTCAGGTGGTCCAGCAGCGCCAGGACCGCGTCGGGCGTCATGTGGTGACCGTCCACGGCGACCGGGCCCGCGGGCGGCCGGGCGCCGTCGGGCGCGAGGAGGCGGACGGTGCCGGGCGGGCCGTCGCCGGAGACCGCGTCCACCAGGACGACGGTGTCGTAGCCGTCCAGCATCCGGTAGGCGAGGTGGACGCCGCGGACGCCGATGTCGGCGAGTTCGGTGTGCGGCGGCAGCGGTTCCGCGGCGAGGCGGCGGACGGTCTCCACGCCGAAGCCGTCGTCGCCGAGGAAGATGTTGCCGATCCCGGCCACGAGCACGCGGGGCGGGGCGTGGGTCATGTGTCCTCCACGGCGGCGAGCGGGGCGAGTTCGTCGGGTTGGAAGTAGAGGAAGCGGCCCTGTTCCCGGCGGATGTCGGCGCCGGGGTCGCCGTCCACGGTGACGGCGAGGTGCACCCCGCCGTCGACGTCGTGCAGCACTGCCTCCACCACCGCCGTACGGCCGTGCAGGAACAGGTCCTGGGCGTCGGTGCGCCGCGGTCCGGGGCGGAGTTCGACCCGGCTGCCCGCGCCGACGGAGGTGCCGTAGACGAGGACGCGGTCGCGGACCGGGTCGACGGCGGCGTCGGCGGCCGGGTCCCACCAGGGCGCGCCGCCGGTCCCGCCGTCGAACGGGTCGGGGGGCGCGGCCGCCGCCCGCGGAGGTGCCGGGGGCGGTGCGGCGCCGGTGACCTCGCGCAGCGCCCGGACCGCGCCGTGCAGCCGTTCCCGCACCTCGGGCGGCATCGAGTCGGCGAGGTCGATGACGGCGGCCGCCCGGTCGTCGGTGCCGCGGGCCTCGCGTTTCTCCTCGTCGGTGAGGGCGGCGGTGCGCAGCGCCAGGATCTCGTCGATCTCCGTGGCGTCGTAGAGGGTGCCGGGGCTCTCGGGGGCGATCCGCGGGTGGTCCTCCAGGATGATCGGGGAGGACAGGACGGTGCGGGCGTTGCCGTCGGCGCCCGCCAGGACGGGCCAGGTGTGGGCGTTGCGGCAGGTGGCGGCGGCGCCCGACGCCCACTGAGGCGGGTCGGTCAGGGAGAGAAACGCGCCGGAGGTGACGCCGAGCAGCAGATGCGCGGAGAGCAGCGCATGCGGCAGCGCCGCCTCCCGGTCGGCGTCGGCGTCGCCGCTCCAGTCGCCGGTGTTGCGGACGGTCGCGGTCAGCCGCAGCACCCGGCAGGGGCCGTCGAGTTCGGTGGCCGTCAGATGCAGTTCCCCGGCCACGCGCTCCCGGCGCCGGAGCTGGCGGCCCATCAGGCGGCCGCCGTCGTGGAGCGGTTCGCTCTCCTCGTGGACCGGCAGGGTGAAGGGCAGCCGCACCCCGTCGCCGGTCAGCCGGGAGACCTCGGCGGCGAGGTCCACCTGCTCGGTGACGCCCTCGTCCCAGGGCCGGACGACGCGGTCCGGCAGCTCCAGCGCGTCGACGGTCTCGTACGTGCCGTCGGCCCGGGCCCGCTGGACGGTGCGGCGCTGGGCGTGCAGGAAGCGGACCTGTGCGTGGAGGGTGGGGTTGCCGCGGGGCTCCAGCAGGCATTCGGTGCGCTGGAGGCTGTGTTCGGAAGCAGCCCCGGGCCACTTCGGCGGGACGAGGACGCCGAACTGCCAGCGCATCCGGTTCTTCGCCGCCGACGCCCGGTACGGGTAGAGCACATAGCCTTCGAGCAGGACGGCGTCGGCGATCTGGCGGGCGTGGGCGAACAGGTCCTCCGTCGCGGGCGCGGCGGACGTCATGACAGGGCCTCCCGGGGGCGTGCGGGTGTGGGGTGCGGGTCCTGGCCCGCCGCGGCGAGGAGCGTCAGCACCGTCTCCTCCCAGGAGGGCAGGGCGCGGCGGGAGCGGTAGGCGCCGAGGGCGTCCATGGCGGTGCGGGAGAGGCGGAGCCAGCCGCAGCCGGGGAAGTGCTGCTCGATCATTTCCCGCCAGACGGCCACCGGCATCCGGTACGCCGTCTCCCGGTCCCAGGGCACGGGCTGCACCCGGAAGCCGCCCGCGCCGCGGAAGGCCGTACCGGAGAAGAGGAGCAGCAGCGGGACCTCGCCGGTGTCGAGGGCGGCGAAGTACTTCGCGGAGGCGATGTCGGTGTCGTAGGTGCAGGGCACCGGCAGGTCCACCTCGCTCTCGCCGGTGAAGCCGGGGACGACCACGGAGGCATGGGCGAACTGGAGCGGGTTGAGGGTGCTGCCCCAGCGGTCCCGCTCGCCGAACAGGTCGCCGAGGTGCGCGGCTTCGGTGTCGGTGTAGCGCCGCCGGGCCGGTTCGATGCGGAACTGGCAGCGGAGCGCGAGGGCGTGCACCCGCTCGGGCCCGGACGCGGTGATGCGCAGCCGGAAGACGAGGGTGGGACCCGCGGCGTACGGGTCGGCGCGGACGCCGGTGCAGGAGAAGGCGAGGTCGCTCACGGGTGTGCCGCCTCCCCCGGGACGCCGGTGGCCCGCCGCTCCAACGCGGCGAAGAAGGCGTCGAGGGCGGCGCGGGCCTCGGCTCCGCCGTCGAAGCCCTTCCAGTGCAGCCGCATCCGGCCGACCAGTTCGTAGGCGACGTCGACCGGGACGAGATAGCAGACGGCGCGGTCGTCGGTGCGCCGGACCAGCAGCGCCTCGACGTCCGGTTCCAGCAGTGCGGCGAGGCGGGAGCCGGCGAAGGCGGTGTCCCAGGCGGCGGGGTCGATCTCGGTCTCGGTGGCGCCCGCGGGGCTGGGGCAGAGGGCGACGGGGCGGCCGAGCGTGGAGTGGTGGAAGAAGAAGGCGAGGGCGACGGGGATGTGCAGGGCACCCCAGGCGGCGGCGGACGGCGCGGATCCGGGATCGGCCAGGACGCGGTCGGGCACCGTGCGGAACCGTCCGCCGCCCGCGTCCGGGCGCGCGAAGAGCAGGGCGCAGGGCGGGCAGGCGCAGGCGAGGGAGCGCTGCGCGGTGTCGACGAGGTGGCGGTGGCCGGTGTCCACGGCGGTGCCGCACAGTTCGCAGCGTTCCGGCGCGGGGGGCCGGGGCCGGGTGAAGCGGTGCAGTCCGCGCGACGGCGGGCCCGGGCGGTGCCGGGCGGTGTCCGGCGCGGTCACGGCGCCGGTGTCCGGCCGGGGCGGGCGGCGCCCGCGGGGACGGGCTCCGGTGGACCGCTGCCGATCTGCAGCAACGGCGCCGCGGCGGCGGCCCGTTCCAGCGCGACGCCGGTCACCTCCGGTGCGTGGCAGGCCAGGGCGGCCTCGATGCGCTGCCGGGTGGCGTCGGCGGTGCCGGAGCAGCCGCCGCCCTCCTGGCTCAGCCGCAGGGCGCCGGTGCTCCCGTCGAACTCCTCGACGACGGCGTCCTCGGCCCCGGCGGCGCGCAGCGCCCGTGCGATGCGGGCGGGGGCGTCCTCGGGGTGCAGTCCGTGCAGGACCAGCAGCCCGGCGACGCATTCGTCGTCCAGCAGCTGCGGCGGGGGCGTGCCGTCCGCCGCGCCGGTCAGCGCGAGGAGGCGGGCGAGTCCGGTGCCGTAGAAGTCCATCAGGACGCGGACCAGTTCCTCCGCCGCGACGCCGACGCCGGGGTCGTCGTGGGCGGCGAGGCGGTCGAGTACCGCCTCGACCCGGCGGGCGGTCTCCTCGGCGCTCATCCGGCCAGTCCGCTCAGCCCGGTGGGCAGATGCGTCTCCTGTACGGTGCGGCCGCCGCCGACGTACATGTGGACGCCGCACGGCAGGCAGGGGTCGAAGCTGCGGACGGTGCGCATGATGTCGATGCCCTTGAAGTTCTCCGGCGTGTTCTCCTCGAAGATCGGGGTGTTCTGGACCGCGTCCTCGTAGGGGCCGGGGGTGCCGTAGCTGTCGCGGACGCTGGCGTTCCAGGGGGTCGGCGGGTACGGGTGGTAGTTGGCGATCTTGCCGTCCCTGATCACCATGTGGTGGGAGAGGACGCCGCGGACCGCCTCGGTGAAGCCGCAGCCGATGCTCTCGTCGGGTACCTCGAACTTCTCCCAGGTCTGGGTGCGTCCGGCGCGGACCTCGTCGAGTGCCTTCTCGGCGAAGTGCAGGGCCAGGGCGGCGGTGTACGCCTGGAAGTAGGTCCGGGCGCGGTTGCGTTCCAGCGCGTTGCTCCACCGCGGGATTTTCCACTCGAAGCTGGTCTCCGGCTTGGTGAGGGAGCGCGGCAGGTTGATGACGACGCTGTGGCCGGTGGACTTGACGTAGCCGCAGTCGACGAGCCCGGACAGTGCGGTGGACCAGAGGCGGGCGAGGGGGCCGCCGCCGGTGTCGAGGGCGAGGTGGTCCTTTCCGTCGAACCAGCGCGGGGACATCACCCAGCTGTACTTGTCCTCGAAGTTCCGCTTCTGCGGGGCGGGGATGGTGTGCTGGTTCCAGGGGTGGCGCGGGTCGACGGGGTTGCCGAGCGGGTCGTGGGTGACGAACTGCTCCTGGCCCGCCCAGTCGTCGTAGTAGGAGCTGCCGAGCAGGATGCGGATGCCGAGGTTGATCTCGGTGAGGTCGTTGGTGACGAGCTTGCCGTCCACGATGATGCCGGGGGTGACGAACATCCGCCGGCCCCAGTCGGTCATGTTGCGGTAGGTGAAGTCGCAGTGGTCGGGGTCGTTGAGGGCGCCCCAGCAGCCCAGCAGGACGCGGCGGCGGCCGACCTCCTCGTAGCCGGGCAGCGCTTCGTAGAAGAAGTCGAAGAGGTCGTCGTGGAGCGGGACGACGCGTTTCATGAATTCGACGTAGCGCATCAGGCGGCTGAGGTAGTCGGTGAAGAGCTGGACGGAGGCGACGGTGCCGACGCCGCCCGCGTAGAGCGTGGAGGGGTGGACGTGCCGCCCTTCCATGAGGCAGAACATTTCCCGGGTGTAGCGGCTGACCTGGAGCGCTTCGCGGTAGAACTCGCCTTCCAGCGGGTTGAGGGAGCGCATGATGTCGGCGATGGTGCGGTAGCCGTGTTCGGCGGCGTGCGGCGCCTCGGTGCGTTCGGCGAGGTCGAGGACGCCGGGGTTGGTCTCGCGGACCATTTTCTCGCAGTAGTCCACGCCGACCAGGTTCTCCTGGAAGATGTTGTGGTCGAACATGAACTCCGCGGCTTCACCGAGGTTGATGATCCACTCGCCGAGGTGCGGCGGCTTCACGCCGTACGCCATGTTCTGCGTGTACACCGAGCAGGTGGCGTGGTTGTCCCCGCAGATTCCGCAGATACGGCTGGTGATGAAGTGGGCGTCGCGCGGGTCCTTGCCGCGCATGAAGACGCTGTAGCCGCGGAAGACCGACGAGGTGCTGTAGCACTCCGCCACCCGCTTCTGCTTGAAGTCGATCTTCGTGTGGATGCCGAGGCTGCCCACGATCCGGGTGATCGGATCCCAGGACATCTCCGTCAGGCCGCTGCCGTCCGCGGAGGTCTTCGTCGTCGGTGCCATCGTGTCTGCGGTGCCCTTCACCTTCGTCAAGCGGGGAGGTCGGTCGGGTCGGGTGGCGGCGGGGCCGTCACCACGGGGCGTGGTAGCCGGTGGTGAGTTCGGTGCCGGTGTGGCGCCAGCGCGGCTCCTTGTCCACCGTCTTGCGGGTGATGTCGCGCAGGCGGCGGATGACGCCGCCGTAGAGGCCGCTGGCGGTGCTGGAGACCTTGCTGCCGGGCGGCGGGTCCATGAACGGCATGAACTTGTCGGGGAAGCCGGGCATGGTGCAGGCGATGCAGATGCCGCCGACGTTGGGACAGCCGCCGATCCCGTCCATCCAGCCGCGTTTGGCGACGTTGCACTTGACGACCGGGCCCCAACAGCCCAGTTTGACCAGGCACTTGGGCGAGTCGTAGGTGGTGGCGAAATCGCCCTGTTCGTAGTAGCCGCCGCGGTCGCAGCCCTCGTGGACGGTGGCGCCGAACAGCCAGGTGGGGCGCAGCTTGTCGTCCAGCGGGATCATCGGGGCCGAGCCCGCCGCCTGGTAAAGGAGGTAGGTCAGGGTCTCGGCGAAGTTGTCCGGCTGGATGGGGCAGCCCGGTACGCAGACGATCGGGATGCCGGCGCCGGATTTCCAGTCCCAGCCGAGGTAGTCGGGGACGCCCATCGCGCCGGTGGGGTTGCCCTCCATGGCGTGGATGCCGCCGTAGGCGGCGCAGGTGCCGATGGCGACGACGGCGAGGGCCTTGGGGGCGAGGCGGTCGATCCATTCGCTGGTGGTGATCGGCTGGCCGGTGGCGGGGTCGTCGCCGAAGCCGCACCAGTACCCCTCGGCCTTGATCGCCTCGTTGGGGATGGATCCCTCGATGACCAGCACGAACGGTTCGATCTCGCCGCGCTCCGCCTTGAAGAACCACTCGATGAAGGTGTCCGCGCCCTGGACCGGGCCGCATTCGAAGTCGATCAGCGGCCAGTGCACGGCGATCCTGGGCAGACCGGGCAGCCCCTGGAGGGCGATCTGTTCGATGCTGGGCTGGGTGGCGGCGGTCAGCGACACGGAGTCGCCGTCGCAGCTCAGACCGGCGTTGATCCAGAGGATGTGGATCGGCGCCTCCTCCTCCGTGGCGGCGGAGGACGTGGCGGCGGAGGACGTGGCGGTGGAGCCGTTCGGAGCCGGTGCTGCTGCATCCATGCGGATGCCTCCTCTGGGGTCCGGGGCGGGAAAAGCCACATAAGGCAGATAACGTGCCTGCCACCCGTGATAGCAGCTGACACGCCGCATGGCGCCGCGGGGCGGGGCATTCCAGTGACGCCGCTGCGGCAGTCCGGGGACGGGGCCGGGGGCGACCCTCCCTCGGAGCTCGCACACGCAACCCGCACACGGAGCCCGCACGCCCGGTCGGGACCTCCGGGTCCCGGCCGGGCGTGCGGGCTCACCGCTCCAGCGGCCCCTTCGCCGTCTCAGCAGCTCAGGTTGGAGCCAGGCACGGTCCCCAGAATCTGGACGAAGTTCTGGTAGTTGTCGATCCGGCTCTGCACCTGCCCGGGGTTGCCGCCGTTGCATTCGAGGGTCCCGTTGATGGCGCGGATCGTCTCGCCGAAGCCCGCGCCGTTGACCATCGCGTCGTGCGGCGTCATGGTGCCCGGGCCCTTCTGCGTGTTCCAGTACCAGAGCGCGGTCTTCCAGGCGACGGCGGGATCCTGCTCCACCAGCGACGGATTGTTCAGCAGGTCGATGCCGAGCGCGTCACCGGCGGCCTTGTAGTTGAAGTTCCAGCTCAGCTGGATGGGACCCCGGCCGTAGTACGCGGCCTGACCGGCGGGGCAGCCGTAGGGCTGGGTCGCGTCGCAGTAGTGCGGGTAGTTTCCGGTGTTCTGCTCCACGACGTAGACGAGACCGCCGGTCTCATGGCTGACGTTGGCGAGGAAGGCGGCCGCCTCCTGCCGCTTCACCGTGTCGCTTCCGGTGTTCGCGAACTCCGGGTAGGCGCTGAGCGCATCGGTCAGACCCTGGTACGTGTAGAACGCGTTCCGGTTCGGGAACATCTGCTGGAACTGGGCCTCGCTGACGACGAACCCCTCGGCCCTGGCCTCGGCGTTCGCACAGGCGAGGGCGGTCGGGGTACACCCGGGCGCGGCCCCCGCGGGCGCGGCGGGCGCCAGGACGGCCACACCCAGGGCCAGGGTGGCGGCGCCGATCAGGGCGGCGATACGTGATCTCATCGGGAACTCCTTCGTGCGGCCGCCCGCCGGACAGGAGAGCCGGGCTTCGCGGGCTCCGGGAACCGGGCAGGAAGCAGCCGCTGTGGGGGAATTGCCTTACCGAGCGGGCCTGTTGGGCGGCGCCGCCGCACAGGCCGGTGGAACACCACGGCACGCGAAAAGGACCGCGAAACCGGCTGCGGTCTAGACCAACATCAGGCTAGGGGCGCCGCACCGGGCGCGTCCATACCGCGTCACGGAAAGCGAACTCCCCGATCTCGCCCTGCGTTTGGCTGAGCATCAGAAACAGCCACCGCGCCCCCACCTCGACCGGCGCACACCGATGCCCGCCACACGCTCTCCGCTGCCCGAATGCGCCTGCTCGCCCCCCGTCCCGACTTGAACATCCTGGCGGGAAGCCCGGAGACTGGACGGGCCCGGACCCCTCCCGCACGCGGCGATCCCGGCGTGCCCGCACGGCGGCGTACAGAGCACAGCACAGCACTATCCGTTGGAGGCCCCATGTCGATGCCGCGTGGCGACTTCCTGAGGGTCGAGACCCTCGGGCCGCTTCGCGCGTACGCCGGGGAGCGGGAGCTGACCCTCGGCCCCCCGAAGCAGCGCGCGACGTTCGCCATCCTCGCGCTGCGGACCGGAAACACGGTCTCCCGGGACGAGTTGATCGACGGCCTCTGGGGCGAGTCGCCCCCGGCCACCGCGGTCGGCAGCCTCCACACCTACGTATCCGGTCTCCGCCGGATCCTGACCGGACCCGGCGATCCACCACTTCCGACGACCAGCTCCGGACAGGGCTACGCACTCCGCCTCGACCCCTCGCACCTGGACGTCACCGTGGTGGAACGGCTGGCGGAGCGGGCCCGCAGCAGCCGGGCGCGGCAGGAACCGGCCGCAGCCGTCAGCGCCTACGACCACGCACTGGCGCATTGGCAACCGGGCTCCCCGCTCAGCGGACTCCCCGGCCCGCTCGCCGCCGCGCACCGGACCCGGGTCTCGGAACTGCGGCTGAGTCTGCTGCTGGAGCGCGCCGAGTCCCTGCTGGACCTCGGCCAACCCGAGCGGGTGACCGACCAGTTGCAACGACAGCTCCCGGACCATCCGTACCACGAGCGGTTGAGCGCCCTGCTGATGACGGCGCTCCACCGGAGCGGCCGCACCGCCGACGCCCTCGCCCACTACCACGGCCTGCGCAAACGCCTCGCCGACGATCTGGGGATCGATCCGACGGCGGAGTTGCGGGCGCTGTACGGGTCGCTGCTCACCGACCCTCCGGCCGGACCGGCGCCGGCGGCTGCCGAACCGGTACGACCGGCTCAACTGCCACAGGGCGTGGGCAGGTTCGCGGGCCGCGCCGAGTCCATGCGGCAGGTACTGGAGGCGGCGCGCGCACCGTCGCCCGGGGCGTCGCGCATCGCGATGATCGTCGGGGTCGGCGGCGTCGGAAAAACCGCGCTCGCCGTGCACTGCGGCCATCAGCTCGCCGATGCCTACCCGGACGGCCAGCTGTACGTGAACCTGCGGGGCTTCGACCCCAAGCGCCCGGCCGGCACACCGGCGGACGTGCTCCACCATCTGCTCACCTCCCTCGGCGCCGGGGCGATCCCCGCAGGCGAGGAGGCGCGCATCGCGCTGTGGCGCAGCCTCGTGCGGAACAAGCGGCTGCTCATCGTCCTCGACAACGCCGAGTCCGCCGACCAGCTGGACGGCCTCCTGCCCGGCGGCGGTCCGTCCTTCACCCTCGTCACCAGCCGCAATCGGCTCGGTGGCCTCGCGGTCCGGTACTCCGCCCGCCGGGTGACGCTGTCTCCGTTCGACGCCGGGGAGTCCCTGGAACTGCTCTCCGACGCGATCGGCGGGGCCCGGGTCGGCGAGGAGGCCACGGCGGCCCGCCGCCTCGCGGAACTGTGCGGCCATCTGCCGCTGGCGCTGCGCATCGTCGCCGACCAGGTGTCCGCGGGCCCACGGCCGCAGATCGCCGACATGGTGGCCGACCTGGAGGACGTGTGGCGCCGGCTCGACACGCTGGAGATCCCCGGCGACGAGCTGGCCTCCGTCCGCGGGGTGCTCTCCTGCTCCTACGCCAAGCTCCCCGCCGAGGAGGCACACGCCTTCCGCGTCCTCGGCCTCTTCCCGGGCGGCAGCATCCGGCTGGAGACGGCCGCCGCCCTGCTGGACGCCCCGGCCCCGGCCGCGGCGGACGCGCTGCGGAGCCTGGCCGCCCAGAATCTGCTGGAAGTCTCCGGCAACCGCTATGTGATGCACGATCTCACCCGCATCTACGCGGAGGAGGTGTGCCGGGGCGGGGAGTCCGCCGCTTCGCGGCGCCGGGCGCTGGAGCGGGCGCTGCGCTGGCATCTGCAGAAGCTGTCGCGCAGCCACACCCCCGACGGACCGCCCCTGCCGTTCGGCGTCGCGGCCGAAGCCGCGGGCGGGGAGGCGCCGCGGTTCGCGGACCGGCAGGAGCTGGTGGCGTGGTGCGCCCAGGAGTGGGAGAACCTCGGTCCGCTCGTCCGCACGGCGCATCGGATCGGTTGCCACGACGCGGCCTGGCAGCTGACCTACCTGCTCTTCGACTACTTCGCCACGGCCGGGCAGGCCCAGGACTGGGCCGAAACGCTGCGGATCGGCCTGCGCAGCGCCGAACTGACCGGGAACCGCACGGCCGAGGCCGCCCTCCTCAACCACCTGGGCGTGGCCCACTCCCGGCTGGGGCGGAACGCATCGGCCGTGGAGCAGCTGGAGCACGGGCTGCGGCTCGCCGACGAGCTCGACGACGACCTGCTGCGCACCAGCCTGCTCGGCAACCTGGCCGCCACGCTGCGGGAGACCGAGCACCCGGTGGCGCTCCGGTACGCGGAACGGGCATTGACGCTGGCCTGCCGGACCGGCTCCGCGTATCACCGGTCCGGCTGCCTCGACGTCCTCTGCGGACTGCACGCCGCGCACGGCGAGTTCGAGGAATCAGTGCGCTACGGCGTTCCCGGCCTGGAGGCGGCCCGGCGCTCCCGGGACCCGCTGCTGGAGGCGAACCTGCTGATCAACCTGGGCCTGGCGGAGTACGGGCTCGGGGACACCGAGGCGGCGGGGCGGTATTTCCAGGACGCGCTCACCCTGTGCTCCGCCAACGGCGACCGCTATCACGAGGCGTTGGCCCTCTCCGGTCTGGCCAGGATGCCGTGGCCGACGGGGTCCCAGCGGTCGGCCGAGGGTCTGGCGGACCAGGCACGGGAGAAGGTGGCGGAGCTGGGTATGGCGGAGGCCACCGCCGTCACCGGCCTCGTGGCCGCGCTGGACGCCATCGACGCGGGTCCGGCGGCACCGATCCGCTGCACGGCGCTGGGCGGCGTCACCCCGTTGCGCTGACCGCGCTGCCACAGCACCACCGCTTCGACCCGGCTGTTCGCGCCCAACTGCCGGAAGATGCGGTTGAGGTGGTTCTTCACGGTTTTCTCGCTGAGGCGCAGCCGTTCGGCGATCTCGGCGTTGCGCGCGCCGCGGGAGACCAGGGTCATCACCTCGTGCTGGCGCCGGGAGAGAGAGGACTCCGCGGGGCGGGACCCGTCGTCCGGTGCCTCCGGCGCCGGGGCGGGTTCCTGCCGGTCCCGCGGGTCGATTGCCGGGCCCGTGTCCCCGGTCTGGCCGACGACGTTCAGCCGGTACTCCGCGCACAGCCGTCGCGCCGCCCGCGGGCCGCGGCGGATGATGCCGCCCGCCCGCCGGTCCGGCACGGCCTCCAGCACGAGCCGGGCGGTGGCGGGGACGCCGCTCGCCGGCCGGACATCGACCTCGACGTACGGCATGTGGACGATGTCCACGTCGAGGTTCTTGTCCGCGAACACCTGCTTGATCCGGGCCAGGATGTCCGGGCTGACGATGGCGATGCGTATCCGCTCGGCGGTGTTCTGCTGGAGGGAAGAGGTGGCACTGGCGCTCATGCCGTCAGCATGCCGGAGCCGGCTTCATGTTCTCTTCATACCCGCCTCATGCGGGTGCACCTGCTTCGCCGGCCGGTGGTCCCGCCGCCGCTGCGGGGGCCAACGTGTCGAGTTCCGCGAGGACTTCGTCCTCGGTCGGGGCGTCGATCCGGTCCGACCAGCGCAGCGTCGACACGATCATGTCGAAGAGCAGCATGACGGCCTTGACCGGCTCGGCCTCCAGGTCGCCGTCGGTCAGCACGGTGTAGGTCAGAAGTCCCCACACCCCGGGCGCGTCCGGGTGGGACACGTAGTACGAGACCCGCCAGGACGGCGCCTTGCGTCCGGCGCGGGCGCTGTCCACGACGGCAGCGAGGCGGACCGCCGGTGCCTGGCCGACCTCCAGGTAGCTCCCGGAGTCCCCCGCATCGGCGAGGATGGACGCCAGCAGGGCCTCCGCGTCCTCGTCCTCCTCACCGCTTTCGATGACGGTGACCACCAAGGACCCGGGCAGCCGGACGCCGTTGAAATCGCGCAGCGGCATCAGCACCGAGCGGGCGCCCTGCCGCGCGGCCTCGTCGGTCGCCGCGACGAGTTCCTTGCGGAGCATGCGGCGGAAGGGGCCCGCCTTGTCGCGCGGCAGCGAGTCGGGCAGGTGATGGCGGATCAGCTCGTCGATGACCCGGCCGCGCAGCTTGGTCGTGTCCGTGGTGGTGGGGATCTGCACCCAGCCGTCGGGCAGGACCAGTTCGAAGTCGATCACGACTGCACCTCGCCCTGCGGTACGTGGAAGCCGAGCCGGGCCTGGCCCCCGTCGGGCTTCGGCACGCTCTCCTCGGCGATCTGCTGCATCAACTGCTCCGTTCCCGAGCCGATCACGGCCATCAGTCCCATGTCGAGCACGAGCGTCGACAGCAGGACGTCCACGCCGACGTCCGCGCGGTCGCCGCCCTGGGGGATGTCGAGGCGCAGCGCCGCCCCGACACGCCCGTAGGCCGCGCCGTCGGACGTCCGCCCCAGGGCGAAGACCCGGAACCCGTCACCGCTCAGGGTGGTCACGTACTCCACCGTGGGCGGCCGGGCGTCGCCCTCGACGCCACCGGCGCCCATCAGTTCCAGGAGGTAGTTCGGGTCCTCGGCCTCGGGGCGGTGGAACTCCACGACGACCGGAACCGGCGCCCAGCGCGGCGCGCCCTCCTCCAGGAACGCCGCGCCCCACGCGAGCCGCGACCAGGCGGGCAGCTGGGCCGCGCGCTCGCGCAGCCACGCGGCGACGCTGTGCCCCACCGCGTCCCCGGTGATCGGGAACTCGCCCCCGACCTCCTCGGTCCAGGACTGCCGGGCGGCATCCAGCCCTTCGGACGTCCACTCCTTGAAGAGTTCGGCCATGTGCGCGGCCCAGGGGTCGTCCTCCCCCTCGCCGGGCACGTCGCCCGGCACCCATTCCCAGTGCCAGGGGATGTCGGTCAGCGCCGAGAGTTTCTCGCTCATCGTTTCCTTCCCCCTCCTCAGGTGGCGACCACGCCGGGCGGGTTGACGTCCGGGATCCAGTGCATGTTGCGTCCGCCGGCGTAGATCATTCCGCCGAGGCCGAAGGCGCCGTTCACGCCGCCCCAGACGTACCAGAGTTTGTTGATGTTCCCGAGGCCGGCCGCCTTCACGATGGTCGACAGGTCGCGGGCGCCCTGGATCCCGCCGACGACGCTGCCGAAGTCCTTGCCGAACGTCATCGGATTCTTGAACAGATTGCCCCAGAACTTGCCGGCATCCTTGAACTGGGACCCGGCGGAGCCCCAGAAACCGGTTTCGGGGGTGGGGAATCCGCCCTTCTTGAGCAGCCAGTCGGTGGCCGGGTTGTTGAACCACTCCGACATGTTCCGCCAGTTGCCGGCCGCGTTGTTCGGGTTGAAGAAGTTGTTGCCCGGACCGAACGGCCTGGAGAAGTTCGGAATCCGACCGGGCCCGCCCCCCAACGCACGCCCGCCCGGCCCGAGCGGGACCATCTCGATGTTCTTTCCGCCCCCGGCCAGCGGACGGAAGCTCCACTTGCCGAGGGTGGTGATCTTGGCGGTGCTGGAGATTCCCTTGGTCACCAACGAGGCGATACCGCCGAGCCCGGCGAGACCGACGCCGACGGCCGCCATGACGACGTCGAGGATGCTGCCCTTGCCGTCCGCGTAGAGCACGGCGCTGGCGACGAGTGAGACCACACCCGCCGCGATTCCCGCAAAGATCAGGAGGTTCACCCCTGGGATGAGGATGGCGAGGATGCCGAGGGCCAGGCCGATCCAGCCGAAGATCTCACCGATCTTCGCCAGCACGGCATCGATCTTGTCCTTGGTGGAGTCGGTCAGGCCGTCGTCGTACTTGTTGCAGTTGACCGCGTCGCCGAACCGCTTACCGGCCACGTTGAGCGCGTCGATGGCGTTGTTGAGCCGCGTCTTCGCCGCGTCCAGCTTCCCGTCGGCGTTCTTGCCGGCCTTGTCCTTGGCGGTGCCCTTGTCCTTCTCCTCGTCGGAGATCTCGCCGTCCGAATCCTTCTCCGGATCCGGCATGTTCTTGGCCTTGGTCTGGTCGCCCTTGGCCTCTTCGGCGTCGGTGCGGGCGGCCGCGGTCTCCTTCAGGCCGTGTTCCAGATCCGGTTCGTACTTCTTGATCTCGCTCGCGACGTCGTGGTAGCGGACCCCGGCCTTCTCCAGGCTTTCCTTGATCGACTTCGCGTCGTCCTTGAGACCCTCGACGTACTGGCCCACGAGGGCCTCGCTGCCCGCGGTGACGATCTTGTCCAGCTTGGCGACGGCGTCGTCGATGGTTTCGGAGATGCCCTCGTAGCGCTTCTGCGCGCTGTGCACCTCATCGAGGTCGGCGTGGATGGGGTCCGAGTCCCGGTCCAGCGGTGACCAGTCGAGTTTCCTGATTGACATCGGTTCTCCTCAGCCCTTCCCGGCCCGCCTCAGCCGTCCTTCTTCTTGAACGTGTCCAGCAACTGCTGGTCCCCGTCCGCGAATGCCTCGTCGAGCTTGGACACCTTGTCGCGGAAGCTCTTCATGCTCTTGACCATGTCGTCACGGTGGATGGTCCAGTTGTCGGCGAAGTCACCCATCGAGAGATTGGCGTTGAGCTGGCCCCAGAGCCCCTTGTCGTCGTTCTGGAAGTCGAGCGCCCCCTCGAACTGACTGATGAGCTCGTTGAGGTCGCTGACCAGCTCCTGGAGGTCCTTCACCACGAGGTCTGCCATCACTGCCCCCTACGGTTGTCCGCGGCCGCCGTGGGAGGGACCGCCGTCGGAATCTGCGTGGTCATCAGGGTGCCGCTGCCCAGGTGCAGCAGGCCGGCGCCCGGCACGACCTTCGCGGCCACCTGGGCACGGGAGAGTCTGACGCCCACCAGGTCGCCGTCTCCCAGGTTGGGCGGCGACAGCAGGACACCGCGGCGGTTCTTCTTGATCTCCGACTGCCAGCCGGAGAAGCCCACGCCCACCGTGGCGACGTCGCCGCCGATGATCACGCCGCGATTGCTGCCGGACGCCTTGCGGACGAAGGTCTTCAGCCAGTCACGGCAGATCAGGTCGCGCCACATCTCGGCGTCGTCGACGACGAGCACCACCGGCCCGTCGCCCGGGTCGAGCAGTTCGGCGAACTGCTGCTCCGTGGGCTGCTCGTCGGTGAGGACGCCGCGGACACCGGCCCGTCCGGCGAAGGCGCGCAGCGGGGAGTTCATCGGCGCCCCGATCACCACCTCGGTGCCGCCGCGCAGCAGCGACTCCGTCATCACGCCCAGTGCCGTGCTGCGCCCGGACCGGGACGGCCCCGCGACCAGGAAGGTCGGCTGGTCTCCGCGGAGGTCGGCGCCGACCGGTTCGAGGTCGTCGCCGGCCACGCCCACCAGCGCCCACATCCGCTCCGGCGTCCCGACCATCTCCCATGCCTGCTCGAAGGAGAGCTCGGTCGGCATCACCGCGATGCGGTTCGGCCGGGCCGACTTCGGGACCGCGGCCTCCCGCTCGATCAGCCGGTCGGCCAGCGCGTGTACCGCGGCGACCTGTGCCGGGCCCGCCGGATCGGCCGCGACCAGGGCGACCTGGGTCTCGATCGCGTTGATCGCGCGGTAGCCGCGGCCCGGCGGCAGGTTCTCGGGGATCTTGCGCGGGTTGAGCCCGGCCAGGCTGGCGTCCGTGCGGTCCGAGAGCCGCAGGATGAGCTTGTCCTCGCACAGCGACGCCATCCGGCCGCTCAGCAGCATCCGGTCACCCGCGATGACGAGGTGCACGCCCGCGCTGCCGCCTTCGCGGTGGAGGGTCTGGATCATTTCGGCGAGCGTCCCGCCGTCGTACTCGCCGAGAGTGCCCATGAAGCCCTCCCAGCGGTCCAGCAGCAGCACGATGTGCGGCAGCCGCTCGTCGGCGGGCCGGGCCGCCCGCTGCTCGGCGACATCGGCGAACCCGGACTCGCCGAGCAGCCGCTGGCGCCGCTGCACCTCGTCGTGGAGCCGCTTGAGCAGCCGGACCGCGCGGTCCGTCTCCGTACGCTGCACCACCGCGCCGCAGTGCGGCAGCCTGCTCAGGGAGAGCAGCGCGCCGTTGCCGCAGTCGAGCCCGTACAGATGCAGATCGGTCACGCTGGAGGCGCTGGCCGCGGCGGCGGCGAAGGTGCGCAGCGCCGCCGAGCGGCCCGAGCGCGGGGCGCCGATGATGTGCAGGTGGCTGAAGGTGGCCATGTCCACCGTCGCCGGTTCCTGCCGCTGCTGCGTCGGCAGGTCCTGGAGCGCCCAGGAGAAGACGGGGTCCTTCCCGGAGCCGTAGACCGGTTCCTTCGCCAGCTCGACCACCGGGGACAGCGGCAGCGGCGGGAGCCAGGGGCGGCGCTGCGGGGGGATGTTCAGCAACTCCCCCGCCTGCCGGACCGACTTGACCAGGACCGACAGGTCGGTCGCCTCGTCGGTCTCCCCGGCGACGCGCGGGCGCTGCGGTGCGGGCAGTCCCAGGTCCAGCCAGGAGACCGGCTGGAGGAACGGCACGGCTACCTCGTTCGTCCGGTTCGCCGACGGGCGGCGGCCCCCCACGCGGCCGGTCTGGAAGGGGATCAGCGAGCTGTGCCCGAGGCGGGCGTAGGCCCGTCCGGGGGTCGACGCGGAGATGTTGGCGGCCTCGCTGTCGTCGATGACGTCGCTGCTCTCCCCCGCGTCGGTCACCCGCAGCGCGATCCGCAGGTTGGTGTTGGCGCGGATCTCCGCGGAGACCACGCCGGAGGGCCGCTGGGTGGCCAGGATCAGGTGGATGCCCAGGGAGCGGCCCCGCTGGGCGACGTTCACCAGGCCGGTCACGAAGTCCGGCAGTTCCCGTGCCATGGAGGCGAACTCGTCGATGACGATGAGCAGACGCGGGATCGGCGCCAGTTCGGGCCGACGGCTCGCGTAGTCGAGGTAGTCCTCCAGGTCCTTGGCGCCGGCGGCGGCGAGCAGGCGCTCGCGGTGGGTCAGCTCGGCGCCGAGGGAGGTCAGGGCGCGTTCGACGAGATGGGGGTCGAGGTCCGTCACCAGCCCCACGGTGTGCGGCAGACGGACGCACTCCTTGAAGGCGGCGCCGCCCTTGTAGTCGATCAGCACGAACGTCATGGCGTCCGGGCGGTTGGCCACGGCCAGCGACGCGACCAGCGTCTGGAGGAACTCCGACTTGCCGGAGCCCGTGGTGCCGGCCACCAGGCCGTGCGGGCCGTGGCTGACCAGGTCGAGGGAGAAGGGGCCGTCGAGCGAGTAGCCGACGACGGCCTTGGTGCTGCGCCCCCCGGCGCGCCACCCTCCGGCGACGGCGGCGGCGTCGGGCTCCTCCAGGCCGAGGGTCTCCAGCAGGCGTGCGCTGCCGGGCAGCGCGGCCTCACCCTGGTTCTTGCTGACGTCCCGCAGCGGGGCGAGCCGGCGCCCGGTGGCCTCGTACCAGCTGTCCACGACCTCGTCGGCGAGGATGCCGTCGATCTGGTCGGCGCGCTGCTGCCGCAGGCTCGTCGGGTAACCCGCGCCGCCGACGACGACGGTGGCGCACTCCTCCGGAAGGGTCCGCTCGTCGGTGTCCACGCAGATGCAGTAGACGCCGACGGCCGGGCCCTCACGCAGGATGGTCACCACTCCGGGCAGTGCCCGCAGCCGTCGGGCGCCGTCCATCACGACGACGATGTCCGGGTCGGTCAGCACCGCCCGCGCGCCGGCCTGGAGCCGCACCTGCTTGCGGACGTGGATCAGCTCGATCAGCTCGGCGACCCGGTGGCTGAGGGTCTGCGCGTCCGCGCCGACCAGCGCCAGGGCCTGCTGTCCCAGCAGCGGCCGGGTGTGCGGCAGCCAGGCCGCCCACTCCCACAGCCGTTCGCCCGCAGGGTCGGTCAGGACGTAGAGCTGCATGTCGCGCGGGCTCTGCAGCACCGCCAGCTGCCCGACCAGCCAGCGGGCCATCTGCCGGGGCCATTCCTCGTGTCCGGCGACGCCGACGACGCCCGCGTGGGCGAGGGAGAAGGAGACCGGGACGTCCGGCGCGGCCCGCAGGTCGCGGCGGCGCCGGTTGTTGTCGCCCTCCTCCTCCACCACGACCTCGGTGGGGAGGTCGGCGATGCCCACGCGGACCAGGAGGTGGTCGGGGTCGACGCGGCGGCGTTCCCAGAGCCGGGCGTGCGGGCCGGTCGCGATGACCTGTAGCTCGCCGGGGTCGGGGCTGGCGGCGCGGCGGTCCAGGCGTTCCTGGTCCAGCGCCTCGGCGATCTCCCGTTCGATCTCGGCCCGCTTCTCGTGGAACTCGGCGAGCTTCCGGCGGTGGCCGACCTTGCCCTGGCGCCGTCCGGAGATCCAGTTCCCGATCATCATCACCGGGGACATCCCGGCCATGAGCAGGAACATCGGGTTGTCCGACACCAGCGCGATCACCCCGCCGAAGACCGCCGGCAGGGACGCGGCCAGCCACGGCAGCGCGTTCGGTGTCGGGGCCTTGGGCTCGGCGGGGAGACGGAATTCGGTGCGCTTGGTCGGCGGCAGCAGCCGCGGCGGACGGTTGTAGTCCAGGTACTCGCCGTCCGGAGAGGGGTCGATGATGGCGTCCGGGCGCTGGACCGGCTGGACCTCCAACAGGGTTTCCCCGCAACGGAGTTGCGCATAGGGCTCCCAGAGGACCTCGTGCCCGGGCAGCAGGACACGGTCCAGGAAGGAGTCCCCGGTGGACGCGGAGAGGTGGACCGTCGCGTCGAGGAACACCCGGATGACGGCGGCCTGGGCCGGTTGGTCGCGCCCCAGCCGGACCCGGCCCCGGGACCCGATGACGTGCTCACCGGCGTCCAGGTGCCAGACCTGCCCGGCTCCCGTGCCCGCCACCGCCCGGACGGTGACCAGGCCGGCCTGCCGCCTGGTTCCCTTGCCGGGCCGGTCCAGCCAGAGGACGCTGCCGTCGTGGATGCCGCTCTGCGAGAGGGACTGGTCGAGGTCGAGCAGCTGCCCGCCGAGGTAGACCTCCGGCAGGCCGGCGCCGCCCGGCTGTCCGCCCGCCACCCCACCACCGACGCTGGCCAGCAGTTTCCGGACGACGTCGCGTACGACGGTGTCCGGATCGGCCTCCACGACCAGATCGGCCGACACGTCCGGGTCCCGGGCGATGGTGATCATCATGGGCATGGCCGCCCCCTCTCGCTGCCGACCGGCTTTTCGCGTTACTTCTTGTTCAGGGAGCCGGACAGCTGGGTGTCCATGTCCTGCATCGCGCTGACCGCCTTGTCCAGCCACTGCGACAGCTGGTCCAGGGTCTCCATCGCCGTGTTCGCCGAGGTGACGAACTCGGTGTGCACCTCTTCGAACTTGCCGGACGCCTGGTCGGTGACGAAGCCGCTGGCGGTCAGGTTGTCGACGATGCTCTTGCACTCGCTGAGCTTGGCGTCGATGTCGGACTTGTTGTTGCGCATACGGGTCGCGCTGTCCTGCATCTCGCCGTACGTCACGTTCATGTTCGCCATGAGAGACATCCCTTCTGCTGTTGCCTTGGCCGTCATCCGGCACATCGGCGCTCGCCGGTACTCCCCGGCACGGACGCCTCGATGCTAGGAACGGCCTCGTGCGGGGTCCACACCTTCCGTACGCTGGTGGGACCTTGGTCCCAAGCCCACCCCCTGCCCAGCGTTGACACCCCTGCCCAGGACGGCCAACGTTCCTTTCACGCCCGCGAAGCCGCGCGAATCCGTTCGCCGTCAGGCAGGCCCCAGTCGAGGAGTTGAAGGTGACACAGCCCAGCCGACCCGCCGATCGAGGTCGCCCCGACAACTGGCTTACCCGGTTGTTCGGCAAGCGAAAAAAGGAGCCTCTGGCGGGGGGCCTGCGCGCCGATCACGGCCTGTGGACGGTCGACCGCGTGATGCGGGTGCTGGCCACCGCCTGCGCGCGCGAGAGCCGCGAGGTCCCGTTGGTCCATGCGGTCATCGTGGGCTCCGACAGCGTGCGGTTCCTCCTGAAGACTCCCGACGGGCGGCCCCCGGCGGGCTGGACCGCCGATCACGACGCCCGTGCCTGGTATGCCCAGTTGCGCTGGGTGCAGACCGCGGAGGTCGCGGAGTCGGCGCGGGAGCCGTATCCGCATCTGGTGTCCGTCGGCAGCAACAGCGACGGCTTCGCCCTGCTCAACCTCGCCAATTCCGGCGGGATCATCGCCCTGGAGGGCGACAGCCGGCGCGCCCGGGCGCTCGTCCAGGACTGGACACGTGAGCTGACCACCAACCCGTGGTCGCGGGGTGTTCAGGTGGTCAGGGTCGGTTTCAAGCCCGGTACCGCGGACCCGGTCGGGACGACCGAGGTGCAGAGCCTGGACGACGCCGCGGAGGCACTGTCCCAGCCGACCGGCGGCGTGCTGATCCTCGCGAGCATGCCCGGCGGGCGGGACCGGGAGCGCGTCCACTACCTGGCGGACCATCCGAGGACCCCGTGGTCCGTGGTGGTCCTGGGCCGTGGTGACCGCCCGCGCTGGCGGTTCACCATCGATTCCCGGGGCCTGATCGACACCCGGCTGCTGGCCGAGCCGGTGCTGCATCCGTTGAACCCGGCGCTGGACACCCCGGCCCTCGCGGACGACGTCAAGGACGTCACGGTCACCCCGTCGCCCCGGGCGGCCGCCGTGTCCGCGGCCCGTGCCGTTCCCGCGGAGCCGAGCGGCAAGCCGTCGTCCAGCCGCCGCACCGTCATCCTCGTGTCGGCGGTGGCCGTCGTCTGCGCCGTGGCCGCCACCCTGGTCTTCGTCTTCACCAACGCCTCACCCACGGGCGCCCCGTCGGCGGGCGGCCCCGCCCCCTCCGGCACCGGCCAGCCCGCCTCGCCCGATCCGGGCGGCTCCCCCTCGTCCGATCCCGGCAACCCCGCTCCTCCGGCGCCCTCGGGCGCGCCGGGCAACCCGGGCAACCCGGGTGGGCCGAGTGCCCCGGGTGGACCGAGTGCCCCGGGTGGGCCGCTGCTCAACGCCGCCACGAACACCTGCCTCAGCGGCGCCGCCGGAAGCGACGGCACCCCGCTGGCCCTGGCGCCCTGCGACGGCCTCCCCAACCAGCAGTGGGACTTCGCCCAGGACGGCACCATCCGTACCAAGGGCCTGTGCATGGACGCCGCCGGGGGCGCCACCGAAGTCGGTACGACCGTCCAGATCGCGAACTGCAGCGGGAACCCGGCCCAGCAGTTCTCCCTGGTCGACGGCACCCTTCACGCGGCCCAGGCCGACAAGTGCCTCAAGGGCGGGGACGGCGGCCGCGTCACGCTGCAGCCGTGCAGCAAGGAGAGCGCCGAGAACTTCCGGCGCAAGTAACCGACCGGGGAGCGGATCCCCGAGACATCACCACCTGTCGATGGGGCGCCGCCCCCCCCCCCGGCGCCGGGCCGCGGCGGGCGCCCCCCCCCGCGGCGGGGGGGGGCGGCG
>NZ_JBHYGX010000002.1:100441-116700 GCF_042739975.1 Streptomyces sp. NPDC059080
CTCTACCCTCGCCCACCCCTCCAACTGACCGCCCACGGCCCCACCGCGGGCGGAGACACCCACAAACACCCCCCCGGCCCCCCCCCCCCGCCCCGGGGGGGGCCCTTCTGCGTCCATCGGCGCCGACCGGTTCGAGGTCGTCGCCGGCCGACACCGACGGCGCCCGCCAGCACACGGCGGAGTTCGCCGCCGCCGGAACCACCCCCGGGGCCGACCGCGCGGTCCTGGACGGCGCGCTCGCCATGGCCTGGACGGGCGTGGAGTGCGCGGGGCGGCCGGCGTTGCGGGAGCGGTTGCTGGCGGGGGTGCGGGGGAGGAGCTAGGTCCGCTGCGGCCGCCGCGCGGGTCCCTCCTCGGGCCGGGCGGCGGCCATCCGCGCGCGGAGGTAGCGGACGCGTACGCATCGGCCTCCCCCCAGGGTGCCGGTGACGACGAGGTAGCCCGCGATGGCGTCACGGTCGGCCGCCACCAGGTCCGGGCCCCAGCCGGGAGAGGCGTCGCGGACGTGCGCGGAGAGCGTGTCGGCGGTGGCGACGTCGAGCAGCGGCGCGAGCGTGGCCAGCAGCGTCAGCGCCAGTCCGGCGGTGCGGCGGCTCGCGGACGCCCTCGGGCTCGACCCGATGTCGATCTACCACCACATCAAGGGTTCGACCGGATGCTGGATGCGGTGCTCGCCGGGATCCGGGACCGCACGTCCGGGTAGGCGGGCCGACGGCGCGGGGAGACGCAGGTCACATCGGCGCATGTCACAGACGGCCCGGCCGTCTCGTCCCAGGTGTGTAGCCACTGACGAGCACGGAGGAGCACACCATGGACGCGCGATTGACCTTCACCACCGGCCCGGACGCCCCGAAGTCCTTCAAGCACCTGATGGCCGCGGGCCGGGCGCTCAAGGAGGGGCCACTGCCGACCACGACGCAGGAGCTGGTGGCCCTGCGCGTGAGCCAGATCAACGGCTGCGCGGTCTGTATCGACATGCACACCAAGGAGGCCACGGCCGCCGGGGAGAGCGCGGTGCGGCTGCATCTGGTGGCGGCGTGGCGGGAGGCCACGGTCTTCACCGAGGCGGAACGCGCGGCGCTGGAACTGGCGGAGGAGGGCACCCGGGTCGCGGACGCCGCCGAGGGGATCAGCGACGCGGTATGGGCCCGGGCCGCCGCGCACCACGACGAGGAACAGCTGACCGCCCTGGTGGTCCTGGTCTCCTTCATGAACATGGTGAACCGGCTGAACGTCCTCACCCGGCAGCCGGCGGGCGACTACGAGCCCGGCCAATACCGCTGAACGACATCGGACCGCAGGGGACGCGGAGGGAAGGGATCGGTGTGAGCAAGGTCGAGGAGTTCGAGGAGCTGCGGCCGCTGCTGTTTTCGCTCGCGTACCGGATTCTGGGCAGCGTCGGGGAGGCCGAGGACGCGGTGCAGGAGACCTGGCTGCGCTTCGACGGTTCGGCGACCCGGCCCACGTCGACCAAGGCATATCTGTCAGCGGCGGTGACGCGCATCTCCATCGATGTGCTGCGGTCGGCGCGGGTGCGGCGCGAGGAGTATGTGGGCCCGTGGTTCCCCGAACCGCTGCTCAGCGATCCGTATCAGGACCCGGAGCGCTCGGCGGAGCTGGCCGACTCGCTGTCGATGGCGGCGCTCCTCCTGCTGGAGCGGCTCAGCCCGCTGGAGCGGGCGGTGTTCGTGCTGCGGGAGGTGTTCGGCTTCGAGTTCGACGAGGTCGCCGCGGCGGTGGACCGGACGCCGGCGGCGTGCCGTCAGTTGCTGGTGCGGGCGCGGCGGCACATGGAGGATGGGCGGCCGCGGTTCGCGGCGGTCCGGGCGGAGCAGGAGGAGTTGGCGTCCCGGTTCTTCGCGGCGCTCCACGAGGGCGACATCGCCGGTCTGCAGGACATGCTCGCCGCGGAGGTGACGATGACCGGCGACGGCGGCGGCAAGGCCCCGCAGTTCGCCCGGGCGGTCGTCGGCGCCGAGAAGGTGGCCCGGCTGCTCGGATCGGTCTTCCCCTGGATGACCCAGGTCGGCATCACGCTCACCCCGCACGAGATCAACGGTCGCCCGGGCGCGGTCTTCCGCACCGCGGACGGCAAGGTGCTCCACACCCTGATGCTCGACATCCTCGACGGGCAGATCCAGACCGTCCGCGGGGTGCTCAACCCCGACAAGCTCGGCCACCTCGGGCCGGTCGCCGACGCCTGGAGCGTCGACCGTGAAATGCGGCAGGTCCGTCGGCAGCAGAGCTGACGGTGGTGTCGGCCGCCCCCGCGATATCCGGGCGGCCGACACATTTTCCCCGCACGTCACGGGCGATACGTGAACGGAATGCCGCCGGAGGAGTGCGGGGGAATCCCGGCATGGCGACACCCCGAGCCCATTCGAACGAGAATGCGCCACCTCACCGCTGCACGGGACCGTCAACGTGCCGGACCTCAGGGATAATTGACTCTGCGTGAGTTCATGGGCTGCTTTTGCCTGATCCTGCCCCGTTGTTCACCGAACCGGGCTTCAGCGCGCCCGGACACCGTGTCTTACTGGATCCGCTACGCGCAGTGCGTGCCGTCCCGGCCACGTGAGGAGTTCCGGTGAGCCCCATCCGTAGTCTCACAACCACTCTCGCCACAGGCGCCATGGCCGCGGTGAGTTCCCTCGTTCCCACCGCCCATGCCGCGAGCACCCATTCCCTGGTGGTCCTGCCGGACCAGAAGGAAAGCGCGATCTACACGTTCGTGAACTCGGCCAGGAAATCGGTCGACGTGACGATCTATGAGCTGCGCGACACCACCCTCGTCAACGATCTGGTGACGAAGGAAAAGGCGGGTGTGAAGGTGCGGGTGGTCTTCGACGCGCAGCACACGGACGTCGACGGCGCCGCCTACAAGGCGCTGTCCGCCGCCGGTGCCGGGGTGACGTACTCGTCCCCGTCGTACGTCTACACCCATCAGAAGACGATCACCGTCGACGGCGCCACGTCGTACATCAGCACCGGAAACTTCGACACCAAGTACTATCCGACCTCCCGCGATTACGGCGTCTTCGATCACGACACGGCCGATGTGAAGGCCATCGAGAAGGTCTTCGACGCCGACTACGCGAAAAAATCCGTCACCCCGTCCGACGGCACCGATCTGGTCTGGTCGCCCACCGACTCGCAGAGCCATCTGCTGGCACTGATCAAGGGCGCCCAGCACAGTCTGGACGTCCAGGAGGAGGAATTCGGTGACACCGCTCTCGTCAACGCGCTCGTCGCGGACGCGAAACGTGGTGTCGCCGTCCGTGTCGTCGCGGAGAACCAGTCCTCGAAGTACAGCAAGCAGCTGAAGAAGGTCACCGCGGCGGGCGGAAAGGTCACCACGTACACCAGCTCAACCGGCTACTACATTCACGCCAAGGCGATCGTCGTCGACAACGGCGCGTCCGGTGCAAAGGTATTTGCCGGATCGGAGAACTTCTCCTCCAATTCACTGAACCACAACCGCGAACTCGGCATCATCGTCAACGATTCCGCGATCGTCGGCGGCATCGAGAAGGCGTTCACCGCCGACTTCCACAAGGGTTCCGGCCGGGCCTGACCACCGGCCCGGCCGCTCGCGCACAACGTCAGGGCGGCGCGCGGCCGCGCCGGTCTGTCCCTGGACGAGCTGGGACGGCGTGCGCAGGTGAGCAAGGGCGCCCTGGTGGGGCTGGAGAAGGCCCAGGGCAATCCGGACTTCGCCACCCTGGTCCGGCTGGCCGACACCCTCGGCGTCCCGGTCTCCGCCCTGCTGGAGGGGCCCGCCGAGGGCCGGGTCCGGGTGGCGTCCGCGGACGCCGTGGCGCCGCTGTGGACCGGGCCGCACGGCGGCGAGGCGCGGCTTCTGCTGACGACCTCCGGCCCGGCGCCGGTCGAGGTCTGGCGCTGGCAGCTGGAGCCGGACGAGGAGTACCCCAGCCACCCGCACCGGGCCCAGGTCGTCGAGACGGTCAGCGTCACCACGGGCCGGATGACCCTGGTCGTCGACGGCACCGAGTACCCCGTCGCCGCGGGCCAGACCGCCACCTTCGACGCCGACGTCCCGCACGCCTACCGCGGCTCCGGCACCGGGACCTGCCACCTGATCATGACGGTCCATCTCCCGCCCGGAGCCGCCGCCCTGGCCTGACCCGGGGCGCGGGAACGCGCCGTCGCCGCCCCCGGCGCCCGGCACGGTCGGTATCGTCGCCGTTCTTACGACAGGTTCTTACGACGTCGGCGACGACGGACACGTGCGGTGTCGGCTACGAGGGGCGAGGGCTGTGACGCAGGAGGGCGCGCCGGGGCGGCTGATCGGGGGGCGGTACCGCCTGCTGGACGAGGCCGGGTCCGGCGGCATGGGGCGGGTCTGGGAGGGGCGGGACGAACTGCTGGGCCGCTCGGTGGCCGTCAAGGAGGTCCGGCTGCGGGCCGCGTCCGCCGAGGAGCGGGAAGGGGTGCTGGCCCGCGCGCAGCGCGAGGGCCGCACCGCCGCCGCCCTCGCCGACCACCCCAACGTCGTCACCGTCTACGACGTGGTGATCGAGGACGGCGTGCCGTGGACGGTGATGCAGCTGGTCAAGGGCCACTCCCTGCGGGAGGAGTTGGCGCACGGGCCGCTGGATCCCGGCCATGTCACGCACATCGCCGCGGCCCTGCTGTCGGCCCTGCGCGCGGCGGACGCCGCGGCGGTCGTCCACCGCGACATCAAGCCGGGCAATGTACTGCTGGCCGACGACGGGCGGGTCCTGCTGGCGGACTTCGGGATCGCGCGGGTGCTCGGGGACGAGACGATCACGGCTCCCGGTGCCTTCGTCGGGTCGTTCGAGTACACCTCGCCGGAGCGCGCCGACGGCCGGTCGGGCGGCGTGGCCTCGGACCTGTTCTCCCTCGGGGTGACCCTGTTCCACGCGGTGGAGGGCGCGCCGCCGTTCCGCCGCGAGTCCCGGAGCGACACCCTGTCCGCCGTCCTGCTCGCCCCGCTCCCCGGGATGACCCGCGCCACCGGTGGCCTGCGGGAGCTCATCACCGCCCTGACGGCGAAGGACCCGGCCGAACGCCCCGGTGTTGAGGCGGCCATGACGCTGCTCAGCGATGCACGCCGGGCGGGGCGGGCGGCGGGTACGGCCGGAGTGGCGGGTACGGCCGGTGCGACCGGGTCGGCGGGCGGCGGGCGGCCCGGGCCCACCGACACGCTCACGGCCACGCTCACGGATCCGGCGCCGGGTGGCGGTGACACGGCGCCGTTCACCGTCGCCGCCCTCCCGCCGGACGTGCCGCGGCCTCCCGACGACGCGGTCCGGCGGCGCGCGAACCGGCTGCCGGTCGTCCTCGCCGGGGTCTCGTCCCTCACCGTCGTCCTGACCGTCGGCGCGTTTCTGCTGACGCACCCCGGGGACGACGGGGACGACGCCGGGTCCGCGCCGCCGCCCGCCGTGTCGGCGTCCGCACGCGTGTCAGCCGGGTCGCCCGGGCCGGTCGCCGGGCCCGGCGGCACCTGCCTCGACGTCTACGGCGAGGACGACGGTGGCGATCACACGCCCGTGGACCTGTGGGAGTGCCAGCCCTCGGCCGCCGACCAGCAGTGGAGCCACCGCCCCGGCGGGGCGCTGGAGACGCAGCGGCGGTGCCTGGGCCTGGTGCGCAACGGCACCGCCCAGGACACGGCGGTCGAGCTGCAGGACTGCACCGGCACCGGCGGACAGCAGTGGGAGCAACAGGCCGACGGCTCCCTGCTCAATCCGTACGCGGCCCGCTGCCTGGAGCCCGACGGCGCGCTCCGGAACGGCGTCCCGCTCCGCATCCACGACTGCAGCGGCACCGCCACGCAGAAATTCACCCTGCCCTGACGTCACCCCGTCCTGACGTCACCCTGCCCTGACGTCGCCTCGTCCTGACCTCACCCCGCCCTGGCATCGCCTCGTCCTGACCTCACCCCGCCCTGGCATCGCCTCGTCCTGACCTCACCCTGCCCTGGCATCGCCTCGTCCCTCCACGGTTCCGCTCCCGGCCGAGGTGGTGGAGAGTACGTACGCCGAACTCCTCGGCGGCTGGGGCACGTTGGCGGTAGGGCAGGCGGGCAGGGCGGAGGGGGTGTACCGAGGTGTCTTCGGGGTTGCGGGCGTGGGCCCGGCTGGTCACGGTGGGCCCAAGGGGCCCGGAAGGCCCAAGGGGCCCGGAAGGCCCAAGGGGCCCGGAAGGCCCAAGGGGCCCGGAAGGCCCAAGGGGCCCGGGAGGCCCAGCAGGTCCGGTCGGCCCGGGCGGCCCGGCCGATCCGCCGCAGTTCAGGGCGGTGGCAGGGCCGGCCCTGGCCGCCACGCTGCTCATTCTGTCGGCGCTCGTGGGCGATGCCTTGGGGACGGTCTCCGACTGGCGCAACTACCTCGTCGTGCACGCTTTCCGAGCGGGCGCGGCGACGGTCGCGGACCTCCGGGCCGCCGACACCTTCTCGTTGTGGGTGTCGCTACCGGGAGTCGTGGTGTACATCGCGGCGGGCGTGGTGTTCCTGGTCTGGTTGTGGCGGGCACGGTGCAACGCCAAGCTGTGGGGCGGCCGCGCCTCGCACCGCCGCTCCCAGGGCTGGGTGGTCGGCGGCTGGTTCGCGCCGGTGGCCAACCTGTGGATCCCGTACCACGTCGTGACGGACATCTGGCGGGCCAGCGCGGAACGGCGCCCTGCCCCGCGCGGCCCGGTCACCGCCTGGTGGGCGACGTACGTCGCCGGAGCCGTGCTCAGCAGGTCGCTGGGCCAGTTCTACCTGGCCAAGAAGATCACCGAGTCGGGGCTGCGCGACGCCGCGGTGCTGTCCACCCTCTGCTCGGTGCTCGACGTGGTGGCCGGTGTCCTGATCACCGTCATCCTCAACCGGATCACCGCCTGGCAGACCCGCAGGTCACCGCAGCAGGGGGCATGAGGTCACGCCGAAGAGCGCGTCCGCGTGCGCCCACGGCCCCGGGGGCGGCGGCGCGCCGGTACCGGTCGGCGGCCGCCTCCGGCACGGCCGGCCCGCTCGCCGCCCGTCCATCCCTCCATCCCTCCGCCCGTCCGCCCGTCCGCCCGTCCGTCCATCCGCCCGTCCGTCCGTTTTCCGCGCCCCGCCCGCAGAGTCACCCGATCAAGTCACCGCCCGACGACGCCTCCGTGCACCAGCTGCTGGAGTGTGCGCTTCCGCGGGGTGACGAGCGGGTGCTCGACCTCGGGTGTGGTGGTGGGGAATGGCTGCTGCGGGCCCTGGAGGCGCGGCCGGGGCTGCGGGCCGAGGGGGTGGACATCTCCGAGGACGCGCTGGTTCAGGCCAGGGAGGCGGCGCGGGAGCGGGGCGTCGAGGAACGTCTCACGCTGCACCACCGGCCGGCCGCGGAGTTCGCGTCCGCGGAGCCGTTCGACCTGGTGCTGAGCGTCGGGGCGGCGCACGCCTTCGGTGGGCTGTTGCCCACCCTCGCCGCGGCGCGCAAGCATCTCGCCCCGGACGGCCGCGTAATGATCGGTGACGGATTCTGGGAGCGCACCCCGTCCCAGGAGGCCATCGACATGCTCGGGGACTTCGCCGACCTCGCGACCACCATGGATCGCGTCGCCGCTGACGGGTGGACGCCCGTCCACGGGCACATCAGCAGCCGCCAGGAGCTGGATGCCTACGAATGGGCGTGCTGGGGTTCGCTGGCCGCCTGGGCGCTGGATCACCCGGCCGATCCCGGCAGCGCGCAGGCGCTGACCACCGCGGCCACCCGCCGCTCCGAGTGGCTGCGCGTCTACCGGGACACCTGGGGTTTCCTCACGCTGGTCCTGCGCCCGGCCCCGGACGGTCCCTGAGACGACGGGAGGCACGGCCACCGGCCCGTATCGGCGATGCGGGCGATCCTCGCCGGCACGGGCCGGTGGCCGTGAACCTGCCGGGTGCGGCGGTGGACCGTAGCCTGAGGGACAAGGCGCCGGACGGATCGGGGTGCCGGACGGCGCGGTGTGAAGCGACGCGTCCGTGCGCGGTCGCGTGGTGCGGCGCGGGCTCGGTGCGACGTCTCCCGGGACGGAGGATCGTGACGCGATGACGAATTTGACGATCATCAGCGGGGGCCTGCGGGAGCCGTCCTCGACCCGGCTCCTGGCCGACCGGATCGAGGCCGCGGTGCGCACGGAGCTGGAGGACCGGGGGCAGCGCGTCGGCTCGTCGTTCGTGGAGTTGCGGCCGCTGGGCCGTGCGATCACGGACGCGATGCTGTCCGGGTTCCCCACCGGCCCGCTGGAGGAGGCGTTCGAGACGGTGGAGCGGGCCGACGGCGTGATCGCGGTGACGCCCGCCTTCAACGCCTCGTTCAGCGGACTGTTCAAGTCCTTCTTCGACGTCCTGCCGGAGGGGACGCTGTCCGACATGCCGGTGCTCATGGCCGCCACCGGCGGTACGGAGCGGCACTCCCTGGTGCTGGAGCACGCGATGCGGCCGATGTTCTCGTATCTGCACGCGGTCGTCTCCCCCCGGGGCGTCTACGCGGCGACCAGCGACTTCGGCTCGGACAACACCCGGCAGGGCGCGCCGCTGCAGGACCGGGTCAAGGCCGCAGCGGCGGACTACGCCCGGCTGGTCCAGGGCTGCGGGGCGCGGGTCAGGCGCGACGAGTTCGAGGACGTCGTACCGATGGAACAGCTGCTGGGCGGCGGGGCGGCTTCCTGACACCGGCCGCCCGGCCCCCGTCGTACTGCGAGGGGCCGGGCGGCGCGGCGCCCGCGAGGGTGCTGCCCCCTTTTCGGCCGGTGGCGGCGGCATGCCGACGGGCGCGGACGATGCGGCGGGGCGAGCAACTCCCCCTCATGGTGGGTGAGTTCATGACGACGTATCACCCCACCGTGATCCGCCACTCGATGGTCTTTGACGGTGGAACCTGACGGAAATCCCAGGATATTTCCCACCCCCATGAGCCATTTCAGTGACTTGGGTGTGGAACCTTTTCGCAGTGCGAGTGCTCCTACATGAGGCGCAGGTGTGCGCAGGTACGCATGTCTGCATGCGCACTCCCGCACACCATGCGGCATGCACGGCCTGAACGTGACACACGTCAACCTGTGCCGCTCAGAAGGCACTTGGGATCCGAAAGGTCTGCCGGATGAAGATTCGCCGCGCCCTGACGGCCGCCGCAGCGGCTGCCGTGATAGCGCCCGCCGCCGTACTGGCCACGCCCGCCGCCGCGTTCGCAACGGAGCCGGTGTCCGAGGCCGGTCCGCGCACGCCCGCCTCTCCCGACTCCCCCGATGCCCCCACACCGGCGGCCCGGCCGGCGGATTCCGCAACGAGCGGCGGCGGAACGGGTCACCCGGACGAGCCGCGGCGCCCGGGCGCAGCCGCTGCCGGTGGCCCGGCATCCCAGGACCGCGACGGGGCCGCCCTTCCCGCCCCAGGCAAGCCGCCGAAAGCCGCCGGGACCACCGAAGGGACCACGGAGAGGACCACCGGCGCCGGTGGTGCCACCGGTGGAGGCAAGGACGCCGGTGATTCCGATGGGGCGGGTCAGTCCTGCGCGTTCGAGTCCGACCAGCTGCAGGTGGCCGTCCACGGGCTGCCGCGTCAGCTGGCTGCGGGCGGCGCCTGGGCCTCCTTCTCCATGACGCTCACCAACACCACCGGCAAGGCCCTGGCGGAGGTCCAGCCCTTCCTCGTCGTGTCCTCCGCCGAAGACGTCGACCGGCCGTACTGGGAGCTGGAGACCGAGTACCGCGACGCCAGGACGGGGAAGTGGAAGACCTTCCATGACGCGGCGCCCGAGGACCTGTTCGGCTCCTTTGCCGTCCGTCCGGGCAGCACCCTCACGCTCCAACTGCGCACCCACGCGGTCAAGGACGCCAAGCCCGGCGCCGGGTACGCGCTCGCCGCCGGCGACTACCGCAACCCCGACGGTTCCTGTGGTTCGGCCAAGGAAGCCTGGTACGACTTCACCATCCTCCCCGCGGGCACGAAGCCGACGCAGCCCCCGGCCACCGAGCCGGGCAAGCCGGGTGGCACTGCCGAGCCCGGCCAGGGCGCCGCATCCGGCGGCGGTACGGGTGGTTCCGATGCCACCGGTGGCCACAGCCCGCAGGGCGGCGGCCACCTCGCCACGACCGGCTCCTCGTCCGCGCTCCCGGCGATCGCCCTCGCCGGCGGAGCCGCGACGGCGGTCGGCGCGGGTGCGGTCATCGTCGTGCGCCGCCGGAAGGGCGCGGCCGGTCCGGGCGCCACGGACGTCACCGCGTAGGCCCGACCAATCCGCCAAGCACCTGACAGCCCAAGGATCCACGGCCTGAGAACTCGCTGACACGGGAAACAAAGGCTCCACGGGTCCGAAGAACCGGGAGAGAGATCTTCATGAAACTGCGCCGCGCCCTGTCGGCCTCAGCCGCGACGGCCGCCCTGCTCCCCCTGGCGGTGGCCGCCGCGCCCGCCTCCCAGGCGGCCCCTGCCACGGACATCCCGAAGTGCTCCGACGTCGGGCAGAACAACAACAACGCCTTCGTGGGCCGCACGTTCGGCATACCCAAGTCGATCACTCTCGGCGCCGACTGGACGACCTACACCGCCACGCTCACCAACGCCTCGGCGAAGGAGCTGAAGTCGTTCGAACTCAGCGCCAAGCTGGGCAGCTACGTCTACAACGAGGGCGAGCACGACCTGAGCCCGTACGGCGATCTGCAGTACTGGGACACCTCGCAGAGCGCCTGGAAGACGCTGCGCGAGGCCAATGGGAACGCCGGCGGTACCCTCCCCGCCCCGAAGGCGCTGAAGCCCCGCGAGTCCGTCCACGTGCAGCTGCGGTTCAGGGTGGGCAAAGACCTGCCCATGGACCATGCGTACGACGCGTTCACCGGCCTCACCGGCACCTTCGCCGACCGCTACCACGACACGGACTGCACGTCCCAGGGCGACGCCGTCGGCGGTTTTTCCCCCCGCACGGGCTGAAACCTGCGGGGAGGGCTGCCGCCGTCACGGCCCGACGGCGGCAGCCCCTACGGCCCATGGCGTTCCGGGGGGTCCGTCTCCCGGGCGGTGACCGCCGGGTGCGGGGGTGCGGAGGCGGGCACTTCGGCCGGGCGGAGGGCCGCGAATTCCTTGCGGAGGACGGGGACGACCTCGCCGCCGAGCAGGTCGAGCTGTTCCAGGACGGTCTTCAGCGGCAGTCCGGCGTGGTCCATCAGGAACAGCTGGCGCTGGTAGTCGCCGACAGCGTCGCGGAAGCCGAGGGTCCGCTCGATGACCTGCTGCGGCGAGCCTACGGTCAGCGGCGTCTGCTCGGTGAACTCCTCCAGGGACGGCCCGTGCCCGTAGACGGGCGCGTTGTCGAAGTACGGGCGGAACTCACGTACCGCGTCCTGGGAGTTGGCGCGCATGAACGCCTGGCCGCCGAGGCCGACGATGGCCTGTTCGGGGGTGCCGTGGCCGTGGTGGGCGAAGCGCTGCCGGTAGAGGCGGATCATCCGCCGGGTGTGGGACATGGGCCAGAAGATGTTGTTGTGGAAGAAGCCGTCGCCGTAGTACGCGGCTTGTTCCGCGATCTCCGGGGAACGGATCGAACCGTGCCAGACGAACGGGGGGACGCCGTCCAGGGGCCGGGGCGTGGCGGTGAAGCCCTGGAGCGGGCTGCGGAACGTGCCCTCCCAGTCGACGACGTCCTCCCGCCAGAGCCGGTGCAGCAGCGCGTAGTTCTCGATGGCGAGCGGGATGCCCTGGCGGATGTCCTGGCCGAACCACGGGTAGACGGGGCCGATGTTGCCGCGGCCCAGCATCAGGTCGACGCGGCCGTCGGCGACGTGCTGGAGGTAGGCGAAGTCCTCGGCGATCTTCACGGGGTCGTTGGTGGTGATCAGCGTCGTGGAGGTGGACAGGACGAGCCGGTCGGTGCGGGCGGCCAGGTACCCGAGGAGGGTGGTGGGCGACGACGGCACGAACGGCGGGTTGTGGTGCTCGCCGGTGGCGAACACGTCCAGCCCGGCCTCCTCCGCCTTCGCCGCGATGGCGAGCGTGGCCTTGATGCGCTCGTGCTCGCTCGGCGTACGGCCGGTGGTCGGGTCGGCCGTCACATCGCCGACGGTGAAGATGCCGAACTCCATGGTGACCGCCTCGTTCGGTTGCGTGCTCAGGGCGCGGCAGGGCGTCCGCCCCGGTCCTGCGGAGGCCGCTCCGGTCGTGCGGGACGGCCGATTCCTGCCTGCGGATCGCCCGCCCGTACCACGGCCAGAGTGCCACGCCGCCCTGCCGGGCGACATTCCGGAGCGGAGTGGACAGACCGGGTGGTATGTGCAGGCGCGGCGCGCGCCGGTCACAGCCGGTCCCGCGGACGCCGCCCGTTCCACCGGCTGCGCACCGCGCGCCGTACGGTGCGGCAGAATCGGCCCATGCTGACAGTGGGTTCCGTGGTGCTCGGCGTCTCGGACGTGCGGCGGGCGGCCGCGTTCTGGACGGAGGCGCTGGGATACGTCCCGCGCGAGGAGATCGAGGACGACTGGGTGGTGCTGGTGCCGGCCGCCGGGCACGGGGTGCAGGTGGCACTCGGGCTCAGCGGCACACCCGTCCGGGAGCATCCGCGGATCCATCTGGACCTGTACGCCGGGGACGCCGCCGACCAGGCAGCCGAGGTCGAGCGGCTGGTGTCCCTGGGGGCCCGGCAGGTCGACTGGGATCTCTACCCGGACGATGCCGACTTCGTGGTGCTCGCCGATCCGGACGGAAACATTTTCTGCGTCATCGACACCGGGCGGCACTGAACCGGCAAGCCGCCTGCGGCGTTTCCCGCCTCCCGTCCGGTTCATGCGGGCGGACCGCGTGGCTCACCTCACCATCCGGATGACGGACGCGTCCCCACCGCGGCGCCGGCCGCTACCCCCGTCAGGGGCAGAACCGGGAACTGAAGCAGGCGATCGAGGGGTACTGGAAGGGCCGCGTCTCCGCCGACGCGCTGCGCACCACCGCCGCCGGCCTGCGCCGCACAGGAGAAGGCCGGGCTGGACGTCCTGGTGCACGGTGAGCCCGAGCGCAACGACATGGTCCAGTACTTCGCCGAGCAGCTGACCGGCTACCTGGCCACGCGGCGCGGCTGGGTCCAGTCGTACGGCACCCGCTACGTCCGGCCGCCGATCCTCGCCGGGGACATCTCCCGTCCGGCGCCGATGACGGTGCGCTGGACGACGTACGCGCAGTCCTGCACCGAGCGGCCCGTCAAGGGGATGCTGACCGGGCCGGTGACCATGCTGGCCTGGTCGTTCGTCCGCGACGACCAGCCGCTCGGCGACACCGCCCGCCAGGTCGCGCTGGCGCTGCGCGACGAGGTCGGGGACCTGGAGGCGGCCGGTACGGCGGTGATCCAGGTCGACGAGCCTGCGTTGCGCGAGACCCTGCCGCTGCGCGCCGCCGACCGCGCCGGGTACCTGTCCTGGGCGACGGAGGCGTTCCGTCTGACCACGGGCGGGGTGCGGCCGGACACCCAGGTCCATACGCACATGTGCTACGCGGAGTTCGGCGACATCGTGCAGGCCATCGACGATCTGGACGCCGACGTCATCAGCCTGGAGGCGGCCCGCTCCTCTATGCAGGTGGCCCGCGAACTGTCCGCCCACGGCTACCCGCGGGAGGCCGGGCCCGGCGTCTACGACATCCACTCGCCGCGCGTACCGAGCGCCGAGGAGGCCACGGACCTGCTGTGTACCGCCCTCAAGGCCATCCCCGCCGAGCGCCTGTGGGTCAACCCGGACTGCGGCCTGAAGACCCGCGGCTGGGCGGAGACCCGGGCGTCTTTGGAGAACCTGGTCGTGGCGGCCCGTACGGTGCGGGGTGAGCTGTCCCCGTCCTGACGGGGCGCTCGTACGGGGCCGGGGCGCTTGCGGGGGTCCCGGCCCCGGTGGGTCGTCCGTGGAGATCACGCCGTCCGGCCCGGCCCGGCGCCGCGCGGACGGGGGCCGGTCCGGAGATCCTGGCGGCGCTGTCGCCGGACGCGGACGAGAATGATGAGTTCTCCTCCGGCTCCGGCTCGTCCACCGTCATGGACGAGGCGGAGGACACCGCCGACGACGACTGGGAATGTGAGAGGTTCACCCATGACCGGCAACCCCCGTGTGCCCGCTCCCCGAGACACCTTCGCCGCTGCGGCCGGCGGTCCCTGTGTGCTGCTCAAGCATGGCGAGGTCTTCCTCAAGGGGCGGAACCGTCACCGGTTCGTCGAGCGGCTGCACGACAACCTGCGGATCGCGCTGCGCGGGATCGGCGGCTCCACCTGGATCAAGGGCGCGCAGAACGTCACCGTGGTGGGCGGTGAGGTGCCGCTGGAGGCGTTGGTGGAACGGGCCCGGCGGGTCGTCGGGTTCCACTGTGTCGAACCGGCCGTGCGGACGCCGTCCACCATGGAGGACGTCACCGCGGCGGCCGTCGAGACGCTGCGTGTGGTCTGTGCGGAGCGGCGGGTGCGCAGTTTCGCGGTACGGGTGCGGCGGCGCGACAAACGGTTTCCGCTGACGTCGTCGGAGATGGCGGTGCATCTGGGGGCGCGGATCCAGGAGGCGGTGGTGGGTCTGCCCGTCGATCTGACGACGCCCGGCGTCACCCTCTCGGTGGAGATCGATCACCGGGAGACCTACCTGTCGTGGGAACGCCATCGGGGGCTGAGCGGCCTGCCGGTCGGTTCGAGCGGGCGGGCGCTGGTGCTGCTGTCCGGCGGGTACGACTCTCCGGTGGCCGCACACCGCGCCATGCGGCGCGGTCTGGCCTGCGACTTCGTCCACTTCAGCGGGGCGCCGTACACCAATGCCGCGTCCGTGTACAAGGCGTATGCGCTGGCCCGGGAGCTGAATCGCAGTCAACCGCCGGGTGAGCTCCATGTCGTCGCGCTCGGTCCGGCGCAGAAGCAGCTCGCGGTGGCGGGCGCGGGGCGGCTCCAGGTCGTCGCGCAGCGGCGGCTGATGGTGCGCACCGCCTCGGCGCTGGCGGCACGTACCGGGGCCGAGGCGCTGGTGACGGGCGACAGCCTCGGGCAGGTGGCGAGCCAGACGCTGGCGAACATGGTCGCGGTGGACGAGGCGGCGCGGCTGCCGGTGCTGCGGCCGCTGGTCGGCTGGGAGAAGCAGGAGATCATCGACGAGGCGCGGACGATCGGCACGGCCGAGGTGTCCGTCCTGCCCGACGAGGACTGCTGTTCGCTGCTGGCCCCGCCGCGGGTCAGCACCCGGGCCCGGCTGCCGGAGCTGCGGTCGGTGGAGCGGCGGCTGGAGATGGACGAGGTGATCGAGGCGCTGCTGGCGTCGGCCCAGGTGCTGCGGCCCGGGGAGGACGGGGCGGCTCCGGCGCTGGGCGAGGGGTGCCCGGCGCCTGCGTGAGGGTGCGTGCCAGGGCCTGCCCGCGCCGCGTGTCCGCAACGTCCCGCCGCGCCGTGCCGGGCGTGCCGGGGGCTGTCCGGGCGCATGCGTGACGATGCTCAAGATCGCCCGTGCCTCGTGTCCGTGAGGTCCGCCGGGTGGTCGAAGAACCGGGGTGGAGGCCCTCGCCGGTACCCCCTCGTCCACCGCACCACCCCGCCCGACCGTCGAAGGAGCCTTCGTGACCAGCCGTGTTCTGCTCGTCTCCCCCGCCACCACCGCGTCGCTGCGCCGCGCGGCGTTCGACGACGGTGATCCGCTGGACGCCTCGGGGGCGGCGCGCGCCCGGGCGGCGGCCGGTTCGCTGCCCGCCGCGGACGCGGTGGTGACCTCGCCGAGCGTGCGCTGCCGGGAGACCGCCGAGGCTCTCGGTCTGGCCCCGGGGGATGCGCCGCCGGAGCTGGCCGGGCTGGACGCCGGGCACTGGCGCGGGCGGACGCTTGAGGAGGTGGGGGCGGCCGAGCCGGAGGCGGTGGCGCGTTGGCTGGCCGATCCTCAGGCGGCAGTGTCCGGCGGGGAGTCGGTGGCGGACGCGTGCGCGCGGGTGGCGCACTGGCTGGACGCGCTGCGGCCGACCGGGGGCCGGATCGTGGCGGTGGTGGAGCCGGAGGTGGTGCGGGCGGCGGCCGTCCATGCGACGGGCGCGCCCGCGTCCGGGTTCTGGCGGTTCGATGTGCCGCCGCTGACCTGTACGGAGCTGAGCGGACGGGCGGGGCGCTGGAACCTCCGGCTCGGGGGGCCGCTCGCGGCCGGCTGAGGGCGACCGGACGCACGGCGGGCGGGGGCGGGGGCCCCCCCCCCCCCCCCGCGGGGGGGCGCGGGGGGGGGCCCCGGCGCGGGGGGGGGGGGCGCCGGGGGAGGGGGCGCGCCGGAGAGAGCGGGGGGGGGGGGGCCAAGACCCC
>NZ_JBHYGX010000002.1:116710-172664 GCF_042739975.1 Streptomyces sp. NPDC059080
GGCGCGGCGCGCGTTTTTTTTAGTCACCGGGGCGCGCGGTGTGGGCGTTCTGCCCGCCCGCGGGGCCGGGGTCCCCACCCCCCCCGCCCCCGGGCCGCCGGGGGGCGGGGGCCGGGGCCCACGCCACGCACCCGGCCGGGGAACGCGAAAGGGCCCCCGGCCGGTTGCCGGGGGCCCTCCGTGCGGGCGGCTCCTCTCAGGAACCGGTGGCTCGTCTCACGAACCGGCCGGTACCACCCGGTCGGACGCCGCCGGCTCCGGGCGCAGCAGCCGCTGCGCCAACTCGCCGAAGAGCAGCCCGAATCCGGCCCACAGGGTGAGCTGCATGCCGAGGGCGGAGAGCCGGAAGCGCCAGAGCAGCGCCGCCGGGAAGTGCTCCGGCACTTCGTCGATCACGGGCAGGAACGCATACGCGAGGCCGATGACCACCGCGAAGGCGAGCACGGCCACGACCGTCGCGTACCAGTTGCCGGTCCGGGGCGCGAGCTGTTTGCCCAGGAGCGTGGCGGCGACGGCGAGGAGCACGCTGAGCAGCATCATCAGGAAGTACAGGGCGGTCCGCTTGCCGATGGTGTCGGGGTCGCCGACGGCGGGCGGGTTCGCCGGGTACTTCAGGAACGGGACGACGTAGACGGCGAGCAGGGCGCAGCCGGACAGCAGCAGCGCGGTGGCGCGGGGACCGAAGCGGCCCACGCGGCCGAGGGCGAAACAGTAGGCGAGGGCGGCGATGCCGCCGAAGGCGACGCCGTAGACGAGGACGCCGGTGGCGAGCCCGGCGGTGGACTGCACGCCGCGGGAGACGAGTTCGGCCTCGTCGCCGTGGGAGTGCCCGGCGTGGGCCTCCTCGAAGCCGATGGCGCTGTTGACGTTCGGCTCGCCGAGGACGTAGGCGACGATCAGGGCGAGCACGCCGGTTCCCAGGCCGGCGAGCATGCCCCGAACGAGCAGGTTGCGGACGGTGGTGGAGTTCATGGAGGTTGCGGCGCCCCTTGCGTCAGTGGCAGGGGAAGCCGAGCAGGTGGCGGGCGTCGTGCACCCATTCATGGACCCCCGCGCCGTTGAACACGGAGGTGGCGCCCTGCTCGGCGCCGACGAAGTAGAGCAGGACGAGCATGAGAATGCCGAAGAAGACCGCCCAGGGAGCGACCGCCTTCAGCGGAAGCTTGGCGGGTATCGCGGGGGTGGCGGTCGGCTGGGCGAAGGGCTGCGCCATGGCGGTGCCTCCTTTGGGAGTTCGCGTCCCATCTCGGTGGTGCACAGGACGACGGCCCCGGGTCTGACTCACACGCCGCCCCGTCCGTGGGAAGGGGCGGCGTGCACACAGTGGCGCGACCGTGCCGGATTTGCACCGGCTTCCGTCGTGCCGTCGTCGATATCGCACCGAAGGTACCGCGTGGCGGGTGACCGGCCAAGGCCGGGCCCCGGAACGATCCGGCCCCCGCCGGGCGCCGGTACAGGTCGCCGGCGGGGGCGTGGCCGGATCGGGACCGTCGGAGGCGCTGTTACTTGCCCACGCCGACCGGGTCGACCGTGACGGCCGCGGGCTTGTCGGAGACGGGGAGGTTGATGCCGGCGGGCAGGGTGTGCGAGTGGGTCTCGTTGGGCGGGGTGACGATCAGGGAGGTGAAGGTCACGCCGCTGCCGCCGGAGGTGTTCGGCGGGGTGTTCAGGGTGAAACGGGTCTCCTCGCCGGGCTGGACGGTGACCTTCACCGGGGCGGCCTTGCTGCGGGTGGCGCTGATGGTGCCGTCCCTGCCCTTGAGGTCGACACCCGGGAAGCCCTGGAGGGAGCAGGCGCGCATCTTCTCTCCTTGCGGGGTGGTGCCGCTCACCCATGGGTGAGCCTTCCGTGATCACCGAGACTCCCATGTCACAGGGCCTCTCCCCCGCCCGGCCCCCTTGTCTCCACAGTCCGTTGACAAACGTGATGACGCCTGCGGCAGTGATACGCGGCTATGTCCGGATGCGGGTTTCCGGGGATGTGCGGGACGGGCCGGGCGGGGGCGCCACGGGGCATGCAGCCGGGGCGATCCGCCGCCCGGGGAGCGCCGGAGCCGGAACCGGGTTGCCTCTCCAGCGACTGGAGACTCCAGGATGGCGCCATGGACGGAACGACCCGCTACTCGATCGGGGAACTCTCCCGGCGCACCGGCGTGCCCGTGCGCACCATCCGGTTCTACTCCGACGAGGGGCTGGTCCCACCGGCCGACCGCACCCACGCCGGACACCGGCGCTACGCCCCCGCCGCCCTGCAACGCCTCGAACTGATCCGATCCCTGCGGGAGTTGGGCATCGGTCTCGCGACGATCCGCCGGGTGCTCGACCACGAGCTGCCGATGGCGCGGGTGGCGCTGGCGCAGGCCGAGGCCGTCGAGGTGCAGATCCGTGCGCTACGGCTGCGGCGGAGCGTGCTGCGCGCCGCGGCCGCGCGCGGCACCGGACCCGAGGAGACCACACTGATGCACCGACTCACCCAGCTGACCGGCGCGGAACGCCGCCGGATCACCGACGACTTCCTGGACGCCACCTTCGGCGCCGGGCACGATCCGGCCGCGGCCGCGATGGTGCGCACCGCGCTGCCCGATCTGCCGGAGGATCCGACCGCCGAACAGGTCGGCGCTTGGACGGAGATCGCCGGGCTTCTGGGCGACGCGGAGTTCCGCGCCCTGCTGGGGCGGGCGGCCGCGCGCCAGGCATCCGGCGAACCGCTCGCCTTCGAGGCGCTCGCCGGGGACGCGGTGGTGCAAGGCGCCCACCGCGCCCTCGCCGAGGCGCGGGACGCGGACCTCGACCCGGGCGGCGCGGAGGCGGCGGCGCTCGCCGACGCCCTCGTGCGGCGGTTCGCCGAGGCGTGCGGGCGCGCCCCGGACGCGGAGTTCCGGGCCTGGCTGACCGCGCAGCTGGCCGAGGCCCACGATCCGCGCGTCGAGCGGTACTGGCGTCTGGTGTGGACGGTCAACGGCTGGACGGTGCTGCCGCAGTTGGTACCGGTCCACCCGTGGTTCCTGCGGGCGCTGCGCGGCGGCCCCGGGCCGGATCGGCCGCGCGCCGCCGGTCAGCTCAGCAGCAGGGCCGCGTCCCAGCCGCCGGCGGGCGGTGCGCCCGTGGCATAGGCGTGCAGGGCAAGGGCGATGCCGGAGGCGCCGGTGAGGAGGCCGGCGCAGTTGACGACCTCGTCCGTGTCCGTCGCCGCCCAGCCGAAACCGAAGGGGCGGTCCGGGTCGTGGGCGTCCAGTGCTCGGGCGGCGAACCGGTCCTGGAGGGCGGCGAACCGGGCGTCGCCGGAGGCGTGGCGCAAGACCGTCGCCAGGTGCAGCAGTCCGGCCCAGCCGTGGCAGATTCCGGGGTCGCCGACGCCGAGCGGTTCGCCCAGGTCGCGCAGGGCGGCGTCCACCGCGGTCCGCCGCCAGTCGGGCCGGTCCAGTGCCACACCGGCCCGGTGGAGCACGGCGGCCACGCCGGGGGTTCCGTAGCACCACGCGGAGCGGCCGGCGTGGGCGGTGCGGCCGGCGGTGAAGTCCGCGAGCGGAACGACCGCGGGCCACCTGCCGTCGGCGGTGCGCCGCTCCAGCAGGAGCGCGGCCAGGTCCGCGACGGCCTCGCCGATCCCGGGCGCCGGCACCTGCGCCTGATGGGCGGTCACCAGCACCGACAACACTCCCGTGATGCCATGCGCCACGCCGAAGTTGAGGTGGCCGTCGGGGAATTCCGCGTCGTCGTCGCCGCGGTGCCCGCCCGGGGTCCACCAGCCCGGCACCGGTACCCCCTCGCGCGGCAGCGGTTCCAGGAGCCGGAGCAGATGGGTGACCGCCTCGGTCAGGGTGGGGTCGTCGGCCGGGCGCCGGGCCAGCAGCAGTCCGGTGAGGCCGGTGAGGCCGCTGATCAGGTCGTAGGCGGGGAAGCCGAGCCCGGCCCTGCGGGCCGTGAGGCGTCGCCGGTCCTCGTCCAGCCGGGCGCGGACGGCACGGACGACCACAGGGTCCAGCTGATGCAGCAGCCCCGCGTAGTCCTCCGGCGCCTGCCGGGCGGTGTGTGCGGCGAAGACCAGCGCGGGCACTCCTGCGTACAGCCCGCCCTGGAGCGCATAGGGAAGGCCGGCGACGGCCGCCTTCAGATGGGCGTGGACGGCGGGGCGGTGCCGCGGATCGTGGTGGGAGAGTTCGGCGAAGAGCAGGGCCACCCCGGGGTGGCCCTCGTCCAGGCCGGAGGCGGACCAGGAACACGCGGCGGCCGCTGTCTCTCCGGGGTCGGTCAGTCTGCCCGCGACCTCGGTGGCGGTCGCGGCGGCCCGGGTCCGCAGCGCGGCTCTGTCCAGGCCACCGGCGCGTTCCGTCATGGTGCCGGTCATCGGGCGTTCCGCCTGCGGTCGGTGTGAGCGCGGGCCGCGCCGCGGGCGACGGCGAGGGCGAGGTTCTCGTGGTCCCGGTCCACGCCCGCCAGCCGGTTGTGGTGCATGTGCAGCAGGGAGAGAAGCACCTGGTCGGGGCCGGACCAGGAGCGGTCGCCCAGATCGCGCAGGAGCTGCCCGTAGGCGGCGACGGCCTCGGCCCGGCGGGTCCAGGCGGTGCGCAGCGCCTCGTCGGTGGCGGCGGGGCCCGGTTCGGTGCGGTACGGGTCGACGAGCGTCAGGGCCTCGCGGCGGCGCTCCCGGAAGGCGCGCTGGCGCGTCTCGTCCTTGGGTACGACGCGGGTGAGCCATGCCGCGGCGGCCTCCCCTGCGTCCTCGTCGCCTCCGTGGAAGGCGCGGGTGAGGTCGGTGAAGCCCGCGGCCGCGCGCAGCAGCGGCTCGGTGGTGTCGGTGCGGGTGTAGGCGCGGCGCAGGTGTGCCACCGCGGCCACGCTGTCGGCGTGGAAGACCCGTTCGGCCGCGTCGATGGCCTCCGGACCGCCGTAGCGCTCCAGTTCGGGGTCGTAGGTGTCCCAGACCACCCGGTCGACCAGCCGGCCGTCGCGGAGCGCGGCGGTGAGGTCGTGCAGCCGGGGCGCCAGTGCGCCGTGCAGCACCTCGCGCGGGGCGTGGAAGCGCAGGCGCAGATGGGCCCCGTCGGCGTCCGCGTACCGCAGGAAGAACCAGCGGTCGACCTCGGGCGGCAACTGCTCCAGGAGCGGCGGCAGATGGACGGCGAGGAGCTCCTCGTGGCGTTCGGCCGGGGCGTACAGCGAGGTGTACAGCCAGTCGCCGCCCGGCAGATGGACGCCGGGCGCCGGGCGCGGCGGGGCGTGCCGTCGGCGCGTTGGCGGGGGCACGGTCGTGCTCTTCTCCGGGTGGATCCTCCGCAGCGGCACGGTGACCTCGGCGCACCGCGCGCCGTCCGGGCCGCCGAGCCAGCCGTCCGGGAGGCCGGCGGCGTCGGAGGGGACCTCCCGCAGTTCGGCCTGTTCGTTGCGGAGCAGTTCGTGCCGCAGGAGCGCGGCGTGGCCGGGCAGGCTCAGATCGAGCCGGACGCCCCGGTCCGACAGCCCCGCCCAGATCCGGTCGGGTACCCGCCACTGCTTCCGCCAGCGCTCCCACTCCTGCGACCACTGCGGGAACGGCAGGTCGGGGTCGCGCAGTGCGGCGGTGGGCCGCCAGCGCGCCAGGGCGAGCACGGTCCGCCCGTACCGGACGCGGGGCAGGTACGGCAGCGCACCGGCGACGCCCCATTCCCACTGCCGCCAGCGACGTACCCCGCTGTCGGCGAGTTCGCAGAGGAAGCGGGCCGCGTTGGGCAGCGCCCACTGCGGGTTGAGCACATGGAAGACCGCGGGGTCGACGCGGCGGCCGGATGTGGTGTCCACCAGGTACAGCCGGTCGTGGTCGGCGCCCACGGCGAGGCGGCGCAGGTCCAGGACGGCGGGGTCGTCCGGGTCGGCGAAGCAGCCCACCGGCAGGGTGCGGTCCAGCCACTGCGGGACCTGGGCCACGTTGGCGGCCCGTGCGCGGCCGGGGCGGAACCCCACCTGCGCGCCGAGGGCGTCACCGGACGTGGAGCCCGTACGTGCCATCTCGGCCAGGGCTGCGCGGTCCTCTTCTCCCAGCAGGTAGCCGAAACGCCCCAGCAGGGCCCCGGCCTTCCCGGAGCCGCCGGCGAACACCAGCCGGAAGTCACCGTCGGCCAGCGCCTCGCAGGAGGCGGCGAGCAGATGCGCGTTCAGTTCCAGGGAGGCAGGCGGCCGACCCCCGTTGTCGGTCAGGGCGCGTACGGCGGGGTGGTCGTCGTCGAGCACCACTTCGTCGGCGCCGTCCAGCAGCGCCTGTTGCGCCAGCTCCGCCAGGATCCGGTCGCGCTGCCGGTCGGGGTCGTCGATGGGGACGCGGCGGGGGCTCGGCGGACGCTGATAGGTGGCGGGGGCGGCCAGGCCGGTGCCCGGGTCCAGCAGTTCCCGCACCGGGACGAGGCGTTCGGTTCCGTAGCGCTCCAGGAACGCGCCGTGGTACTCGCGCAGATGGCCGGGGTCGCTCTGCTGCGGGGAGAGCCGCCAGAGCAGGGTGGCGGCGCGGGCTGCCTCCTCGGCCACGGCGACCGGCAGGTGCGCCTCGGCGTCGAGCGCCAGGTCGACCTGGAGGGGGCGCGGCCGGTCGTTCAGCTCCCGCATGCGGTCGGTGAGCTTGCGCAGTGCGGCGTGTCCGTCACCGAGACCCTGGGAGCTGTACCGGGACATCTCCTCCCGTATGGCGGCAAGTTCGGCGTACTCCGGAAGGTGCTCGGCGGGCGCGTCGGCGCAGACCTGGAGGACATGTCCCAGCGGGTCGACGGCCTCCAGGGGCGGTCGGGCGTCGGTGAGCAGGATTTCCTTGGCGACCAGTTCGGTCAGTACGCCGTCCACCGCCTGCGCGGGGGCGCCCGGGAAGCGCTCCAGCAGGGTCCGGGCCAGCTCCGCGCCGCGCACGGGCCGGCGGGCGGTCTCCAGCACCGCTTGGACGACGACGGTGTTCCGGACGCTGACCTCCTGCACCATACGTTCGGCTCCGGTCGCGCCGTGCCCGGTCGGTTCCGCTCGGGTGCTCTGCGGGACGTAGGGGAGGACCAGCCGGTCGCCGCGTACGGAACACAGTGCGTTGCCGACCACTCGCAGGTGGGCCAGCACGCCGGGGCGGCGTTCCCAGGCTGCCACCAGTTCGGTGAGCCATTCCTGGTCCGGCCGGACGGCACGGGTGTGCGCGTCGCCCCAGCGCGCCTTGGCGGAGCCGTCCGCGAAACGGACGGGTGCGACGCCGGCGATCAGACCGAACGGGGTGGCGCGACCGCTCATCCGCAGCCGGTAGGTGGTCAGGGCGCGTACGGAACGCCGTAGTTGCGGCAGAGCGACGCTGCGCCCGTCGTCCAGAACGCGCCGCACCACACCGGCCAGCGACGGGCTGGAGATCTCGATGGCCTCGCGTACCAGCGGGTCGTCGGCCAGGGCATGCAGCGACCGGGTGAGCGAGGCGCTCTCGTCCGCGTCGGGCTCGGTGTCCGCTCGTACTGCGGCGCCCTCGCCCACCGGCCGGACGGGGGCCCGGAGCATGCCGATGCCGGCACCGCGGAACAGGAACTCCTCGGACATGATGAGCCTTTCTCGGCGCGCCGCACCTCGCGGGGAGCGGCGCTGCGTTCGCTCCGCAGGACCGGGGCGGCGCACGGCGACTGCGGGTGTCGCGTCCGGCGGGGCCGTTGCCGCGCACCTCCACGGCTGCGGGTGAGGTTCAGGAGGGGGCCGCCCCGCAGCCGGCGGGCGGCCCGGAAGGCGGGGCCCGGAACTCGCCATGGGCCCCGCCCCGGGGAGAACTCCCCGATTCGGGTCAGCAGCCCGCAGCGGCCACGAAGGACACGGAACAGGTCGCACAGATCGAGATCGTGGTGGAGGTGGTGTTTTCGTCGGAGAGCCCCGCGGAGACCGACTTCTCCGTGGCGAGCTCGCGAACGTCCAGGTCAAAGGCGTCAAGCAGGTCGGCAGGCATAACAACTCTCCATGCGTGGTGGGGACATCGGTTCCGCGGCGCCGACTGGACGTCCCTCCCCCGCGCCTGACAGTCGTACAGCCGGAGAGGACGAAGCACCGGCACCGCGCGCAATTGATCTTCACATCGCGCTCAGCCGCACATCACACCCACCTGGGGGTTGTTGATCTTGAGGGCTAATGATATTGACGGTGCGTCAGCGTCCTTCGCTCACAGGACGGCGACGCCCAGCGGCCGTTGCCCCGCGGCCAGGCGGTGGACGGTGCCGGAGGCGATATCGACGACGGAGATGCCGTTCTTGACCGCCGACTCGTAGGACTGCGGGCCCGCGCCGTCGCCGCGCAGCGTGACGAGCGTGTTGCCGTTGCGGTCCACGACGGCGACGGAGACCTTCTGGTTCGCCCTCTTCGCGGCGTCCAGGACGGCCTGGGCGGCCTTGGTTGACGGTCCGGGAAAACAGCGGTTAGCGTCCGCAACGGCATCGCGTGCCGGTCACCGACCGGGTGAGGCATGGAGGTGCCGGGACATGCCTTCGGAGGCATTCCATGTCGGTCGAGCTGAATCACACCCTCGTGCATGCCCGGGACAACCGGGAATCCGCCGCGTTCCTCACGGAACTGCTGGGCCTGGAAATCACCGCGGAGTGGGGGCCGTTCGTCGCGGTCGCGCTGGGCAACGGCGTCACCCTGGACTTCGCCACCGTCCCCGCCGGCGACATCGCCCCGCAGCACTACGCCTTCCTCGTCTCCGAGGAGGTGTTCGAGGCGGCGTACGCGAAGATCGCGCGCCGCGGCATCACACACTACGCCGATCCGCACGGCGAACGCCCCGGGGAGATCAACCACAACGACGGCGGGCGCGGCGTCTACTTCCTCGACCCCGCGGGGCACTTCATGGAGCTGCTGACCGTGCCGTACGGCGGGTGGCCCGCCCAGGGCCCGGGAAATGAGGTGGCATCCGGGGCTGCCGGACGCCACCATGCCCCGTATGAGTGACGAACCCGCGCGATGGACCCAGGCAACCGTCTACCCCGACATGTGGGCAGATCCGGACGACGACCCCCGCGAGAACACCGGTCCCAGCCCGGACGGTGAACTCGCCACGTTCCAGGACTTCCTGACGGGATATCGCCTGACTCTGCGGATGAAGTGCGAGGGGCTGGACGCGGAGCAGTTGGCGCGCCGGTCGGTGCCGCCGTCGACGATGTCGCTGCTCGGCCTGGTGCGGCATCTCGCCGAGACGGAGCGGGACTGGCGCAACTGGATCGGCGACGAGCCCCCGCTGGCGAAGCTGTACGGCGCGCGGGACGCGGACTTCGACGACGCCGTCGCCGAGCAGTCCGTGGTCGATGCCGCCTACCGCGACCTGGAGCGCGAACAGGAGGCGACCGATGCCGCGCTGGCCGCCCACCCGGATCTGGGCGAGCGGGTGGGCAAGGACAAGATCGCGATCCGGGAGCTGATGGTCCACCGGATCGAGGAGTACGCCCGCCACTGCGGCCACGCCGATCTGCTGCGCGAGCGCGTCGACGGGCGGGTGGGCCAGTAACGCGGTGAGCCGCCTCCTGCCGCCACCGCCCCGGACCGTCAACCGTTCTTGACGGCCCGGGGCGGCGTGTCCGGCGGCATCGCGCCCGCCCGGGTCGGGCACCACCCACCCCGGCGGGTCAGTACGCCAGTTGGCCGCTGCCCCGTGTGGTGAGGAGGTGACCGTTCAGGACATCGTCGGCGACGCCGAAACCGGCCGTCAGGGTCAGCGCATGCGGGGCCAGTTCCTCGACGACCGCGTCGGCGAGGTCGGGGAGGCCGCCGACCTGATCGGCGGTGAGGGCGCCGTCGGCCAGGAGGTCCCCGCCGTGCGCGGCGACGCTCCGCAGGGCGAACAGCCGGTGCAGGGCGTGCAGGAGGGAGGCGGCGGCCGGGTCGGTGGCCCGGCGGGCAGCCGCGAGCAGGCCCTCGGCGGCAAGCCGCTGGGCGTGGGCGTCGACCAGCCGCAGAGCGGGGGCAACGGTGCGGTTCCAGCGGCCGAGCGGACCGCCGGCACCACCGGAACGCAGGCGGGTGCGGGCCCGCCGGTGCCAGATGCGCTCGATGTCTGCGAGCAGGTCCTGCAGGACGTCGGGGTCGGTGGGACTGCGCTCGGCAGCGGGGGTATCGGACGGCGGCCGGGGGGTGAAGTGGCCGAGCAGCATCTCACCGGCGGCTTTGGTCCAGATGACGAGGTTGTCGCCCTCGGCCGTGATGGTGCCTTCGTTGGCGGCGAGCTGCGCGGCGATGCCGTTGGCGAGGAACAGGCCCTGCGCACCGCAGCGTTCCCGGCACTCCGTCATCACGGCGCGCGCCTGCCAGGTGATCCAGCCCTTGGCGACGGCGACGAGCCGCTCGGCGTCCTCCCGGGCCGCACCGCTCGTCCGGCCGTCCCGCGCCCAGCGCCGTACCGCCGTGCGCTGCAGCAGGGTGGCGGCGTACGCGGTGGCGAGGGCGTCCAGCAGCGGGGCGTGGTGGCTGCGGTAGGCGAAGAGGGGGACCGAGGGGCCCGAGGTGATGCCCGAGGTGTGCCGGCGGTGGGCGTGGTGCACCGCGACGGTGACGGCGTGGCGGGTGAGGCCGAGGCTGGAGGCGCTCATGCAGAGTTTGCCCTCGGTGACGCGGCCGACCGAGGCGAGGAACCGTTTGCGGCGGTTGCCGACCGTGCTGCTGAAGGAACCGTCGGGCCGCAGCCGTCCGTGGTCGGCCTGGAGCATCGCCTCGTACGGCAGCCGGACGCGATCGAAGGAGGTGACGCAGTGGTCGACCGGGGCGGTGCCCGTCTGCGGCAGTCTGCGTATCTCCACGCCCGGCAGCGGGCGTCCGGTGTCGTCGTGGAGCGGGGTGAGGAAGAGGAAGACGCCCTCGTCCCTGCCTCCGACGAGGAGGCGAGCGGCGACGACGGCGGTCTTGGGGCCGCCGACGGAGGAGGTGTTCGGCATGAACTTCGCCGCGGCGGCCGACGGCGTGTGCAGGAGGAAGGTGCGGGTGGCCGGGTCGTAGGCGGCGGTGGTCTCCAGGGAGGAGGCACTGTTGCCGTGGCCCGCCTCGGTGCACAGGAAGGTGCCCGTGCGCCGGAGGGAGGTGAAATCCCGCAGGTCGCGCCGGTCGCCGTCGTGGTCGAGCAGGCTGCCGAGGAAGAGGTTGAAGTGGATGGACCCGACCGTGAGCAGCCCCGGGTCCACGGGCCCGACCCATTCGTGAAGTGCGGCGAGCTGTTCGATGTCCGAGGCGAACCGCTCAGGGGCGGTGACGGTCTCGTTGACCGCGTGCAGCCGTTCGTAGGACAGAGCGGCCCGTTCCTCCGGGGACAGCCCTTCCCGGTACCGGAAGGCGGCCGTGGAGAAGAGTCTCCGCCACGGCTCATGCAATTGTTCGAATTGGTCTCCGAAGAGAATCCGGTTGAGGTCTGCGGCGGTGGAACGAATTTCCACTCCGGGGAGTTGAGTGAGCACGTTCCGCAACGTAGGACAGGTTTCACTTCCTTCTCAACGTGATCACCGACACGATTCCGGCTCGACGGGATACGGGTATCCTTCCCGCCCCTCGCCGACGCCCTGCCCCTTCCCTCCCTCCGGGGCCACTCCGCCCCTGACAACGGCGACGACCGCGGTGACACCGGGCATGCGGGCACCTCCGGCGCTCCCGGGGGCGCCCTGCCCCGGCGGTGAATTACCGAAGCCCCCGGAAATCGAGAGCCGCACGGCAATTCCTCGCGGACGAGGCCGCGCAGTGGCACGGTAAACCAACCGACACACAGGTGACGGAAAACCCCCCTCCACCACGGAGAGAATTCCGACGGCCCGCACGAAATACTCGGACGGGCACGGTATTCACCATCGCGACGACAGCGGATGCGACATCAACTCCCGCCGTTTCGCGAATACTTCGCGAATCGGCTCACCGTGCCGTACGGGTTGGCCCGAGCGGCGGTACGGGCCGAGGCCGCGCTCCGTGCTGGAGTGCGGCCCTCGGCCCGCGCGCGGACGGCGTGTTGATGCAGCGCCGGTCAGGAGGTGGGGGCGCCGGCGACGCGGCGCTCACCGCCGTTGCGCTCCTGCCACCGGCGGTAGACGTCGACGGCGTCCTCCCGTGGCTCGTACGTCATGGGCAGTCCGGGCGCCCGCCCTCCTCGACGTTGCGCCGGGCGAGGTCGATGGTGCGCTGTGCGAAGTCCACGGTTCCTCCGGGGAGTTGATGAGGCGGGTCAGAAGGGCTTGGTCGGCAGGTACTTGCCGTCAAGGGTCACGACGGCGCGCTCGCCGCCCTCGGGGTCGGCGACCTTCTTGACGTCCAGCTTGAAGTTGATCGCGCTGATGATGCCGTCGCCGAACTGCTCGTGGATCAGGGCCTTGAGAGTGGTGCCGTAGACCTGGAGCATTTCGTAGAAGCGGTAGATCGTCGGGTCGGTCGGGATGCCGCCGGGGATCGAACCGCGGGTGGGGATGGTCTGCAGGAGCGCCGCGGCGTCCGCGTCCAGCTCCAGCAGTGCGGCGACGGCGAGCGCGGAGCGCTCCGGCAGGGCGTGCTGCCCCAGGACGGCGGCGGTGACGAACGCGACGGACAGCCCGGCGGCGTCCGCGATCTCCTGCCAGGTCAGGTCCTTACGGGTCTTGGACTCGACGGCGACGAGGGCCAGGGCCTGACGGGCGGCGGGGTCGAACTGGGCGTGCGGCATGGCGGGTTCCTCATTCGTGAGCAGGTGGTTCCAGATCGGCTCACGAGCGAGCCGCTGGATGGTCGAGTGGGCTGGGTTCGTAGGGGTCGCGTGGGCGCCGGGCAGACTCCTGTTGCTTTCGGGAGGCGCCGGACGCGCGGTGCGTCCGGCCACGGGGGGCGGAGGGTGGGTGGCAGGGGCCGTCAGACACCGGCGCGGTCGAGGGTTTCGAGCCGGTCGACCGTGCCGGAGGCGATGTCGAAGACCCAGCCGTGCAGCGTGAGGCGCCGCTCGGCGAGGGCCCGCGCCACCGAGGGGTGGGTGGCCAGGTTCCGCAGCTGGGCGGAGACGTTGGCCCACACCAGGGCGGTCACCTCGCCCGGTCCCGCGGCGGCGGCGCGGGCGAGGGAGGCGTCCGCGTGGCGCAGCAGCCAGGTGGCGACCTGGGGTGCGCCGGTGAGGTCGTGTCCCTCGGCCAGCGCCGTCATCGCGCCGCAGCCGGAGTGGCCGCAGACGATGACGTCGGTGACGCCCAGCACGCTCACCGCGTACTCGATGCTCGCGGCGGTGCCGTCGGCGGTCGGGCTGTGGGCGGGGACGAGATTGCCCGCCGTACGGATGACGAACAGTTCCCCGGGCTCGCTCTGGGTGATCAGCTCGGGCACCACCCGGGCGTCGGAGCAGCCGATGAACAGCGTGGTGGGCCGGTGCTCGGTGGCCAGCCGGGCGAAGAGCCCGGCCTTCGCCGGGAAGACGTCCCGGCGGAAGGTGGCGACACCGTCCATGAGGTCGTGCATGGTCACTCCCTTCAGTGGCTGCCGGCCCCTGCCGGGCCGACGGGATCCACCATGCACGACCTGGGACTATAGCGTCCAAGACGTAGTCGCCATGATTACTATTGGTGTCGTCTATATGTGTCGTCTATACGTGTGCGCCCGCGCCGGAGGAGAACTCGTCCCGGGCCAGGGCATGGACGGTGCAGGGGCGGCCGAGGACCGTGTCCTCGCGCAGACGCGTGAATCCGAGGCGCTGAGCGACGGCGGAAGAGCCGGTGTTCCCGTGGTGGATCATGGCGGTGATCTGCTGGAGCCCCAGGGCCCCGAAGCCCCAGGCGAGGACCGCTCGGGCCGCTTCCGTGGCATAGCCTCGCCCCCAATGGGCGCGGGCGAAGGTCCAGCCGATTTCGGTCTCGTCGAACTGTTCCCACCAGTTGAGGCCGCAGCGCCCCACCACTTGGCCGGTACCGCGCAGTTCGACGGCGCACAGTCCGTGGCCGCGCTGAGCCCACTGCTGCTGTATCGCATGCAGGCGTGCCGTGGCCTGTTCCCGGGTGTAGCTGCCGACGAACCGGTTGACCTCCTCATCGGCGTGGAGGCGCACCCACCAGTCGGTATCGGCGTCGGTGAGCGGGCGCAGCCGGAGGCGTTCTGTGGTGATCACTGACATACACATCCTTTTCCCGGGGCGAGTTGAGGGCAACGCACTACTTGGCCGGCAATGGCTGAGACTGTGCCGTGGGCGCGCCGTGCACCACGTATCCGCGGTGCGCTCTGCCGTAAGGCCGAACGGCCCGTCGCGGGCCGGTGCGGGTGCCCGGCGGGCCGCTGCCTATAGTCCGCATATGGGTCCGGAACTACGTCATCTGCGCTATCTGATCGCGGTCGCCGAGCACGGCAACTTCACCCGCGCCGCGGAGGCGCTGACCGTCTCCCAGCCGACGCTCTCGCAGCAGATCAAGCAGCTGGAACGGTCGGTGGGCGCCCAGCTTCTCGATCGCAGCGGGCGCGCGGTGCGGCTGACCGACGCGGGCACCGCCTACGTCCACTACGCGCGGCGGGCACTGCGGGAGCTGGCCGCCGCCGACCGCGCGGTCCTGGACGTCGCGGACCTGACCCGGGGCCATCTGCGGCTGGCCATGACGCCGACGTTCACCGCGTATCTCCTCGGCCCGCTGGTGGCGGCGCTGCACGACGAGCACCCCGGGCTGACGCTGGAGGTGCACGAGCAGGCGCAGGACCGTATCGAGGCGGGGCTGCTCGCCGACGAGATCGACCTGGGTATCGCCTTCGAGGGCCCGCATCTGCCGGGCATCGCCGCCACCGCGCTGTTCGCCGAGACCCTCGGGCTGGTCGCCACCGCGCACCGGTCCGGGGCGGACGATCCGCGGCCGATGCCGGTGGACCGGCTCGGCGGGCAGCCGCTCGCGCTGCTCAGCGAGGACTTCGCGACCCGGCGCCATATCGATGCCTACTTCGCCCACCACCGCATCGGCCCGCCGATCGTGGTGGAGGCCAACACCATCCAGGCGCTCACCGAGATCGTGCGGCGCACCCCGCTGCTGGCCACCGTGCTGCCCGACGCGATCACCGACGACCATCCGCATCTGGCGCCGGTGCCGCTCGATCCGCCGCTGCCCACCCGTGTGGCGGCGTTGTTGCGGCGGGAGAGCGCCTACCGCAGCGCCGCCGCCCGCGCCTTCACCCGCGTGGTCGCGCAGGTCGTCCGCGACCGCGGCTACCCACCGGCCTGAGCGTGGCGCCGGGCGCGCGAGGCCGGGGCGGGGCGGGCGCCGATGAGAGAATCGGGCCCATGACAGGGTCTGAGAAGTTCGAGCCCGAATCGGAGCGGGTCACCCGGCAGTTGCGCGACGACATCATCGACGGGGTCCGCGCGCCGGGCAGCAAGCTGGTCGAGCGGGAGCTGGCCGCGGAGCTGGGCGTGAGCCGGCTGCCGATCCGGGACGCCCTGAAGGCGCTGGTCACCGAGGGACTGGTGACGCCTCGGCCCCGGAGCTGGGCCGTGGTGCGGGAGTTCACGCCGTCGGACCTCGCCGATCTGGAGGAGGTGCGCTCGGCGCTGGAGACGACGGCGTTCCGCCTCGCCGCCCAGCGCCGCACCCGTGCCGGACTGGCGCGGCTCCGCGCCGACCTCGACGCCGAACTGACGGCGGCCCGCGCGGGCGACGCGGTACGGGCCCGGCGGGCGGCGGCCGACTTCCACGAGACGGTGACCTCGCTCGCCGACAACGAACTCCTCAACGAACTGGAACGCACCCTGCGCAGCCGGATGCGGTGGCTGCTGGGGCAGCACGACGATCTGATGGCCATCGCCGAGGAACACGAGGCGCTCTACGACGCCCTGGTGGACCGCGATGCGGACCGGGTCGCGGAATTGACGGCCCGTCATCTCTTGACCGGTCGCCGGGCGGCCGCGGCACGGCAGGTACGGAGCGAGGGCTGACGGGGCGGTACGGCGGAGCGTTTCGGGGGCGCGGCGGCCAGGTGTCCGGCCGCCGCGCGCTGTCCGGTTACGGTCCGGTGGGGGCCTTCCCGGCTTCGCCCGTAGCGTCCGGGCCGGGGACATCCGGGCCAGGGGCGTCCGGGCCAGGGACATCCGGGCCAGGGACATCCGGGCCAGGGACATCCGCCCCCGCCCTCTCCCGCTTCCCCGCCCGCCGGTGCGGAAGCGACGTGTTGGCGACGCCGGACCAGATCTCGTGGTAGCCCAGTCCCTCGGGGTGGCGGCGGGCTGCGCGGAGGGCCCAGAGGTACAGCACGAGGCAGACCACCGCGCCGCAGCACAGCATCGCCGCGAGGGCCAGCAGCGCCACCGCGTTCACGGCCGCACCGCCCTCCAGCAGCCGCAGGGTCACCAGGGCCATGGCCAGCGCCAGGACCAGCGGCGGTGAGGCGAGGACCGCCGCCCGCAGGGCCAGCGGGACCAGCCCGGGCCGGGAGCCGTCGCGGGCCGTCAGCCGGAGCAGCAACACCCGTTTGCCCGGCGTGAATCCGCCGGTCAGCCACGGCACCACCACGAACCACAGGGCGGTCAGGAGCACCGATGTCAGCACCCCCGTCTCGGTGCCGCTGAACATCGTCACCACGAAGCTCACCGGCGGCCCCACCACGAACAGGCCCGTCACGTCCAGCAGCAGAGCGACCAGACGGCGGCCGAACGGGACGTTGTCGCTGGCGGCCATCGCCCGGTCGTCCAGGGTGTTCAGCTCCGGCAGGAAGCGGGCCAGCGGTGCGGCGAGCGCCCAGCCCAGCGACGCCCCGGCCGTGTTGGCGAGCAGATCGTCCACCGCGAAGAGCCGGTAGGGGCAGGGGTAGATCCCCCACAACCCGGTGAACTGGGTCAGCTCGAAGAAGAGGGAGGCGCCGCACCCGGCGAGCGTGGCGGCGAGCAGGCCGCGCCGGAAGTGCAGCCGTACGAAGACGCCCAGCGGGAGCAGCAGGAGGAGGTTGAAGACCGTCTGCCAGAACGCCGAGTTGTGCAGGATCAGCGCGCCGAAGGAGAGCTGGTGGTGGGCCTCCTTCCCCATGTCGGCGACGAACATCCCCGGCGTCCACTGCGGATTCCTGAAGGTCGGGAACGCCTGGCAGACATCCACGGCACTGCTCGGCAGCGGCACCACCACGAGGCAGAGCGCCGAGACGGCGAAGTAGACGAACGCGAAGAGGGAGAGGGTGCGCCAGCGGGTCATGATGCCGTGGCGGCGGTAGAGGACGATCGCGACCGGTACCAATATCAGCAGGGCCAGGCCGGGGAAGAACTTCGCCGCGGTGTTCAGGGGGAGCAGATAGGCGCCGGTCATCGCGTGCCCTCCCCCGCCGCGGCGGTGCGCGCCTGGTCCGGTCTGTCCGCCGTGTGCCCGTCGGCCGGTGGTGGCGGCCCCGCGGCGCGGTGGTCCGCCACCGCGCGCCGCATCCCCGGCCGGAGGACTCCCGCGGGAAGGAAGGTCCCGAAGTTCATCTGTGTCCTGTCATCTTCACGGCAAGGATCGCGGGAGCCCACCCTGATCCGCGGGGTCACCCCGGCGCCTCACGGCGGGACACGGGAACGGGCCCCCGTCATGATCCTGTCAGACGGACGGGCGCACCGGAAAACCCGCGCGCACCCCGCGCGACCTGCCCGTTTCGTACCGTGGGGGCGAACTGTGCGGTACCGCACCGCTCCCCCGTCAGCACAGGAGAAGCGGTGCCCGGCGGGCGGGCGGCCCGGCGGGCCGGGCGGCGGCTACGGTGCCGCGTTCAGCAGGTCCAGCGCGGAGTGCTGGCAGCCGTGGCCGGGGCCGTCGCCGCGGTCGCCGTTCCAGTGCTGGCCGTACTGGTCGAGCGCGTTGCGGTCCTTGGCGTAGGCGGTGTCCGCCTGCTCCGTGAGGTAGCCGTCGTAGGGGTGGCCGTCCAGTTCGCGGTTGAGGGCGCCCAGTCCGCGGACGTACGCGCCCTTGAAGCTGGGGCCGTCACCGGTGCAGCTGTCGGACTCGCCCGGCTCGCGCAGGATCCCGCCCGGATTGAGGTCGCCCGATCCCGTGGAGGCGTCGGCCAGTTCGCGGGCGCTGCGCAGCAGTCCGTCGTCGCCGGTGGCCCGGTGCAGCTCCGCGAGACCGCCGAGGATCACGCCCTGGTTGTACGTCCAGGCCGGCTGGCCGTTGTTCTGGCAGGAGTCGTTGAGACCGTCGTTGACCAGGTGTTTTCCGTTGATCATGCCGCTACCGCGCAGCCAGTTCCAGCCGCTGTTCGCCCGGTCGAGATAGCGGGTGTCGCCTGCGGTCCGGTGGTGCAGCGCGGCATTGAGGGCGATGTACAGCTCGTTGGTGACGGCGTTCTTGTACGCCGTGTCGGTCTTCCACTGGACGCCGCCGCCGCACTTGTCGGTCCAGTACCCCGCCATGTGGTCGGCGTCGGCGCGTGCGGTGTCCAGGTAGCGGGCGTCGCCGGTCAGGTCGTACGCCGTGATCCAGGCCAGCCCCCACCAGCCGGTGTCGTCGAGGTATTCGTTGCGGAACTGCCCCAGCCGTCCGCCGTCCGTGCGGTCCTTGTTCTTGTCGTACGTCTCGTTGACGGCGTAGGCGTAACTCTTGACGCCGGTGCGGCGGATGGTGTCGATGAGGGCGGTCAGGGCGTTGGCGGAGGTCCACCAGCCGTCGCCGCCGAACAGGCCGGTCTTCCGGTCGTAGTCCGTCATCAGCGCGGTGGCGGCGGCCTGGCGGCGGTCGGCGCCGTTCCAGTCGGAGCGGGCCCAGCCGGTGCAGGCGATGTCGTCATGCCCGGTGACCTGCGCGCAGGCGCGGAGCGCGCCGATCCGGCCGGTGTTCCAGTCGTCGACGTGGTACCTCTGCGTACGCTGGCCGCCGTCCGCCGCGGCGGCGGGCGCGGATGCCGCGACGGCGGGCGCGGATGCCGCGACGGCGGCGAGCATTCCCGCGGCGGCCAGCGCGGCGGCCGCACGCCGCACCGCCGCACGCCGCACCGCCGCACGCCGCGGGGACGCACGCCGCGGGGACGCACGCCGCGGGGACGCCGGTGCCGTGTCGGGGGTGTTTTCCGGTTGCGGTGGCATACGGACTCCTCGTCGTCGGGTCGCCGGGAGGGCGCCGGGCGGCGGCCCACCGTGCGCGACCACACTCAAGGCCCGCCGTCCGTCCGGCGTCAACGTCCGGCGTCACGTTCCTTGGAAAGCAGGCGCGTTGACACCTGGAACGGGCGGCGCGGCGGGCGATGCGGGCCCGCCCGGCGCGGGGCGGCGCGGGGCGGCGGCGTGCCGGAGGGCGGTCCGGGTGCCGGGCCGACGGGCCGTCCGGGCGGGCCCGTGCGGCGGGCGGCGGGCGGCGGCGCGCCCCCGGCCGGGCCGGGCCCCGCGTGATCACCCCGGCCACCGGGCCCGGTGATCGCCGGGTAGGCTCGCGTGCCGGTGCTTGACGAACGGGGAGACGGTATGGAAGGGCTGCGGCAGGACGATCCGCCGCGGATCGGGGAGTTTCTGACGCTGGCGCGGCTCGATCCGGCCGCGCGGCGGGACGTTCCCGAGCGGCGATATCTGGCGCGCAGCGCCGACGGGTCACGGACCGTACTGGTCAGCCTGCCCCGTCAGGGCGCCGATCCGGGGCGCTGGGCGGCCGAGGCGCAGTGGGCGGCGAAGCTGACGCAGCCCGGTCTGTGGCCGGTGGCGCAGGTCGGCGGCAGCGCCGCGTTCCCCTGGCTCGCCTCGCCCTACCGGCCGGTGCTGCCGCTGCCGGAGGCCCTCGACGCCCACGGCGGTCCGCTGCCCGAGGAGGCGGTACGGACGCTGGGCGCGGCGCTCGCCGAATCGCTGGCGTCGGCGCACGTCCTGGGCGTGGTGCACGGCGGGCTGTGCCCCGCGTCGGTGCTGCTCACCGCGTACGGGCCGCTGATCTCCTGCTTCGGCGCGGTGCGCGCGGCGGCACCGGACGGCACGCCGCGGACCGGGCTGCCCGGTATCGACGCGGGCTGCCTCGCGCCCGAGTCGGGTGCGGGCGGGCCGGTTTCGGCGCCCGCCGATGTGTACGCGCTGGGCGCCGTCCTGGCGTACGCGGCGACCGGTCACACCGTGCCGGAGCGGGCGGAGATCCCCGCCGGGCTGCGGGCGCCGATCACCGCCTGCCTGTCGCGGGATCCCGCCGCGCGGCCCGGACCGGCCCAGGTCCTTGCGGAGCTGGCGCCCGGCGCGGCCTGGGGCACGCAGCACGCGGGCACCGAGCCGGTGTCGCTGCCCGGTCGGGTGGTCGCGGCCCTCTCCCTCCAGGCGGCCGCGGTGCTCGCCGCCGAACTCCCCGAGGTGCGCTGACGCCATGCCGACCGCTCTTCTCCACGACGATCCGCACACCGTCGGCCCGTACCTGCTGCTGGCCCGGCTGGGCGGCGGCGGTATGGGCACGGTCTATCTGGCACGTACGGCGGGCGGGCGCACCGTCGCGCTCAAGGTGCTGCACCAGCGGCTGACCGCCGATACGGCGCTGCGCCACCGCTTCCGGCTGGAGGTGGACGCGGCGCGGGTGATCGGTGGCCGCCACGGCGCCCAGGTCCACGACGCCGACCCGGATGCGCCCCGGCCGTGGCTGGCGACGGAGTACGTCCTCGGCCCGCCGCTGGACGACGCGGTGGAGGCCGCCGGTCCGCTGCCGGAGCGGTCCGTGCGGGCGCTGGGCGCGGCGCTGGCCCAGGGCCTGGCGCAGCTGCACCGCTCCGAGGTGGTGCACCGTGACCTCAAGCCGTCGAACGTCCTGGTCACGGCGGCCGGGCCGAAGATCATCGACTTCGGGGTGGCCCACGCGGTCGGCGAGGCTCCGCTGACGCAGGCCGGTGCCGCCGTGGGGACGCCCGCGTTCATGTCGCCGGAGCAGGCGGCCGGTCTCGAACACACGGCGGCGGGCGAGGTGTTCGCACTCGGCGGGCTGCTGGTGTTCGCCGCGTCCGGCCACGGCCCGTTCGGCTCCGGGCAGCCCACGGATCTGCTCTACCGCGTCCGCTACACCGAGGCGGACCTCGGCGGGGTGCCGCCGGAGCTGGTGCCGGTGCTGAGCCGCTGTCTGGCGAAGGACCCGGCGCAGCGGCCGACGACCGGGGAGCTGGCCGCCGCGCTGACTCCGGACGGCATACCGCAGGTCTTCGCGGACGTGCTGCCGGACGGTGTGCTGCGGAGGATCGCGCAGCGCGGCGACGAGGTGTGGCGGCAGCCGCCGCGGCTGGCGCCACCGCCCCCCGACGCGCCGCCGGGACCCGTGACGCTGCCGGCCGGACCGGGGCCGTCGCGGCGCCGCATGCTGGCGATGACCGCCGGCGGGGTCGTCGCGGGCGCCGGTGTGGCGGGCGGGCTGTGGGCGTGGCTCGGCCGGGGCGGTGGCCCCGGTGACGGTGGCCCCGGTGGCGGTGATCCGGCGCCGGAACCGGTGAAGCCGCCGACGCGGCTGTGGACGTTCGCCGCGCGCACCCCGGACAGCGACGGCGAGGTGCTGTCGACCCGGCACGGGCTGGCGATGCCCGGGGGCATCGTGCTGTGCGGTGTCAACCCGGAGAGCGGCGAGGGCACCTGGCAGGCGAACGTCTCCGACGCCTGGCGGTGGGCGACCGACGGCACCGGCATCTACGCGCTGCGCGAGCACGACAAGGGCAGGAAGCTGGCGGTGTGCGTCCTCGACCCCGCCGACGGCCAGCCCGGCGAACCGCTGGTGGAGCTGGCGGAGTTCGTCGGCGGCGAGAACCGCAACCAACTGCTGTGCGTGGTGAAGAAGACCGCCTACCTGGTGGCCCGGGCCGTGAACCGCGACCGCTGGTACGTCGTCGCCCTCGATCTGCGCACCGGCCGGGTGCGGTGGCGCACCCAGGTGGATGCGGCGGCCGACGGCTACCGGCCGCCGATGCTGCGCGGCGTGGTCATCGGCGACCGGCTGGTGGTGTCCCGGTCCGACGCGGGCATCCACTTCGTCAAGGTGACGTCGTACGCCCTCGCGGACGGCAAGATGTCGTGGACGCTCTCCTCGCCGTTCTCCGGCGAACCGCCGTCCGAGCTGGTCGTCGACGGCCGGTACGTCTACCACACCGACGAGGCGGTCAGCGCGCTGAAGATGTCCGACGGCGAGAGCGGCTGGCTCTTCGGCCACAACCGGAACGTCGGCGGCAGTGCGGGCCAGAGCCGGATCTACGGGGCCCCGGCCCTCCACGACGAGGTCCTGTACTGCACCGAGGGCGACCGCGGTCTGGTCGCCCTCGACGCGGTGACCGGCAGCCTCAACTGGGCGGAGAAGGACCTCAAGGGCCGTCGCCTCAACCGTGTGGTGCCGCCCGTCGTCGGCCGGAAGTATGTCTACAGCCTCGACGACAAGGGGCTGCGCGCGGTGGACATGCGCAGCCGCACCGCGGTGTGGACGTTCCCGACCGACGCGACGGTGGTGACCGCCGATCGCGAGCGCGGGCGGCTGTATCTCCGCGAGCAGCAGGCCACCTTCGCGCTGCCGCTCGCCTGAGCGCTGCGTCGTCCAGGGAGGACGTGAAGTTGAGAACACTCGGCGCCGGAGATCCGCTCCGGCTCGGCCCGTACCGCATCGTCGGGGTGCTCGGTGAGGGCGGCATGGGCAAGGTGTACCTCGGGCGGGACGCGGCGGGGCGGCCGGCGGCCGTCAAGGTGCTGCTGCCCGAGCTGGCGCACGACCGGCATCTGGTCGACCGTTTCGTCCGGGAGGCGCAGACGGCGCGCGCGGTGACCAGCGAGGGCGTCGCGCGGGTGCTGGGCGCGGAGCTGGAGTCGGGGCGGCCGTGGATCGCGTCGGAGTTCCTGGCCGGGCCGACGCTGGACGAGGCGGTGCAGCGGCACGGGCCGCTCGACGAGGGGCTGCTGCGGGAGACCGCGCGGGCGCTGGCGGTGACGCTCGGGGACATCCACGCCACCGGTCTTGTCCACCGCGACCTCAAGCCGTCGAACGTCGTCCTGACCTCGAACGGCCCGCGCGTCATCGACTTCGGCATCGCCCGCCCCGAGCACGGCCTGACGCTGACCCGGACCGGTCAGATCCCGGTCACGCCGGGGTACGGCGCGCCGGAGCAGGTGCTGGGGCAGCGCGTCGGCCCCGCCGCGGACATCTTCTCGCTGGGCACGGTGCTGGTCTTCGCCGCGGGCGGCCGCCCGGCGTACACCGGCACCGAGGTCACCGCGATCCTCTACGACGTCGTGCACGGCTCCCCGGATCTGACGCTGGTGCCGCAGGCGCTGCGGTATCTGGTCGAGCCGTGTTTCGCGAAGGATCCGGGGGCGCGGCCGCTGCCCTCCCAGGTCGCCGAGGCGGCCCGGGCGCCGCAACGGGGCGCCCGGCTGTGGAAGTCGGGACCGTACGCCGGTGACATCCGCGACCGGGAGACGGCGGCCAGGCGGATGGCCGGGGAGACCCCGCCGACGGTGCTGCCGGGCGGGGCGACTCCGGCCACGGAGGCGACGGCGGTGCCCGCCGCGAAGCCGTCACGGCGGCGGCTGCTGATGCTGGCGGGCGGCGGTGCGCTGGTCGCGGCGGGCGCGGGCGGCGCGGTGTGGTGGCTGTCGGACGACCGGCCGTCGGTCTTCACCGACCCGTTCGACATCCCGTCGGCCGCCACGGTGCGCCCCGCGGAGCTGGGCACCGGTACCGGGACGCCGGAGCCGCTGTGGGGGCCGGAGGACGGCGTGGCCGACGGCGGGTCACCGGCGCCGCTGCCGGTGCGGGACGTGGTGGTCTTCGCGGCGGCGGGCGGCGGCGTCGCCGCGCGCCGGGTCACCGACGGCAAGGAACGCTGGCGGGCCGGCGAGGTGCGGGGCGACGCGGGCTATCTCTCGATCGCCGACCGGCTGGTGGCCACCGCCGACAGCGACGGCGTGCTGCGCACCTACGTCGCGTCGACGGGCGATCCCCGGTGGACCGTCGACGCGGGGGTGGACACCCTGCTCGCCGCCGACGCCGCCCATGTGTACGTGCTGACGTCCGAGGGCGAGCTGCGGTGCGTGGCGACGAAGGATGCGACGGTCCGGTGGACGCGCCGTCCGCCGCTGCCGCTGACCGGCGGGCGTCCGGCGGCGGCGCTCGGCGGCGGGGTGCTGGTGATCTGCACGTCCGGCGGCGATGTGGTCGCGGTGCGCGCCGCCGACGGTGCGCGGGCGTGGGTGCGCAAGGGGCAGGCGGCGGGCGCGCTGCGGCCCGCGATCGACAACGGCACGGTGTTCCTGGGCGGGCACACCCTGGCGGCGGTCGGCGCGCACGACGGCAAGGTGCGGTGGAACAAGCCCACCATGCAGCCGATCCGGCGCGGGGTGTACGGCTTCGGCCCGCCGGCCGTGGCCTCCGGAGTGGTGTACGTCCTCGACGGTGACGCGATGCGGTCGCTGCGTCCCGACGGGGAGGAGGCGAGCATGACGACGATGGTGGCCGGGGTGACGCCGCCGTGGCAGCCGCCGGTCGTGCAGGCGGGCAGCGTGTGGGTGGTGGAGAGCCGCGACACCGGGGTGAGCGGCAGGCCGCGCAACGGCGACAACGGTTCCAGCCAGGGGACGACGTACCCCCTCAAGGAGGGCTCGGGCCGTACGGCCGCGGGCGCCGCGAACCGGCTGTTCGTCCTCAACTCGGGCGCGCTGGTGGCGCTCCGGGTGTTCTGAGGAGGGCACGGGCGATTTTCGTCAGGCCGGGCGGTGGGCGTGCCGCCCGGGCCGGTGCGTCAGCGGGCGTTGCGCGGAGGGTCCCGGGCCGTGCGTTCGGTGCCGCGTCGGTGGCTGCCCGTCCAGCGGGCCCTCACCAGCTGCGCGTCGCCGGATGTCACCTCGTACAGGAACCGCGCCGCGCGGCCGCTGCGCAGCGCCGCCGCACGACGGCCGTGGTGGTGCACCAGCACCGCTCCGTCGCCCCGCTCCTCGCACGTGAATCCGTTCGCTCCCGGCATCCGCCGCCCCCGATCCGCCTGTCCGTTCGAATTTCCATGGTGGGGGCCGGGCCGTCCGCCCGCCACCCGCTTTCCCCTGGGTGTACGTACCGCGGAACAGGGGGCCGCGGCCGGGGTCCGTTCCCCTGCCCTCCGGTAATCTGACGGCTTCCCCCAAGAGGAGACAGGTCAGTGGAGTTCCGGCTGCTCGGAGCGGTTTCCGTCGTCACCGAGGTCGGCGATCTGCCGCTCGGCCCCGCGAAGCGGCGCAGTCTGCTCGCCGCTCTGCTGCTGCGGCCCAACCATCCGGTTCCGGTGGAGGCGCTGACGGCCGCGCTGTGGGACCAGGAGCCGCCGCCGCGGGCCCGGAGCGTCATCCAGGGCCATGTCTCGCGGCTGCGGTCACTGCTGACCGGCGCGGGCGCCGGGGTGTACGGCGTGGAGCTGGTCACGCAGGGCGCCGCGTACGTGTTGCGGACGCCGGAGAGCCTGCTGGACGCGCACCGCTTCGAGGAGCTGGTGGCGCTGGCGCGGGGTCAGCGGGCGGCGGGCGATGCGGTGGCGATATACCGGGAGGCGCTGGCGCTGTGGCAGGGGCCCGCGCTCACCGGCGCGTACCGCAGCGCCCCGCTGCAGGCCGCCGCGCACGCCCTGGAGGAGCTGCGACTGACCGCCGTGGAGCTGCTGGCCGGGGAGTACACGCAGGTCGGCGAGTACGCACGAGCCGCGTCGCTGCTGCGGGCGGAGGCGGCCGCGCAGCCGCTGCGGGAGTCGCTGTCGGCCGCGCTGATCCGGACGCTGCAGCGGGCGGGGCGCCGTTCGGAGGCGCTGGACTGGTTCCACCGCACCCGGCGGCTGCTCGCCGAGGAGCTGGGCGTCGACCCGGGGCGGGAACTGGCGGACGCGTACGCGGTGGTACTGCGCGGCGACGGCGACCCGGCGGCTCCGGTGGCCGCGGCGGCACCCGCGCCGCCGGATCCGCAGGCCGCGCCCGCCCCCGCGCACCCGGGGACCGTCGACCTCCTCCCCCGTATGCCGCGCGGTTTCCACGGCCGGGCCGACGAACTGACGGCGCTGAGCCGGGCCGCCGCCGGGGAGGCGCCTGTCTGTCTGGTCACCGGGCCCGCCGGGGTGGGCAAGACCGCGCTGGTGGTGCACTGGGCGCACCGCAACCGCGACCGGTTCCCCGGCGGTCTGCTCTACGCCGATCTACGGGGCTTCAGCGACACCCCCGAGGTGGAACCGGCCGAGGTGATGCGGGAGTTCCTGCTCGCGCTGGGGGTGGCGCCGCGCCGGATACCGGAGTCGGCGAGCGGGGCATCGGCGCTGTTCCGGTCGCTCGCGGCCGGCCGTCAGCTGCTGGTCGTCCTGGACAACGCGCCCGGCTCCGCGCAGGTGCAGGAGCTGCTGCCGGGCGGCGCGCGGTGTGTCACGGTCGTCACCAGCCGCCACCGGCTGCCCGGACTGATCGCCTCCGACGCGGCCCGGCCGGTGCCCGTGGACGTGCTGGGGCCCGAGGACAGCGCCGCGTTGCTCGGCGCGGTCCTCGGTGAGGAGCGGGTGCGTGCGGAGGCGGGGGCGGCCCGGCGCCTCGCGGAGCTGTGCGGCGGGCTGCCGCTCGCGCTGCGGGTGACCGCGGCCCGGCTGACCGATCAGCCGGAGTGGTCGCTGTCCGCGCTGATCAGTGAACTCTCCGACGAATCAAGACGGTTGGCGCTGCTGGACGTCGAGGACACCGGCGTCCGGGCGGCGCTGCGGCTGACGGTGCGACGGCTCCCGGCGGACGCCGCACACCACTTCGCGCACCTGGGCCGCCACCCCGGCACCCATGTCGACCGGTACGCGGCGGCGGCCCTGGCGGCCACCGACCCGGCGACCGCCGAGGCCGCCCTGGACCGGCTCGCCGCGGCGCATCTGGTGACCCGGACCGCGCCGGGCCGCTGGACACTGCACGATCTCGTCCGGCTGTACGCGCGGGGCCTGGACGCCGACCCGGACACCCTGCCGCGGGCACTCGACCACGCCGTGGCGACCGCGCTGGCCGCCGCGGACGCGGCCGAGCCGGGCGACGAGTCGTGCTTCCCGCTGCCCGCGGACTTCCGTGCGCCCCGGGAGATCCGCCGGTTCGCCGCCCGGGACGAGGCGATGGCGTGGTATGAGGCCGAGCGGGAGGAGCTGACGCTGGCGGCGGCAGCGGCGGACGCCGCGGGGCTGCACAGCCGGACGTGGCGGCTCGTGCTGGGCCTGTGGCCGCAGATCGTGTGGCGGGTGCGGGACGGCTGGGCCCCGCTGCTGGGGACGGCGCTGGAGGCGGCGCGGGCCGACGGTGATCTGCGGGCGCAGTCGCGGATCCTGGCGCTGCTGGGGTGGGTGCTGACGGAGGAGGGCCGCGTCCCGGAGGCGCTGGCGCATCTGGAGGCGGCGCCGGTGCTGGCGGCGCGGGCGGGGGACCGTAGTGCGCAGGCGACGGCGCTGGTCAACCTGTCGCTGGCGCAGGCGGCGCTCGGCAGTCCGCAGGAGGCCGCGGAGGAGTGCGCGGACGCGGCGCGGCTGGCGCACGACGCCGGGGATCCGTACACCGAACGCCTCGCGCTCTACCACCTGACCGGACATCAACTGGCCTGCGGGGCCTGGGAGTCGGCGTTGGAGACGGTGGCTGCTGCGCAGGCGCTGGATGATGTGGCGGACTCCTCGGCGGCGGGGCGGGTGCTGTTGGTCGCCGCGGCCGGTGAGGCGCTGCTGGGGATGGGCGACGAGGCGGCGGGCACCGCCCGGCTCCGGGAGGCGGCGGGCGTGGCGGAGGCGTGCGGTTTCGACGACGGTGCGGTACGGGCGCTGGGCGCGCTGCTGCGGGTGACGAAAGGCGCGGAACTGGCCGCGCTCCAGGCGCGGCACGACGAGGCCCTGGCGCGGCGGCAATCCCGTTCCTGACCTGCGATGACGCGCCCCGGCGGGGGATGTCACCCGTTCGCTCGCGGACCGTCAGTGGCACGTTGGTGAGGCGTTGGTGGAACGTCAGCCGGCTCGGGAAAAGTGGTGCACACGACGCGGGAACGATCTCGGAGAGTCCCGCACTCGAACGCAGGGGACCCGATCATGCGCACTTCCCGCATCCGCGCCACCGTCCTGGCCGCCGCCACCGCCACCCTCGCCCTGAGCCTGACCGCCTGCGGCGGTGGGGACACCAGCACAAAGAGCGACGCCGCCCCGCAGAGCCAGTCCGCGTCCGGCGGGGACGCCAAGGGCGACGCGGCACAGGCCAACAGCGGCAAGGACACCAAGGACGAGACCCGGTCGACGTCCGCGTCGGGCGGCACGGGCACCGCGGCGGACAAGGGCGGCGACACGGCGGGGGTCGGGCAGTGCGTCGGCGACGAGCTGCTGCTCACCGCGGAGCACCGGTTCGCCGGGCAGCAGGGCGACCACCTGCTGATCACCGCGTCGAACGAGGGCTCCAAGCCGTGCACGGTCACCTCGTACCCGTCCGTCAAGATCGACGGCGAGGGCGCCACGCTGCCGCTCTCGAAGAAGGCGGAGGGCGGCCACCAGCAGATCATGCTGCGGCCCGGCGGCAAGGTCTACAGCGCCGTCAACATCTTCGACTACGGCAAGGACAACAAGACCGGCACCGGCCTGTCCGTCGCGCTGCGCGACAACAACGGCCACCAGAAGCCCGCGTACTCCGTCGACCTCAAGGGCGAGAAGCCGCAGTTCACCTACAACGAGGCCGACGTCCTCAACTGGAACGCCAAGAAGCCGTACGACTTCTGACGGTGACGTGGCCCTGCCGTACGGCATCCGAGGGCGGCCGCGTCCGACCGGGGCCTCCCCGCCGGCCGGACGCGGCCGTCATGCCGGCCCCGCGGAACAGCGCCCGGCCCCGCCGCCGTCCGCTCCGCGCTCCGCACGGGAATCCGTGTGCATATCCGGAAAGCTCTTGACAAGCTGGCGCCATGACCTCTCAGCACGACGACACCGCGGGCCCGGCCGCCTCCCCGGACCTGCTCGCCACCCCGCTCACCGAGGAGCTGCTGCGCGGCGCCCTCGATGTGGAGCGCACCGCGCACGGGCTGCTGCCGCACCGGCTGCCCGCGCGCGCCCGCGCGCAGTTCTCCGACCCTCAGCTCTCCCTCGCGGAGTCGCAGCCCTCCGGTGTCCGGCTGGTGTTCCGCACCCGGGCCACCACCGTCGAACTGGACACGCTGCGCACGAAGATGGCGTACGTGGGCGCGCCGGAGCGGCCGGACGGCATCTACGACCTGGTGGTCGACGGGCAGCTCACCGCGCAGGCGTCGACGGACGGCGGGAACGTCCTGCTGGTGGACATGACAAAGGGGTCGGCCGAGACGAAGCCGGGGCCGCCCGGCACGGTGCGCTTCGCGGGGCTGCCCGAGGGCGCCAAGGACGTCGAGATCTGGCTGCCGTACAACGAGATCACGCAGCTCGTGGCGTTGCGGACGGACGCGCCCGTCGAGCCGGCGCCGTCGCGCGGGGCGCCGGTGTGGCTGCACCACGGCAGTTCGATCAGCCATGGCTCGAACGCCGCGAGCCCCACCACGACCTGGCCGGCGCTGGCCGCCTCCCTGGGCGGCGCGGAGCTGGTCAACCTCGGTCTGGGCGGCAGCGCGCTGCTCGATCCGTTCACCGCCCGCGCGATGCGGGACACCCCGGCGGATCTGATCAGCGTCAAGATCGGCCTCAATCTCGTCAACGCCGATCTGATGCGGCTGCGCGCCTTCACCCCGGCGGTGCACGGCTTCCTCGACACGATCCGGGAGGGCCACCCCACCGCTCCGCTGCTGGTGATCTCGCCGGTGATCTGCCCGATCCACGAGGACGCCCCGGGCCCCAGCGTCCCCGACTTCGAGAACCTCTCCGAGGGACAGCTCCAGTTCAAGGCCGCGGGCGCCCCGGCCGAGCGGGCCACCGGGAAGCTGACGCTGAACGTCATCCGCGAGGAGCTGGCCCGTATCGTGCGGCAGCGCGCCGCCGGGGACCCGCGGCTCTTCCTCCTCGACGGCCGGGATCTGTACGGCGAGGCGGACTTCGCCGAGCTGCCGCTCCCCGACCAGCTCCACCCGGACGCCGCCACGCACCGCCGCATCGGCGAGCGGTTCGCGGCGCTGGCGTTCGGCCGCGGCGGCGCGTTCGCCGGTACGGGCCGGCCCGCCGGGACGGCCTGAGCGGCGGGCGCGAGGGGCGGCGGGATAGCGGCGGCGCGGCCGAAAATGCCTGTTCCGGGGCGCCGCGAGCCCGGAACAGGATCACGAACCGTCGGCTTCGAGTCACCCACCGCGATGTGAACCTCCGGCCATTGACACCCACTCACGTGTTGATCAATCATCACTGAGGTCACAGGAACGAGCTTTCGACTCATTCCGCCCGAACCGACCCCCGCATGAGCGGTACCACGGCGACGGAGCAGGTACGTGGCGGGCGGACATCGGCCGCTCGTTCCCGCCGGTCCCGCCCGGCGGACGGGAGACCGGTGCCGCCGCCCGGCACACGGCACACCGGGCTTCCGCGGCACCCGGCCCGACGGACCCGGAACCACCGCCCCCTTGGTGCGCCCTCAGCCGTCCCTCTCGGCGCGACGCCCGTCGGCGCGCCCCGCCCGTACGAGCCTCCGACCGCCTCCCCCACAGAGGAAAGAGATGGTTTCCCCGGTGACACAGACCTTCGCGCATCCCCACAGCGGCCCGTCCGAAGCGGTGCGGCCCTCCCGCGGGCGGGCAGCGGTGCCGGGAGAGGGGGTGCCGCGGCCACTGTCTCCCTCGCAGCGCCGCCTGTGGGTGCTGAGCCAGCTGGAGGGGGCGGAGGACGCCTACAACGAGCCGCTCCCGTACCGGCTGCGGGGCCCTCTCGACACGGTGGCGCTGGGCCGGGCCCTGGACACGATCGTGGCGCGGCATGAGATATGGCGGTCCCGCATGGTGGCCATCGACGGCGAGACATACCAGATCGCGGCGCCCGCCGATACCGGTTTTCCGCTGGTCACGATCGATCTGTCGGACGAGGCTCCCTCGGCGGAACGGCTCTCCGCGGTGCTCCGGGAAGAGGCCACCGTCCCGTTCGACCTGAGCACCGGCCCGCTCGCCCGGGGCACCCTCGTACGACTGGCGCCGGAGGACCACGTCCTGATGGTGACGGTGCATCACATGGTGATCGACGGGGCGTCACAAATCGTGTTCATCGAGGAGTTGAACGCGCTCTACGCGGCGTTCCTGACCGGCGCGGACGATCCGTTGGAGCCGACTTCCCGGCAGTTCGCCGACCATGCGGCCGATCAGCTCGCCCGGGCGGCCGACCCGGAGGTCGTCGCGCAGGAGGCGTACTGGCAGGAGCGGCTCTCCGGCGCGCCGCCGGTGCTGGACGTGCCCGCGGACCGGCCGCGCCCGCCCCGGCAGGATTTCCGCGGCGACCAGGTCGCCCTGGAGCTGGACGAGGGGACGACGGCCGCGCTCCGGCGGGCCGGACAGGAGCACGGCGCCTCGCTCTTCGCCGCCGTGCAGACCGGCTGGGCCCTTCTGCTGTCGCGCCTGTCCGGCCAGACGGACATCGTTGTCGGGATCCCCAGCGGGAACCGCCGCGGCCGGAACGCCGACGATGTCATCGGCTTCTTCGCCAACACCCTCGCCCTGCGCAGCGACCTGTCCGGCAACCCGAGCGTCGCCGAGGTGCTGCGCCGGACCCGCGCCGGGATCCGTGGCGCGCTGACCCACCAGGAGCTGCCGCTGGAACGGGTGGTGGAGCTGGTCAACCCGCCGCGCAGCAGCGCCCACACCCCGCTGTTCCAGACGACGCTCTCCTGGACCCCGGCGCTCCGCACACTGCTGGAGCTGCCCGGCCTCACCGCGGAGAAGCTGGAACTCCCCTTCATCGCCGCCAAGTTCGATCTGATGCTGATGGTGACCGAGGAGGACGGTTGCCTGACCGGCCATATCGACTACGCCACCGCGCTGTTCGACCGCGCGACGGTGGAGCGGTACGCCCGCTATCTGGAGCGGGTGCTGGCCCAGATGGCCGCCGCGCCCGAGCGGACCGTCGGTGAGCTGGAGCTGCTGGACGAGGCGGAGAGCCGGTGGCTGCTGGCCGACTGGGACGCGACGCGGGGCGACGGCGCGGTTCCGGCCACCGCGCCCGCCTCGCTGATCGCCCGCTTCGACGCGCAGGCCGCGGCCCGTCCCGACGCCACGGCGCTGGAATGCGAGGGGCAACGGCTCGCCTACGGGACACTGGCGCGGCGCGCGGGCCGGCTCGCCGCCGCGCTGGCCGCCCGCGGGGTGCGGCCCGGTCAGGTCGTCGGGCTGCACGCCGGGCGGACGCCGGAGCTGGTGGTGGGGCTGCTCGGCATCCTCAAGGCGGGCTGCGCGTTCCTGCCGCTCGACCCCGGGCAGCCGGACGCCCGGCGCGCGGCGATGGTCGCGGACGCCGCTCCGGCGCTGGTGCTGACCGACCGCGCCGACGCGCCCGACGGCCACGTGGACCTGCGGACCGTCGAGGCGGAGGGCGACCCGGAGAAGGCGCCGGCGGTGGCGACGGCACCCGACGCTCTCGCGTACATCCTCTACACCTCCGGCTCGACCGGGCGCCCCAAGGGCGTGGCGGTCACCCATCGCAGTGTGCTGAACCTCCTCGACACCTGGCTGGACCGGTTCGGGCCCACACCGGGTGAGGCGACGTCCGCGTGGTCGGGCATCGGCTTCGACGCGATGGTCCACGAGCTGCTGCTGCCGCTGACCACCGGCGCCGAACTGCACCTCGTCCCGGACGAGTTGCGGGCCGACCCCGACGCGTTGCTGGGGTGGATGCGCGACCACCGCATCGTCCAGGCGTTCCTGCCGCCCGCCTACGTCCGCTGGATCGACGAGGCGCCCGGGGAGCGGCTGGCGGGGCTGGCGCTACGGCAGCTGCTGACCGGGGTGGAGCCGCTTCCCGAGAAGGCGCTGTACCGGATGACGGAGGCGCTGCCGGGGCTGCGGATCTGCTACGGCTACGGGCCGACCGAGGCCACGGCGTACAGCACCGCCCACACCGATCCGCGGCCGCTGGACCGGTCGTGCCCGATCGGCCGGCCCATCGGCAACACCCGGCTGTACCTCCTCGATGCGCGCATGCGGCCGGTGCCGCCGGGTGTGCCGGGCGAGATCTGGCTCGGCGGCGCCTCGCTCGCCGCCGGGTACCACGGCCGTCCGGATCTGACCGAGGAGCGGTTCCGGCCCGATCCGTTCGTGCCGGGTGAGCGGATCTACCGCACCGGCGACCTGGCGCGGCGGCTGCCCGACGGCACCGCGGAGTTCCTGGGCCGCCACGACGACCAGATCAAGCTGCGCGGCTTCCGCATCGAACCGCGCGAGGTGGAGACGGCGCTGCTGGCGCTGGACGGGGTGCGGGAGGCGGCGGTCCTCGCCGACCGGGACGACGCCGGTGAACTGCGGCTGGTGGCCGCCCTCGGCCGGGGCGAGGCCGCGCCGCGCCGGGCCGACGAGTGGCGCGCCGCGCTCGCCCGCCGGCTGCCCGACCACATGATCCCCGCGCTCTTCGTGGAGTTCCCGGCGCTGCCGCTGAACCGCAGCGGCAAGGTGGACCGGGACGCGCTGCTGGTGGCGGCGCACGCGGTGCCGTCGCGGGTGAACACCGCGGCGCCGCGCAACCACGTCGAGCTGGCGCTGCACCGGATCTGGCAGGGCGTGCTGCGGCGCCCGTCGATCTCCGTCACCGACGACTTCTTCGGCATCGGCGGCACCTCCGTCTCGGCCATCAAGGTGGCCTCCGCCGTCCGCGAGGAGTTCGGCGAGACGCTGCCCATCCGCGACCTGTTGACCCATCCGACGATCGAGGCGCTGGCCGGGCGGCTGCGGTCCGGCGCGTCCGGGCAGCCCGGGAGCAGCCTGATCGAGTTCCGGCCGGGCGACGGGCGGCAGCGGGTGGTCTGCGTCCATCCGGCGGGCGGCACCGCGTTCTGCTATCTGCCGCTGGCCACGGCGCTGCCGCCGGAGACCGGGGTGGTCGGGATCCAGTCGCCCGGGCTGAACGCCGGGGAGGAGCCGCTGCCGTCGGTGGAGGCGATGGCCGAGGAGTATCTGCGGCTGATCGGGGTGCGCGAGGACGAGGCGCTGGTCCTGTGCGGACTGTCGTACGGCGGGCTCGTCGCGCATGCGATGGGGCGGCTGCTGGCGGAGGCGGGGCACCGCCGGGTGAGCGTGGTGCTGCTCGACACCCGCGGCACCGACGACCCGGCGGCACGGGCGGCCGTCGTGCCGGTGGACGCCGAGGAGTTCCGCGCGAAGCTGGTGCGGTTCAACGGGATGTACCCGGGCATCGAGGACGCGCAGATCGACCGGTACCTCCGGATCTACAACCACAACCGGATGACCGCCCGCGACCACGAGGTGCCGTCGACCGGCGCCCGGCTGGTGTTCGTCCAGGCCACCGAGGAGGACGAGAGCCCGGCGGACCGGCAGGAGGTACGGGCGTTCTGGGAGCGGCGGGCCGGGGGTGGTCTGATGACCGCGCCGGTGGCCTGCGGCCACTGGGACATGCTGGAGGGCGACCAGTTGCCGCGGGTGGCGGAGCTGATCGCCGCGGAGCTGGCCCGGCTGCCGGAACCGGCGCCGCCCGCCGCCCCGGACGCCCCGGACGCCCCGGACGCCCCGGGTGACGGCTCCCCCGCCGGAGGTACGGCATGACGGAATCCCCGAACGAGCCCGTGGCGGACCGCGGGTCCGAGCCGACCGAGCCCACAGATCCCACCGAACTCCCGCACCCAGAAGGAACGTTGATGCCCGGACTGGCGCAGGCGGTGCACGCCTGGGCGCTGCGCACGCCCGATGCGCCCGCCGTGTGCGACGGTGCGGTACGGCTGGACCACGCGGCGCTGGACGCGGCCGGTGCCGCCGTCGCGGACGGGCTGCGCCGCCACGGTGTGCGCCCCGGTCAGGCGGTGGCGGTGCAGCTGCCGCGCTCCTGGCAGCTGGTCTGCGTCATGCTCGGCATCCTGCGGCTGGGCGCCCACGTCGTCCCGCTGGACGCACAGAGCCCGCCGGAGCGGCGCCGCCACATCCTCACCGACGCGGACGCCGTCGCCCTCGTCCACGGCGCGCGGGCCCCCGAGGTCCCGCCGGGCGTCCGGACGCTGGACGCGGACGGGCTGCTCGCCGCGCGGGACCGCTTCCCGGCACCGCAGGAGCGGCCGCCGTCCAGCGGGCCGCTCTCCTTCCTCCTCTACACGTCCGGAACGACCGGCCTGCCCAAGGGAGTGGAGCTCCGGGATGCCGGGGTGCTGCGGCTGGCCCGGCCCGGGTTCGTCGACACGGCGCCGGGCATGCGGTTCGCCTGCCTGTCCAATCCGGCGTTCGACGCGCTGACCTTCGAGGTGTGGGTGCCGCTGCTGACCGGCGGCTGCTGTGTGATCGTCGACGACGCGGACGTCCGCGATCCGGAGCGGCTGGCCGCAGTACTGCTGCGGGAGGAGATCGAGACGCTGTTCGTCACCGCGGCGCTGTTCAACGCCGTAGTGGACGCGGCGCCCGGCTGCTTCGCCGGTGCCCGGCAGGTCCTGGTCGGCGGCGAACAGCTCAACGCCCGTACCGTCCGCCGCTGGTACCGGCACAACCCGGACGCCGCCACCCGGCTGTTCAACGGCTACGGGCCGACGGAAGCCACCACCTTCGCGGTGTCGTACCCCGTACCGCGCGACTTCGACGGCGAGGTGGTGCCCATCGGGCGGGCGCTGCCGGAGACCGGCACGGTGGTGATGGCCACGGACGGGACAGGCGCCGCGGCGGCCGGTGAGATCGGTGAGCTGTATCTGTCGGGCGCCGGGCTGGCCGCCGGGTACCGCAACCTCCCCGAGGAGACGGCGCGCCGCTTCGTCCGGCTGCCCTGGTACGACGGCGGGCGGGCGGTCCACTACCGCACCGGCGACCTGGTGCACGCCGACGCCGACGGGCTGCTGACGTTCGTGGGTCGCGCCGACCGGCAGGTGAAGGTCCGGGGCTTCCGGATCGAACCGGGCGAGCTGGAGCGGCAGATCGCCGCGCATCCGGCGGTGCGCCGCGCCTATGTGTGCACCCGCCGCTCCGGCGCGGACGGCCCGCGCGAGCTGCTGGCGTTCCTGGTGCTGGACGGTGAGCTGTCGTACGAGGAGTGCGAACACCACCTCGCCGGCGGGCTGCCCACCTATATGCGCCCGCACCACCTCTTCCTGGTGGACGCGGTGCCGCTGACCGCGAACGGCAAGGTCGACGAGGCGGCGCTGCTGGCCCGCGCGGACCGGCCGTGGCGGCGTACCGGCGAGGCTCCCGCGGCCGAGGTGACGCCGTGGCAGCGGGAGGTCCTGGAGCTGGCCGGTGAGGTGCTGGGGCTGGCGGATCCCCGGCCGGACGACCGGTGGATCGCGGCGGGCGGCGACTCGCTGAAGGCGCTGCGGTTCTGCTTCGCGGCGCGCCGCCGCTGGGGCTGTGAACTGGACCGCTCGCTGGTCCTCGGCGGGGATCTCGCCGCCGTTGCCGAGGCGGTGGCCGCCGCCCGCGGCACCGCGGGGTCGCCCTATCCGCCGGTGGCACCGCCCTCGGGCGCGCGCTCCGCCCCGGCCACGAGCGAGCAGCAGCGCCTCTGGCTGCACCAGCGGCGCCACCCCGCCTCCCGCGCCTACCACGTGGGCCAGGCGTTCCGGCTGGACGGCACGGTCGACGCGGCGGCGCTCCGGCACGCGCTGCGGCAGCTGGTGGTGCGCCACCCGGCGCTGCGGACCGGTTTCGAGGCGACGCCCGAGGGGCTGCGGCAGACCGTCGGCGACCCGTACGACCCGTGGACCGGCCCCGGCGCGCCGCCGCCGGACGAGGAGGGCCGACGCGCCTTCGCCGCACGGTATTTCGCCGCACCCTTCGACCTGGCGGAGCCGCGGATGCTCCGCGCCTGCCTGCTGCCGGACACCGACGGCGCGGTGCTGTTGCTGCATCTGCACCACATCGCGGTCGACGGCTGGTCGCTCAACGTCCTCTTCGCCGACCTGTCGGAGGTGTACGCGGCGTACCCGGGCGAGGCGTCCGCGGCGCCGGACGCCGGGTACACGCCGCTCGACCACGCCCACTGGCAGGCGGAATGGTTCACCCGCCCCGCCTACGCCGAGCGCCGCGACGCGCTCGCCGCGCACTACGCACAGGCGCAGGCGCAGGGGCCGGGCGAACGGCTGCTGCCTACGCGGGAGACGCCGTTCCCCGAGGCGCGGCTGCTCCACACCCGCCTCGACACGGTGCGCCGCACCCATGTCGACCGGCTCTGCGCCCAGCTGGGCCTGACCCGTTTCCAGGTGCTGCTGGGCGCCTTCGCCTGGAGTCTGTACGCGGTGACCGGCCGCACCCGGCCGCGGATCGCGGCGCCGGTGGCGGGCCGTCCGGTGCCCGAATTCGCGGACGGCGTCGGGATGTTCGCCAACACCGTGCTGCTGCCGCTGGCCGTCGCCCCCGACGAGGCGCTGCGCGCCCAGCTGCTGCGCTGGGGCGCGGAGGTGGGCGCGGTCCTGGACCGGCAGGACGTGGCGTTCTCGGACGTGCTGGGCGGCCTGGCCGACGCGTCCGGGGACGACGGCGCGCCGTTCGATGTGCTCTTCGTCCAGGAGAACACCGACTTCGAGGCGCTGCGGCTGCCGGGCTGCGCGGCCCGCCCCCTGTGGTGGCCGCCGGCCGAGGCGAAGTGCCCGCTGACGCTCTCCGTCGTCGCGTACGCGGACGGGCTGGAGTGCGTCTGGGAGTACGCCACCGACCACTTCGGCGCCGAGGACGTCGCGGCGCTGGACACGCTGTTGCGGCGGGCCCTCGACCTCCTCGCCGCCGCGGGCGCGCACACCCCCGCCGAACTGGCCGCACCGCACCGCGCGCTGCTGCCCGACCACGGCCGCGGCCCGCGGGCCCACCCGTCGTTCGCGACGGTGGCCGAGGGCTTCGCCCGGCAGGTGGCGCGCACCCCGCACGCCCCGGCCGTCGACGACGGCACGCGGACCGTCGACTACGCCACGCTGGACGGGTACGCAGCGGCGCTGGCCGCGGAGGTGCGGGAGGCGTTCCCGGTCGCGGACGGCGCCCCGGCGCGGGTCGCGCTGTACCTGGAGCCGTCCTTGACGCATGTGGTGGCGCTGCTGGCGCTCGCCCGGCTGAACCTGACGGTCGTGCCGCTCGACCCGTCGTATCCGCCCGCCGTGCTGCGGCAGGTCCTCGACCGGGCCACGCCGCTGTGCGTGCTGGTGCCGCCGGGCGGCGCGCCCGGCCTGGACGCCGTCGACCCCGAGGGCCGTGTGGTGCGGCATCCGGTGACGCTGCGGGCGGGCGGCCCGGGGGCGCCGGTCGCGCCGCACGACGGGGCCCGGCCGCTGTACACGCTGTTCACGTCGGGGTCCAGCGGCACCCCGAAGGGCGTCCAGGTCTCCGACCGGACGCTGTGCAACCTCCTCGCCTGGCAGGCGGACGCGGGCGGTCTGGGCGCGCCCGCCGTCACCCAGCAGTTCTCGATGCTCTCCTTCGACGTGTCGTTCCAGGAGATCTTCGGGGCGCTGTGCGGCGGCGGGACGCTGCGGCTGATCGGCCCCGGCATGCGGCAGGACGCGCCCGCGCTCCTCGCCCAACTGGAGGCGTCCGGCGCGGAGCGGATCTTCCTGCCGTACGTGGCGCTCCAGCTGCTGGCGGAGCACGCCGTCCACCTGGGCCGGTACCCGTCGCGGCTGCGCGACGTGGTCACCGCGGGCGAGCAGTTGGTGTGCACGGACGCGATCCGCCGCTGGCTGGCGGGGCTGCCCGGCGCCCGGCTGTTCAACCACTACGGGCCGACCGAGACGCATGTGGTGAGCGCCCTGTGCCTCGACGGGGACCCGGCGTACTGGCCGGAGCGGCCCGCCATCGGGCGGCCGGTGGCCGGTGCGGTGCTGCGGGTCGTCGACGGCGACGGGCGACCGGTACCGCCCGGCTGCCCCGGCGACCTGCTCATCGGCGGCACCATGGCGTCCCGCTGCTACCTGGACACGCCGGGGGCGGACCTCAACACCGAGCGGTTCACCGAACTGCCGGGCGAGGGGCTGTTCTACCGCAGCGGTGACCGGGCCCGGTTCGGCCGGGACGGGCTGCTGCACTATCTGGGCCGCGACGACCAGCAGATCAAGCTGAGCGGGCACCGGCTGGAGCTGGGCCAGGTCGAGGCGGCGCTGCTGCGGCACCCGGAGATCACCAACGCCGTGGTGGTCCCGGACGGCGCCGCGCTGACGGCGTGCTTCGCATGCCGCGGCGCGACGCCCGACGCCGACGGCCTCACCGCGCATCTGGCGACGCTGCTGCCCGCGTACGTCCGCGTCACCCGTTTCCGGCGGCTGGCCGCGCTGCCGCGTACGCCCAGCGGGAAGCTGGACCGGTCGGCGGCGCTGCGGGCGCCCGGTGAGGAGGTGGGCGGCCGGGCGGCGGACGCGGTGCCGCGCTCGCCGCGGGAGGCCGAACTGGCCGCGCTGTTCGAGGAGGTGACCGGCCACGCCATCGAGCCCGACCGGACGTTCTTCGACGCCGGGGCCTCCAGCCTGACCCTGATGCGTTACCACCTGCGCTGCACCACGGAGCTGGGGCTGCGCTTCACCGTCGCCGACCTCTTCGAGCACGTCACGGTACGGGCGCTGGCCCGCTTCCTGGGCGAGACGGCGGACGGGGCGGGGACGCCGGTGCCGGACGCCGCGCCGACCGCCGCGTCCGCATCCGTATCCGTATCCGCATCCGTATCCGCGTCCGTATCCGCATCGGCTTCCGCATCGGCGTCGGAGCCTCTCCCGCAGGCCGAGCCGATCGCCGTCGTCGGTATGGCGGTCCGGCTGCCCGGTGCGGTGGATCTGGCCGCGTTCTGGGAGCTGATACGCACCGGCGCCCGCGGCATCGAGCACTTCGACGCCGCCGACGGGCTGATCGGGGCGCGCAGCCGGATGGACGGGCTGCTCTCCTTCGACCCGGAGCACTTCGGCATCAGCCGCGCCGAGGCCCGGCTGATGGACCCCCAACAGCGCCATCTGCTGATGTGTGCGGCGCAGGCGCTGGCGCACGCCGGGATCGCGGATCCGTCTGCCGGTGCGCGCACCGGGCTGATAGCGGGCGCGGGCGAGAGCGCGTACTACCGCACGATGCTGCGGGAGGCCGATCCGGCGGCGCTGCCGGACGCGTTCCGGCTGGCGCTCCACCACGAGAAGGACTTCCTCGCCACCAAGCCCGCCTACCACCTGGGGCTGACCGGCCCGGCGTTCACCGCCCAGGCCGCGTGCGCCAGTTCGCTGGTCGCGGTGCATCTGGCGGCCGGGCTGCTGCGGCAGGGCGACGCGGAGGTGATGCTGGCCGGCGGGGTGCTCGTCGACCCGACGCTCGGCGACGGCTACCGCTACCAGCCGCAGCACATCTTCTCCGCCGACGGCCACTGCCGCCCGTTCAGCGACGACGCGAGCGGCACCGTCGGCGCCAGCGGCGTCGGCGTCGTCGTCCTCAAGCCGCTGCGGCACGCCCGGCGCGACGGCGACACCGTCTACGCGGTGCTGACCGGCTCCGCGGTGAACAACGACGGCGCCGGCAAACTGGGCTACAGCGCACCGTCGCTGGCCGGACAGCGGGAGGTGATCCGGGCGGCCCTGCGGCGCAGCGGCCGCACCGGCGCCGACCTCGCGTACGTCGAGGCGCACGGCACCGCCACCCGCCTCGGCGACCCGGTCGAGATCGGCGCGCTGCGGCAGGCGTTCGACGTGCCGGAGTCCGGCCGTACCGCGCTGGCCTCGGTCAAGAGCCAGCTCGGGCATCTGGGCGCAGCGGCGGGCGTGGTGGGGCTGATCCGCGCGGTGCTCGGCGTGCACCACGGGGTGATCCCGCCGCACGCCGACTTCCGGGCCCTGAGCCCGCACATCGACCCGGACCCGACACCGTTCCACTTCCCGACCACGGCGCTGCCCTGGCCCGCCGACCGGCCCCGGGTGGCGGCGGTCAGCAGCTTCGGCATGGGCGGCACCAACGCCCATGTCGTGCTGGAGGCGCCGCCCGCCACGGAGGACGGCGCCGGGCCCGAGGCCGGGGACGGCTGTCTGTTCCTCTCCGCGTCGAGCCCCGCCGCGCTGCGCGCCGACGCCGCGCGGATCGCCGACCATCTGACGGCCCGTCCGGAGACGTACGGGGCGGTGCTGCGGCATCTGCGGTCGGGGCGCCCGGAGTGGCGCTGGCGGGCGGCCGCGGTCTGCCCGGACGCGGCGGCCGCGGTGCGGTGGCTGCGCACCGTCGACCCCGTCGCGACCCGGCCCCCGGAGACCTCCGGCACCGGCGAGGCACCGGTCGCGGACGCCCGCGGCCCGCAGGAGACGGTGGCCGCCTGGCTCGCCGGTGCGTCGCTCACCGCGCACCCCGGCCCGGCCCCGGCGCCGTGGGACTTCCCGCCGCCCGCCTTCGACCTGGCGGAGTACGACTTCCCGCGGGCGCGTACGGAGGACGGGGAACGGGCCTCGGCGGGGAGCCCGGCCGGGCACACCGCCGGGAGCGCCGCCAACACCCTGCCCACGGCGGCCGCGCGGCCCGCAGCCGCCGTGCCCGCTGCCCGGGCCGCCTCCGCCGCACCGCCCGCGAACGGCGCCCCGGTCCAGGAGGCCGACGCCGACACCCCGGCCACCGCGCAGCCGACGGCCGAGGCCGCCCCCGCCGCCCCCGCCGTCCCCCCGCGCCTCCCCGAGGCCGACTGGCTGAGCCAGCCCCACTGGGTGCGGTGGCGCCGGGCCGCGTCCGGCAGCCGGGAGCGCACCCTGCGGCGGCTGGTGCTGGTCATGGACGGGCCGGTGCCGGACGCGGTGCCGCCGGAGTTCACGGCGGCGTACGACCAGGTGGTCCGGGTCGGCACCGGGGACGCCTTCGCCCGGCACGGCGACGACGCCTTCCTCGTCGACCCGGTCGACCGCACCGCCTGGCGCCACCTCCTCGACGCCCTCGACCCGGACGCGGACGGCGGCACCGACTGGCTCCACGCCCTGCCGCTGGGCCTCGCCGGCGCGGTCGACGCCGTGTCCCTGGCGCGGGCCGAACGGGCCTGTCTGGACGCCCCGGCCGCCCTCCTCCAGGCGCTGGCGGACACCCCGCCCGCGTTCCGGCCGCGCCTGTGGTGGCTGTCGTACCAGGCGCAGCCGGTCCACGGCGACGTCGAACGGCCGGAGTCGGGGCTGCTGACCGGTGTCACCACCGTCGCCGGTCAGGAGGGTGCGGCCGACGGCCGGTGGCTGGATCTGCCCGGCCCCGACCCGGCCGGCTGGGCCGGGCCGCTGGCCGCGCTGCTCACCTCGGCCACCCCGCGCACCGCCCTGCCGGAGCGGCTGGCGCTCCGCGACGGCCACTGGTGGCATCCGGTGGCCGTGCCCGTCACCGCCGCCCCGGACCCGGCGCCCGCGCTGCCCGAGGACGGCGACCATGTGATCCTCGGCGGCACCGGCGGCATCGGCACGGGCATCGCCGCCTGGCTGCTGGAGCACACCGCGGGCCGGGTGCTCCTGGTGTCCCGGCACCCCCGGCTGCCGGCGGCGCTGGCGCCCTGGGCGGAACGGGTCGAGCTGATCGAGGCGGACCTCACCGACCCCGGCGGCCACGACGCGCTCGTGGCACGGATCGCCGCCCGCGCCACCGGCCCGGCCACGGTGGTGCACGCCGCCGGTGCCGCCACCGGCGGGCTCGTCGTCCGGCGCCCGGGCGGCGCGCACGGCCAGCGGGCCAAGCTGCACGGCGCACTCCTCGTCGAGCGGCTGATCGCCCGCTGCTCCCCCGCGCTCGTCGTCCACTGCTCGTCGATGTCGGCGCGGCTCGGCGGCGTCGGACAGTACGACTACGCCGCCGCGGCGGGCCTGTTGGACGCCTTCGCCCACCATCGGCCCGGCACCACCGCGCGGATCGCCCTCGACTGGGACGTGTGGCGGGAGACCGGGATGGCGCTGCGGGTCCCGGCGGGCGACGCCCGGCACCGCGCCCACCTTTCCGTGGGCCTGACCGTCGAGGAGGGCAAACGGGTCTTCGGCCGCGCCGTCGCGCTGCGGCTGCCGCATCTGCTGGTCTCCACCACGGACATCGAGGCGTCCCGCACCTTCTACGCCGGGCCCGCGCCCGAACCGGAGGCCGCCGGCGCTCCCGTACGGAACGCGGCAGGCGAAGGCGCGGCGCCGGACGCCCCGGAACCGGCCGGTCCCGTCCGGGCGGATCTCCTCGCCGGCTGGCTCCGGGACTGGCTCGACGCCGACCCGCTCGACCCGGACGCGCCACTGTACGACCTGGGCGCCGACTCGCTGACCCTGCTCGACCTGATCGGCGTGGTCAAACAGCACTACGGCGTGGAACTCGACCTGTCGTGGTTCGGGCCCCGGGTCAGCCTCAACGACCTGCTGGCCCATATCGCGCAGGACACGGCGCCCGAAGCCGCCGCGGCGGACACGGTGACGCCGGACGTGTGGCAGGAGGGCACCGGGCCCGAGGTGGTGTGCCTGCTGCATCCGGTGGGCGGCGACATCCAGGCGTACCGGTCGCTGGTGTCCGCGCTCGACGGCCGGGCGACGGTCTGCCTGATCGCGGACCCGGCGCTGCGCCACCCGGACGCGGCCACGATGACGCTGGACGAACGGGTCCGCCGCTACCACGACGCGCTCTGCGCCCGGTTCGGCGACGCCACGGAGCGGCTGCATCTGGTCGGCTGGTCGTTCGGCGCCTGGACGGCGGTGGGCATCGCCGCGCTCGCCGAGGCGGCGGGCCGCCCGGTGCGCGGCGTCCAGCTGCTCGACCCACCGCCCCCAGGCTCCGGTCCGGGCTTCCAGGGCTACGACGAGCAGCAGCTCGAAGCGCTCTTCGCCCACGAACTGGGGTCGGTGGACGGCGCGTTCACCGGCGAGGGGCAGGCGTACGCACAGCGGCTGGCGCGGTGCTGCCGGGCCAACCTCGCCTCCATGGCCGACCACCGGCTGCCGCGGCTGGCCCGTACACCCGCCCGGGTGTGGCTGGCCGAGCACCCGGCGGAGGGCCTGCCCGCACCGCTGCCCGCCGCCACGCACCGGGAGCTGTGGCGCGACCACCTGGCGCTGCCCGGCGACTGGCAGCCCCTGCCCACCGACCACTACGGGATCGTCCGGCCACCGCACGCGCAGGCCGTCGCCGCCGCGCTCCACGCGGCGCTGGACGCCCGTCCCTGAGCCATCCTCTGCCCGCTGTCCCATCCATCCACCGAAGGAAACAGACATGGAGCAGTACGAACTCGACGCCGTCGAGCGCCTCACCACCCGGCCCGCCAGGGAGTACCGGACCATCGAGGTCGCTCCGCTCACGCCGGTGATCGGCGCCGAGGTGTCGGGCGTCGACCTCACCAGGGACCTGCCGGACGACCAACTCGCCGAGATCAAGGCCGCGTTCCTCGACCACCACGTCCTGGTCCTGCGGGATCAGGACATCAGCCCCGAGGACCACCTGCGGTTCGCGGCCCACTTCGGTGAGCTGCGGCCGGTGAACCCGCCGCCGGCCGACGGGGACCCGCACATCCTGGAGATCGTCACCGTCCCAGGGGCGGAGGACGTGGCGGGCAACGCCTGGCACGCGGACGGCACCGCCGACGCCGAGCCGTCGCTCGGGTCGATGCTGCATGTCCTGAACCCCCCGGAGGGCGGCAGCGGCGGCGACACCCTCTTCGCCAACATGCACCTGGCGTACGACATGCTCTCCCCGACGATGCGCGGACTCCTCGACGGGCTGACCTCGATCCACGACGGTCTGCTCGCGTTCGGGAACCGGCCCATACCGAAGGGGCACGTCACGTCGAAGAGCGAGCATCCGGTGGTGGTGCGCCACCCGGAGACCGACCGCAAGATCCTCTACGTCAACCCGATCTACACCCAGCGGATCCCGCAGCTGTCGGAGCCGGAGAGCCGGGCCCTGCTGGACATGCTCTACCAGACGGTGTCGGGGCGTCCGCTGCTGCAGTGCCGGGTGCGCTGGGAGCCGAACACCCTGGTGCTCTGGGACAACCGCTGTGTGCAGCACCACGTGTCGTACGACTACTACCCGCGCACCCGCTACGCGCGCCGGGTGGCGATCAACGGCGGTCCGCTGAAGGGCTGAGACACGGCAACGCCGCCGGGCGGTGCCGGTCACGCGGCGCCGCCCGGCGGGGGCTCAGCGCTCCGCGGCGCCGCCCGGCCCGCTGAAGTCCGGGCTGCTGAAGTGCGGGCTCGCGAAATCGGGGCTCGCAAAGTCCGGACTGGCGAAATCGGGGCTGGCGAAATCGGGCGCGCTGAACCCGGGGCCGGTACGGGGCGGCCGCTGCCCGCCCGGCGTCGACGGCGCGTCCGCCTCCGACGGGACCTCCCCCCCGGCCTCGCCCAGCCGGGCCCGCAGGAACGGCAGCAGGCCGCGCTCGACCAACGCGTTCTGATACGCCGTCAGCGCGAGGGCGACCTCCGCGTCCGCCGTCGAACGGGCGCCCGCCGAGGGACGGTTGCGGGCCGCTGCCACCAGCATCCACAGCAGACCGCAGAGCGCCGCCACCGCCGCGACACCGGCCGCGATCTCTCCCGAGACGATCAGCTCGTCCGCGAAACGGCCGCGCAGTCCGACGCCGCGCAACCCGAAGCCGAGCAGCAGGAAGATCACCGCGGCCACCGCCGCCAGGCCCGGTACGAGCACGCCGAGGGCGGGCAGCACCCCGCCGGTGGCCCGGGCCGACGGACGGACCGACGGACGGACCGACGGCCGGGCCGGGCGGGGCGCGGGGTGGGCGGCGGCGAGGCGGTGGTAGGTGCGGTACTCCTGCTCCGCGGCGGCGGCGATGGCGGCCTCCGCGCGGAGCGCGTCGGCGCGCAGCTGCCCGGCGTCGGGGTCGCCGCCCGCGCGGCGCAGCGCCTCCGCGATCTCCCGGGTGGCCAGGGCACGGTCCAGGAGCTGCGGGAAGTCCGCCTCGTCCGGTGGCCGGAACGCTTCGGTCGTCGGCACATCAACCCCCGTGGTCGGTGCGGTCGGAAGGATGGTGCGGGGTCTCTCGTCAGCCACCGCCGGTCCCCCGGTCGGTGACGGGCACGACGGCCGGGGCGGCGTCGCCGGACGCGGCGGAACGGGCGGCGCCCGGCGCTGCCAGGGTGTGCGCGGCGGGCGCGGCCGGGCCGCCGGACGCGTGGGCCGGGGCGGAGGCGGCGGGCGCCTGCTCCGGGCCGGGAGCAGCTGTGGCGCCGGGCGCGGGGACGAAACCGGAGGAGGCTGCGGAATCCCCGGGCCCGGGCGGCGGCCCCGCGCCCGCGTCGTCGTTCTTCATCGCCTTGGTCTCGCTCTTGAGGATCCGCAGGGATTTGCCCAACGCGCGTGCGGTGTCGGGGAGTTTGCTGGACCCGAAGAGCAGGATCACCACGATTCCCACGATCAGCAGGTGCCAGGGCTCCAGTCCGTTACGCAGCATCGCCGCCGCCTCTCGGATTGCCGGGTCTCCGGTGGAACACCACCGGCCTTTACTTGCTACATTGCGCAACTATACAACTCTGGGCGGGGGCGAACCGCCTTCCCCGCAGGAAGAATCCGGGCAATTGAGGGTGCACACGTGACAGGCAGCCATTCGGCACGCGACGGACGCCGCAACGGGGACAACGCCGCCCGGGGGCGGCGCAGGCGCAGGCGCAGCAAGGCCCGGATAGCCGGGGTGACGGCCGCGTCCTTCGTGGTCCTGCTGGCCGCCGGAGCCGGATGGCTCTACTACCGGCTCGACGGCAACATCACGACCTTCGGCGCCGACGGCGTCAGCCGCGACCGCCCCGACGCCAACACCGGCGGCAGCAACGTCCTCGTCATCGGCTCCGACTCCCGCTCCGGCAAGAACAGCGAACTCGGCGGCGGCGAGGGCGATGTGGGCCGCTCCGACACCGCGTTCCTGCTGCACATCTACGGCGACCGCAAGCACGCCCTCGCGGTGTCCATCCCCCGCGACGCCCTCGTCGACATCCCGCCCTGCAAGCTCCCGGACGGCTCCTGGACCCAGCAACGCAGCAACGCGATGTTCAACTCGGCGTTCACCGTGGGCGAGACGGCCCAGGGCAACCCCGCCTGCACCCAGAACACCATCGAAAAGCTGACCGGGGTGCGCGTCGACCACACCGTGGTCGTCGACTTCAACGGCTTCGCGAAGATGACCGAAGCCGTCGGCGGCGTCCCCGTCTGCGTACCGCAGGACGTCTACCAGGGCGATCTCAACCCGAACCGCGGCTCACGCGGCGAACGGATCTTCACCAAGGGCCCGCAGACCGTCGAGGGACGCAAAGCACTGGACTACGTACGGCTGCGGCACGGCGTCGGCGACGGCTCCGACATCGGCCGGATCAAGCGGCAGCAGGCGTTCGTCTCCGGGCTGATACGCAAGATAAAGGAACAGGGCGTCAACCCCACCACGCTGCTGCCGCTCGCCACCGCGGCCACCGAATCCCTCACCGTCGACCCGGAGCTGGGCAGCGCCCAGAAACTCCTGTCGTTCGCGATGTCGCTCAAGGACATCGATCTGCACGACACCGCGTTCGTCACCGTGCCCTGGCGCTACCAGGGCGCCCGGGTCGCGATCGTGCACCCCGCCGCCGACTCCCTCTGGGCGTCCCTGCGTGCCGACCGCACCCTCGACGGCAAGGACGCCGCCGGTGCGGGCGGCGCGAAGAAGAAGCACGGCGAGCCCACCGCGCCCGCGTCCGAGGCGCCCGTCTCCGGCGCCGGGATCGACGTGACCGTCCTCAACGGCACCCACAGCAGCGGGCTGGGCTCCCGCGTCGCGGCCACCCTGCGCTCTTCCGGCTTCACCGTCCTGTCCACCACCACCGCGCCGTCCCAGGACCACACCACCACGCGGATCTCCTACGGCCCCGGCCAGGAGAAGCACGCCCGCACCACCGCCCGGCTCTTCCCCGACGCGGAACTCCACGAGAGCTCCGCGCCCGGCATCATCGTCACCCTGGGCAGCTCGTACAGCGAGCCGCCCGAGGGCGACGCCACCGCCTCGCCGCCGCCCGCGGACGGCAAGGTGCCCTCGGAGGTCTCCGACGACGCCCGCACCGCCGATGACGACGCCTGCTCGAAGCTGTCGTACGGCTGACGGGAAAGTCCCCGGGCGCGGGCCCGGCCCCGTCCGGTCAGCGCCTGCCCGGCAGGAACCGCCGCCGCGCCGCGGCCAGCGCCGCCCCGTACAGCACGAGGACGGCGGCGAGCAGCGCGTAATACAGCAGCGGCGGTGCCGCCAGGCCCAGCGGCGGCCCCAGCGGGGAGAGCGGCAGCAGCAGACCGATGACGGCGAGGCCCGCCGCGGCGCCCGGGACCGGCCCCGGGCGGCCCCGTACGGTGAGGTGCCCGGCGCGCAGCAGCAGCATCACCAGCGCCTGGGTGAAGAGGTTCTCGGTGAACCACGCGGCGTGGAACACCTCCTCACCGCGGGCGCCGGTGGTGTGCAGGGCGACCGCGAGGGCGGCGAACGTCGCCACGTCCGCGGCGGCGTTGATCAGCCCGAACACCGTGATGAACCGCAGGAAGGCCCGTGGCCGCAGCGCCGCAGGCCCGCGCAGCACGCCGTCGCCCGGCCGGTCCAGGGCGAAGGCCAGCTGGGCGGCGTCGAAGCAGAGGTTCTGCACCAGGACCTGCGCGGGCAGCATCGGCAGGAACGACAGCAGCAGCCCGGCGCCGAGCATCGCGAGGACGTTGCCGAGGTTGGACGAGAGGGTGATGCGCAGATACGCGGCGAGGGAGCCGCTGCTGTACCGGCCGGCGGCGACGGCCCGGCCGATGGCGGTGAGATCCTTCTCCGCCAGCACCACATCGGCGCCCTCCCGCGCCACCGTCACCGCGCCGCGCGGGGTGATGCCGACATCGGCGGCGTGCAGCGCGGGCACATCGTTGACGCCGTCGCCGAGGAAGCCGGTGACCTGCCCGGCCTCACGCAGCGCGGCGACGATCCGGGCCTTGTCGGCGGGGGTGCAGCGGGCCACGACGGTGGCACCGTCGACGGCCGCGGCGAGCGCCGGGCCGTCCACCTCCGCCAGCGCCCCGGCGGTCAGCACCTCGCCGGGGTCGAGGCCCAGATCCCGGCAGGCGCGGGCAGTGGTGCCCGGGTGGTCGCCGGTGAGGATCTTGACGCGGACGCCGCGCCGGGCCAGGACGCCGAGCGCGTCGGCGGCCGACGGGGCGAGTGCGTCGCGCAGCGCGACGAAGCCGAGGAGGGTCAGGCCCCGCAGATCGGCCTCGCGGTACGCGCCCGCGCGGGCCGGACGGTCCGCGACAGCGACGGCCAGCAGCCGCAACCCCTCGTCCGTCTCCCGCGCCACCCAAGCGAGCAGCCGCGCCCGTTCGGCGTCGTCCAGTTCGGTGCCGGCACCGTCACCGCCGGTACCGCGCACCCGGGCGCAGCGGGCGAGGACGTCCTCGGCCGCGCCCTTGACGACGAGGGTGTGGGTGCCGAGCGCACCGGGGCGGCGGACGACGGCGGCGGCGACCCGGTGCACCGGGTCGAAGGGGAGCGCCGCGACGCCGTCGTAGGCGAGCGGGTCGGCGCCCGCCTCGTCCGCGGCGGCGAGGACGGCCTCGTCGAGGGTGTCCGGTGCGGGGAGTTCGGCGAGTTCGAGGGTCCAGAAGCTGCCCACCGCGGCCCAGCGCAGCACGCCCGGGTCGGGACGGCCCCGGGCGTCCACGGACCGTTCGACCAGCGGCCGGTCCTGGGTGAGGGTGCCGGTCTTGTCGAGGCAGAGGACCTGCATCGCACCGAGGTCGTGGAGGGCCGGGAGCCGTTTGACGATCACGCCGCCGGTGCGGGCGAGCGTCGCGGCGCCGCGGGCCAGCGTCGCGGTGACGACGACCGGCAGCATCTCCGGGGTCAGTCCGACGGCGACGGCCACCCCGAACGGCAGGGTCTCCAGGCCCCGCCCGCGCACCGCCGCGTTCGCCATCAGGACCAGCGGCGGGGTCAGCAGCATGAAGCGGATGAGGGTCCAGGCGATGCCGTGGACGGAGCGGTCGAAGGCGGTCTCGGCGCGTCGCCGCCCGAGGGCGCGGTACGCGGCGGCGAAGCGGGTGTCCGCGCCGGTGGCGACGACCAGTCCGGTGCCGCTGCCGGTGGCGACGCTGCTGCCCTGGAAGCACAGGTGCGGCGGATCCGCGTCCCCGCCGTCCGCCGGATCGTCCACGGCGTGCTTGGCGACAGGGGCGGACTCGCCGGTCAGCGACGCCTGGTGGACGGTCAGCCCGTTCGCCCGCAACAGCCGCAGGTCCGCGGGGACCAGATCGCCGGGGCCCAGCCGCACCACGTCGCCGACGACCAGTTCCTCGACGGGGATCTCCCGTACCCGGGGCGGGGCGTCGTCGTCCGGGCGCCGCTGCACCGCCGCCGTGGTGGCGACCATCTCGCGCAGCGCCGCCATCGCACGTCCGGCGTGCGCCTCACCGGCCGAGCGGAGCACACAGCTCACCACGACCAGCACCGTGATCACACAGGCCGTGCCCCAGGACGCCACCGCCGCCGAGACCAGGCCGAGGCAGAGCAGCACGGCGGTGAACGGATCGCGCAGGCTGCGCAGGAACCGGCGCGGCCAGGACGGCGTGCGCCAGGCGGGGACGGTGTTCTCGCCGTCGCGGGCGAGCCGGGCGTCGGCCTCGTTCTCGGTGAGGCCGCGCGGTCCGCTCGCCAGGCGGCGCATCAGCTGGAGCGGGGTGAGGGCGGCGCCGCCCGCGGCGCCCGGGGTCAGGTCGGCGGGCGCCTCCCGGGGGCCGGGCGGGTGGCCGGTGCCCGGTGCCGCGTCGGTCTCAGGCACCGAAGCGGCGGGCGCGGGACGCGTGCTGCCCGCCGCGGTCGGCGAGCCGTCCGACGAGGAGCCGTACGACGGCCACCACATCGGGATCGTCGACGAGGTAGACGACGCGGCGGCCCTCGCGGCGCGAGCGGACCAGACCGGCCAGTTTCAGCTTGGACAGATGCTGGCTGACGGCGGGCAGCGCGCCGCCGACGCGCTCCGCGAGCCCGGTGACGTCGCTCTCGCCCTGGGTCAGCGCCCAGACGAGGTGCAGCCGAGGCGGCGAGGCCAGCAGGCCGAACATCGCGGCCGCCTCGGTCAGCACCTCGGCGGACGGATCCGTCCCACCACCCTCGATGCCCCTTGCCACTGCCGTCTCCGTCCCCCTGGGTGTGTGCCTCGTGTCGAGGGGACAGTCTAGGGCGGCCGGGCGCGGGGGCGCCGGTCGGTGCAACGTCCGTGCAACCCGGCGGCGGGTTGGCTGGGCGGCGGCCCCGCGCGGGAGCGGCCCCGGGGGCCACGGACGGAGGGACCGCGGATGGACGAGGCGGGGAACGGGCCGGACGGCGCGGTGGCACGGGTGGCGGTGACGGAGGCGGCCGCCGGTCTGCTGCGGCGGCTGCGGGCGGCGCACGGGCCGTTGATGTTCCACCAGTCCGGCGGCTGCTGCGACGGCAGCGCACCGATGTGCTTCCCGGCCGGGGAGTTCCGCACCGGCGCATCGGATGTGCTGCTGGAGCGGTTGGCGGTGGCCGGGGTGGCGGAGCCGGTGGAGTTCTGGATGGGCGCCGATCAGTTCGCCCGCTGGCGTCACACCCGGCTGATCGTGGACGTCGTCCCGGGCCGCGGCAGCGGCTTCTCGCTGGAGGCGCCGGAGGGGGTGCGGTTCCTGATCCGCTCGCGGCTGCTGGACGCGGCGGAGGAAGGGCGGCCGGGCGGCGCGGAGGGGTGAGCGGGACGGCCACGGCGGGCGCTGCGGCGTCCGGCTGCGGACATGGCGAGACCCCGCGCACGGGGGATGACGCGGGGCCTCACTCGGGATAACGGGTCAGGGGCCGTCGGGGTTCCCCTTCCCGGGAAAAATGCCGCAAGAATTTTTCGGCGGTCATGCCTCGTCGTCGACCAGGCGCTCCAGCATGTGCTGGAAATCGCCGTCCACGACCACCCGCAGCCCCGCCCCGTCCGGCTCGCTGAGCGGCGTCATCACGCCCCGGCGCCACCAGAACACATGGGGGCTGATCGCGCCCGCGGCGTCCCGGTGCCCGGCGGCGGCGAACTCCGCCATCGCCTGGAGCGCCGGGATGACCTGGGCGTCGCGGATGCGGTGGAAGCCGAGCTGATGGCGGAAGGGCATCGCCACGAGGGCGCCGTCGGCGGTCAGCGGGGTGCCCGTGATCCGCTCGACCAGTTCGCCGAGGGCCAGGACCCGGCTGGCGGTGAAGAACGAGTCGCCGAACAGCACCTCGAAGGAGGCGCCGTCCGGGCGGCGCACCGTCTCGTGGCCCTCGACCGGCAGGGCGCGCAGATTGTTCATGGCGCGGATCCGCAGCTCGGCGATGTCCCCGACGTCCCGCAGGGAGTCCTCGCTGAGCATCTGCACCGCGTCGGGCAGATCGAGCGCCAGCACCTCCCGCAGCCCCTCGGCGGGCTCGCGGCCGTAGCGGAACGCGTCGGAGGCGGGCAGGGTCTCCTCGGCGACGACGCGGGGGTAGAGGCAGGCGCGGATCTCGTCGGCGGAGAGGATCTCCAGCGGCTGCGGGCCGTCCATGGTGCGCAGGACCTTGCCGACGTGGTCGCGGACGAGGCCGGGCCAGCTGCGTTCGCCGCGGCGGTCGCGGTGGCAGACGGCGGCGAGGTTGCCGAGGCCGAACCGGCGGCCGCCGGAGTCGGCGACGACGCCCGCGTAGACCGTGACCTCCAGGCCCTGTTCGGCGAACGCCTGGCGGACCTGGGAGCGGAAGACGCCGCCCTCGCGGTCCGAGAAGAAGGGGAACTCCCCGTCGCGTGGCAGGTCACGGGGATCCCGCTTCGGTCCTCGGCGGAACAGGCCCATCTCGTCCTCCCGGCGACGGCCACGTACGACGGCCACAAAGGGCCGATCGTAACGGGTGTGCCGGGCGCCGTTCGCCGCGTGGTGCGGGGGCGGGGCGCGCGGTGCCCGGACGGACCGGAAGCGGAACCGGCCGTCCGGGCGGTGCGGGTGTCCGGTCAGCCGCCGATGTTGACGTCGACGCAGGCGTAGAAGGCGTTCGCGGTGTCGGCGATGTTCCAGACCGCGAGGACCTTCTGCATGCCGGTGACGCCACCGAAGTTGACCTGATGGGTGACGGTCGCGCCGGGCTGGGCGCCGTGGTCGTCGAACTCGGCGACCTTGTTGCCGCCCACGTAGTACTGCCAGGTGCTGGTCGCGTGGCGGGCCGTCAGCTGCCAGCTGAAGCTGGTGGTGCTGCCGACCGGGGTGACCTTCCAGCCCTTGGAGTCGTCGTCGAGGTCGGCGAACTGGCTGTTGCCGCCGCTGCAGCTGGTCAGCCCCTTCGGTCCCTCGACGCTCTGCGGCTCCCACTTGATGGGCCCGCAGTCGACCGTCCCGGCCGCGCACTGCGCCTGGCGGCTGGGCGGGTGGGAGATGTAGCCGTGGGCGCTGGCGGAGCCGGCCGGGACGGTGACGACGAGCAGCGGGGCGATGGCCGCGCCGATGCCCAGGGCCAGCCTGCGTTTCTTGTTCATGGCATACCTTTCGCGAAGGAGGCCACCGCGGAAGACATCGGGACGCGGCGCCGCCTGGCACGCACGCCCCCGGGCAGCCTCGGGAGTGGGGGTGAATGACGCGAAGGTGGTGCACGGCGAGACGGGCGGCGGCCTGCGCCCGGTGCCGACACCGGATGCGAGGGCCCGACCCGCTCACCAATTGGTCTGGACTTTACTCGTTGTCGGCGTACGGTCAAGAGGTCGGGACGGTTCCGGGTTACGGGCGGGACATCTGAACAGGGGACTGTTCCGACGCGTCCGGCGGCTGCGAAAGTGGCCGCGGAACAGCCAACTGCCGGGCGGGATCCGGCGCGCGAGAGGGCGGGCAGATGCAACAGGGCGGGCATACCACGTCGGGCTTCAAGGTCACTCCGGAGATGATCGCCCAGGCCGCCAGCTCGTGTGACAACACGGCGGCGGACGTCGAGACCAAGCTCCAGAACCTCAAGGCGTACGTCATCTCGCTGGAACAGTCCTGGCAGGGCATCGCCCACAACACGTTCCAGATCTACATGGCCGAGTACGACACGTACGCGCAGATGCTGCACAACGCCCTGACCGACATCGCGTCGGGCCTGCGCGGCAACGAGGTCAACTACAAGGAATCCGAGCAGGACAACCTGAACCGGATCAGGGCCCTCCAGGCCGAGCTGCCCACGGCCCGGCTCAGCTGACCACCGAACCGACCGGCTGACCGCCCAAACTTGAGGAGCGTCGTGGCAGGAATCGACGGATCGTCCATCCTGGTCCGCCAGGAGCTGGAGACCGCAGGCAAGCACATCAATGACTTGTCGGAGCAGATCGCGGAGGAGCTGCATCAGCTGGTCCTCCTGCTGCAGCCGATCTCGGAGACCTGGTCCGGTCAGGCGCAGGTGTACTACGAGGGGCTGCAGGCGGAGTGGAACACCGCCGCCGAGGGCCTGTTCGGGCCGGGCGGCGTGCTCGGCCAGATCGCCATGGCGATGAACGTCAACTGGTCGAACTACTCCGAGGCCGAGTGGGCCAACCAACGCACCTGGCAGAACAGCGCGAGCTGATACACCCGCGTCCGCGGCCGCGTCCTGAGCGGAACCGCACAACGCACCGAGCACGAGAGGACCTGACAGCACCCGATGGCCGATGAGCGCTGCCGGATCACGGTCGTGGGCGAACACAGGCAGGTGGACCTCGCGGTCCCGGCCCGTGCTCCCATCGCCGAGTACATCGATGACCTGGCCCGCCTGTGCGAGCTGGAGGAGAACGAGCTGATGCCCGCCGCCTGGTCGCTGGCGACGGGGACGGGCGGGGCCATCGCGCCCGAACACAGCCTCGCCGACCTCGGCATGGCGGACGGTCAGCTTCTATACCTGCGCGACGTGGTCGCCGACGAGTTCGACGAGCCCGTCGTGCTGGACGTCGCCGAGCAGGTCTCCGAGGTCTCCGAGCAGGCACTGGACCGGCGTTGGGACGCCCGGTCGCGGACCGTGACGGTGATGGCCTGCGGGCTGGTGTGGTGGCTGGCCGCGCTGGTGCTGGCCGCCGTGACGCAGCCGGTCGAGCCCGCGGTCACCGGCACCGCGGCCGCCGCCCTGGGCCTGCTGCTGCCCGGACTGTCCTGGCTGGCGACGGAGCGGCGCTGGTCGGTACCGGGCTCGGTGCGGCTGGCGCTGGCGCTGAGCGCGATCCCGTGTCTGGCGGTCGCGTCGTGGGCGCTGGTGGCCCAGGAGACCGCGCCGTCCGCCGCGTTGACCGCGAACGGGACGACCGCGCTGTGCCTGGCGGGCGGGGTGCTCGTCGGTGCCGTGCTGGCCGCCGTCGCGTCGATGGGCGTCACCACCACCGCCGTGCTCCTCGGCGCACTGATCGCCACGGTGGTGACCGGTCTGCTGGCGCTGTTGAAGGCCGACACCGCACAGTGCGCCGCGGTGATCGCCGTCGTCGCGTTCGGGCTGCTGCTGATCGCACCGGCGACGGCCGGACGGGTGGCCGCGTTCGGCTACCGGCGTCAGGGCGGGTCGACGCCGGAGGGTACGGAGCTGGAGACCGCGGTGCGGACCGCGATGCTGCTGCTCGCGCTGTGGGGCGGTGCGCTGTCGCTGGCGTGCGCCGTCGCGCTGGTGCTGCTCGGCATCGACGGCACCTCGCCGTTCAGCGCGGCGATCACCGCCTGCATCGGGCTGGGGCTGCTGCTGCGGGCCGGTGGCGCGAAGGTCGTCGTCGAGGTGGCGCCGGTCGGGATCGCCGGTGCGATCGGCCTGTTCACGCTGCTGCTGGCCGGGCCCGCGCAGCTGGATCTGCCGGGCGGATCCGGTCCCACGGCCGCGATCGTCATCGGCGCCGTGCTGGTGCTGTACGGGTTCCGGCGGCTGATGCGGCCCGAACTCCCGTCGATGCGGCGCCCCCTCTGGTTCGGCGGGCTCGGCGCGGTCCTGGGCGCCTTCGCCATCCCCCTCACCGTCGCCGCCTTTGGCGTCTTCGACCAGCTCATGGGCATCGGCCGGAATCTGTGAGAGGCGACGTGCGGGCGGCGGGAGGGTCTCGGCCGGGGCCGGGGGGGGGGTGGGGGGCGGGGTGTTGCTCGGCGGCCAGCCGTCCCCGGGGGTCGCCGGGAACTGCAGCATCATCCCCGGCGAGCGCGGGGGCAGCGGCGAGGGG